>JBEKEH010000121.1:0-9855 GCA_050013935.1 Gaiellaceae bacterium | reverse complement strand
CGCGCCGCGGCGACCCGGCCGCCTGGCTGATCGGGATCGCGCGCCGCGTCATCGCCGACGCTGCCCTCCGCGGCGACACGCCCACCGACGAGCTGCCCGACCGGCCCGGTCCGGGCCACGAGGAGGATGCCCTGCTCCGGCTCGAGCTGCGCAGCGCCGTCTCCCGGCTCGACGAGCGCGACCGCGAGCTCGTCGCGCTCCGTTACGGCGCCGACCTCACCGCCCGCCAGATCGCCGCGCTGCTCGACCTGAAGACGAACGCGGTCGAGGTCGCCCTCCACCGCGCCCTCGGCCGCCTGCGCCGGCAACTCGACCCGCCCGAGCCCGAGCCGGGCGCGGCCACGGCGCCCGTACGGGTCTGATCGCCTCCGCGAGTGGCGCAGTCCCGCAAGGAGCTCGCCGAGCCCGGCCCGATTCAGGCGGGCGGATGAGCCTCGCCGATCTCCTCGACGAGCTCGACGGCCGGGCGCTACGCCAGCGCGAGGTCGGTCTTCGAGAAGTCGTCGCCTTTACAGAGAAGCGGCTCCGCTGCCACCTGCGCCGTCGCATACGCGAGGCAGTCGCCGAAGTTCAAGGCTGCCGGGTGCCGGCCCTTGCCGAAGCGCAGCCACGCCTCGGCGGCGGTCCACCAATGGAGTTGCCCGAACGCGATCACCACGAGACCCGCTCGCTCCACGAAACGCGCCAGGTCGACGGGCGCCTCGTCACCCAGCCGCGACGCGAGCACAATCGCCGTCTCCGCGAGGGTCGGAGCGCCGACCCCGGCCGTCGACGCGCTCTCGAGCTTGTCGAGGAGCTCATCGCGATCGCGTTCGCGAAGAACGATTGCCACGATCGCGGAGGCGTCGAGGATCACACGCCGTGCTCGCCGTAACCGAGGATCTGCTCACGCTCGGCCTTGCTGATCTCGCCGTCCAGCGCCTCCGCAGGCAGCGACGGCCACAGCTCCTGCTCGAGCCATCTCCGCAGCATCCGACCGCGGTCGGCCGGGTCCTGCAGCGCGAGCCGCTCCTTTCGCTCTCGCAGCGCGACTCGTATCGCACCCGTCTTGGACTCGCCGGTAAGTGCAGCGATCTCGGCGGCGAGGCGCTCGGTCTCGGGATCCTTGATGTTCAACGCCATGGTAGAAATCTAGCAAAATGGTGCATCGGCCGAAATCGGGCCGGAAACGGCGACCGCGCCCCTGACGGTCTAACCGACTGCCTCGAGCGGGTAGGCGTCCCGAATGAGATTGCCGCGGGCGCCGGCGGCCGTGCAGAGCTCGGCAAAGAGCCGCCAGTGGCGGGTGCCGGGAGCGGCCATGACGGCGTTCGGGTGTTCACGCAGCGCGTCGCAGAAGGCGAGCGCCTGAGGACGAACGGCGACAGCACGAGCGGCCCGTTCGCCGCCTCCAGCGCGGCCCGGGCCACGGGATCAATCGCGGCCGAAGCCCTCGGCGAGGATCTCGTCCACGCGCTCGGCAAGACCAGGCTCGCCGCGATGTGCTACGCTGCGCTGCACAATGTCCGTGTCCGTGGGTGTCCGGGAGCTGCGCCAGAACCTGAGCCGGTATCTCGATCGGGTCAAAGCGGGCCAGGAGCTGGTCGTCACCGAGCACGGCCGCGAGGTCGCCCGGCTGATCCCGATCGCTGCCGACGCATACGCCGAGCTCGCGGCCGTGGTCGGCGCGAGCGTCCCGACCGGGAGGCTCGAGCGCGTCGCCGAGCGACTCCGCGCTCCCGGCGCTCCGGCCGGGACGACGGACGCATCTCTTGCGGAGAGCCGCGGCGAGCGCAGCGGCTGAGCAGTGCCTGCGGTCTACCTCGACACGAGCGCGCTCGGACGCATCCTGCTGGGCGAGCCCGACGCACCCGCCGTCCTGCGCGAGCTCGGCCGTTTCGACGCGCATGTCGCCAGCCGCCTGCTCCGCGTCGAGCTGCGGCGCCTCGCGCTGCGCTACGGGCTCCTCGAAGCGGCCGGCGAGCTCCTCGCGGCGGTCGCGCTCGTTCCCCTCGACCAGACCACCCTCGACGTTGCCGAGACCGTGCTCCCTGCCGGCCTCGCGACCCTCGACGCCATCCATCTCGTCACCGCCCTCCGCCTCGCCGACGCCGGCCTGCTCGACACCGTGATGACCTACCACGCCCGCCTCGCCGAGGGTGCGTCCCGCCACGGGCTCACGGTTCTCGCGCCCGCCTGAGACCGCCTCGCGGCTCACCAGTACATGTCTGTAGTGGCATATGTAGTGCATCTCTGATAGCATTGGCGTATGAGCACGCCCGTACAGACGCGCCTGGACGAGGCCGAGCTCGCGCGTCTGGACGCAGCGATCGCACGCGGCCGCTTCTCCAGCCGCAGCGAGGCGCTGCGCGCCGCCCTCGCGCTCGTGCTCGAAGCGGAGCGCGAGCGCGAGATCGCCGCCGCCTACGAGCGCGGCTACGGCGAGCATCCGCAGGAGGTGTGGACGGGCGAGCTGGGGCTGTCGCTCCTGGCCGCGGCCGCGGCCGGCGAGGAGCGCGGCCGGGGACCGCTCTGAACCGCGGCGCGATCTACGACGTCGAGCTGCCCGCCGGGCCGCACCCGGTCGTGATCGTCACGCGCGAGACGGCGATTCCGGTGCTGAAGCAGGTGGTCGTCGCCCTGATCACCAGCACGGTTCGAGGGCTACCGACCGAGGTGCCGCTCGGGCCGGAGCACGGACTGGCGCGTGAGAGCGTCGTCAACTGCGACAACCTCTTCACGATCCCCAAGCAGGCGCTCGGCCGTCGGCGCGGCACGCTCGGGCCGGCGGAGACGGCTCGGCTGAACGAGGCGCTCGGGCTCGCGCTGGGCCTGTAAGGCAGCTCGAGCCGGCCGAGCCCGAGCAGACCGCGGCTACGGTGCCTGTGCGGGCATAACCCGGTGGCTCACGCGTCGGGGACGAGCATGGCGGCGAACGCTTGCGGTGTCATCACCGGCGGCGTCGCCCCGACGAGTCCGGTGAGATGGGCATCGCCGGAGACGGTGAGGTCGGCTCGCGCAGCGCGCGCGAGCGCAATGAGATGGTCGTCGCCGGGATCGGGCGTCAGGCCGGGCTCGTTCGGCGGGTCGTCGATCGCGATCGCACCGCGGCGGAGTCCGGCGACGTAGTCTCGGGCCTCCCGCCCGTCGACGCGCACCGCGAGGTGCGGTCGCTGCAGCACGTGTTGGAGCTCCCCCAGGAGCGCGTCGGAGACGACCAGCTCGAACACGCCGCGCCGCCAGAAGTCGACGATCCGACCCGGCGGTCCCTCCGCCGTGATGAACCCGGACACCAGCACCCCGGGGTCGAGCACGACGCGCAGCACGAGCTAGCCGGAGCTCGCTTGGTGGCGGCGCTCCCGCCGCATCGCGTGCAGCTCTTCGTAGGCGAGCTTGAGCGCCTCCTCGCCGGACAGGTCGCTGTTGCGGCTGCGTACGCGCTCGACAACGGCAAGGCCCGCGTACTCCCGCAGCGCCTCTTCGACGACCTCTGAGTCGCGCCGACCGCTCCGCGCAGCCAGGATGCGAGCCGCGCGGAGCACCTCGTCGTCGATGTAGACGGTCGTCTTCGTCTTCGCCATGCTGTGATGGATTATACCGTCATAGCGTCATGATGCAGCAGTCGTTGTAAGGGTTTGACCCCGGCCGCGGGTATTCGGTTCGGAAGCATTGATCCGACACGAGGGGGAGGGCAATCTCCATGACCGGGTTCTTCAGGCGGGGTGACAAGCTCGAGGGCGAGCTCCGTGCCGCGCGCCCGCAGCCGGGCGACGAGCTCGTCAGCCGCATCGAGGCACGCGTCCACGCCGAGCGGCCGGCGCTCGGGCGGCGCGGCTCGTTCCGCATCGCCGTGCCGGTGGCGCTGACCGCCGCCATGATCGGCGCACTCGCCGCCGTCGGCGGCGTCGGCTACGCCGCCTCGAGCGTCGAGCATGCGGTCAAGGCCGTCTCGAAGGTGTTCGCGCCGGCGAAGGCGCACCAGGCGATCGTCGTCCAGGGGCTCACCTCCGGCGGCGACCAGTACAAGCCGGGCTACGGCTTCGGCGACCCGAACCACAACCACAGCGGGCCGCCCGGGCTGAAGAGGAAGGGCGGGGAGTTCGCGCCGCCGCTGACGGCGCGGAAGAGCGGCAAGGCCTTGATCGTCTCGACGAGCTTCACGATCGACGAGCAGGCGCACCTGTTCATCTCCGTGGTCGACACGACGACGGGCAAGGAGCTGCTGATCACGCAGACGAAGTCGAAGGTCGGCAACAAGCTGACGGGGGAACAGGCGAAGAACCTCAACTTCCTCGTGCTCGTGCCGCGCACGATCCCGATCAAGCTCGCGATCCCGAAGAACCTGCTCATCGCAGGCCACACCTACGAGATCAGGATCATCGCCCGCGACCCGCAGGGCAACAAGAAAACCCTCGTGATTCCGTTCACGCTGTAACGGGCGGCATCGGATCGAGCTCCACGACGGCCGGGCCCAGCGCCCGGCCGTCGGCGTTCAAGGCCAGGAGTCGCAGCTGTGTGAGCTGCGCTACGCTCGAGGCCGTCCTTCGACGCCTCCGCATTCGTCTCGATGATGCTTCAGCCGCAGCGCGTCGGCGGACCCGCTCGGCGCTCCGCGTGGAGGTCCGCCGGATAGCCGCCGACGAGCACGATCGCGAGGAGATGCGGATCGTTCGCAAGCAGACAGCCGAGCTCGCGCCGCCGTCCCGCGACTGAGGCGGCTGCGTCCACTAGACGCCGCCGCGGGCGACGAAGCCGGCGAGCGTGCGTTGCTGGACGACGTAGCCGGGTGCGTTCAGCACCTCGACCTGCATCGGTACCCAGCCGCCGCCCGCGTGCGAGGCGACGTGGACGTCGGCGAAGCGGAACGCGAAGGCGTTGCAGGCGGCGGTGCCGCCGTCCCAGCTCTCGCTCGTCGCGACCGGCCGCCAGGCGTTGTGGCTCCCGGCGAGGTGGATCCGGCTCGTCACCGGCGAGCCGTTGACCCACACCCGCCACCAGCCCGTGCCCGCCGCCGACTCGAGGACGGCGACCCGGTAGCTGCGGCTGACCGGCAGGTGGCCGGCGAGCATCACGTAGCGCGCCGCCTTGCCCGGGAGCGCGAGCTCGTAGTAGAGCGCCGACCCCTGGTCCGGCGTGGCGCTGATGCCGGCCTGGAGCCACTCGTCGCTGCCGTTCGGGCCGAGGCCCTGACCGCCGACGCCGACCCAGGCGGCGACGTGGCCCGAGGCCACTCTCGGCGCGCTGAGGGCGGTGATCTCGGCGCTCACGCCGGAGCGCGACTGGAGGCTCGAGACGCCGGCGTACGAATAGCCGCTGTTGCCGCAGGCCGCCGCCGCGCCATGTGAAGGGACTGTGAGCGCGCATGCAGCTGCAAGGGTGGCTGCCGCCACCATGACGGATATGCTGGGGAGCATGAGGACTTCCGCTCGGGGCGAGGGCCGCGTTTGAACGGGGCCTGCATCCCAGAGATCGTCCGAGGATGCCACCGGTCGCATCCCTCGATTGAGGAAATGCACAACCTGTGACGAAGCATTTGCTTACTCGTACGGATGGTGACTGCAGGCCCGAAGGGGGCTTGCGGCGTACGATAGGGAGCGTCCGCTGCCTATTGTACCTGCGCTTTCTCTCCGCTGTGTTTTTTGTCAGCATCGCCGCTGTCTTTGTTGCCGGTCCGAGCCTCGCCGGCCCGCAGGCGAAGACGCTCCACGTGGTGCTGAAGGGCCAGGACCACCACCCGCTCGTCGGCAAGAAGTGGCACTACTCGGTGACCGTCACTGACGCGGCGACCGGCAAGCCGGTCGCCTGCAAGATCCACCTCCTGTTCACCCTCAGCGGGGTGGCGGTGCCGGGCGGCGAGATCGGCGTCCACGTCGTCAAGAAGGGCTTCTGGCAGGAGACGTTCGGCACGCCCGGCAGCCCGCCGTTCCCGGCCGCCGCACGAGGAGTGCATCTCGTCATCCTGGCGATCGTGACGGCCAAGGGCTACGCGACCGCCAAGGCGACCTGGGCGGTCGTCGTGAAGTGAACGGCGCGGCCGTCGGCGTCGAGCACGTTCGCAAGAGCTTCGAGGGCGGCCGCATCCGGGCGCTCGAGGACGTCTCGCTCGGCCTCGAGCCCGGCGAGCTCGTCGCGCTCACGGGGCCTTCCGGCTGCGGCAAGAGCACGCTGCTGAACCTGATCGGCGCGCTCGACCGGCCCGACGCCGGCGAGATCCACGTCGGCGGCGAGGACGTGACGCGGCTCGACGACCCGTCCCGCTACCGCGCGGAGGTCGTCGGCTTCGTCTTCCAGTTCCACAACCTGATCGTGACGCTGACCGCGCTCGAGAACGTGCAGATCCCGATGCTCGGCAGGCGCCGCCGCGCAGAGCGCGAGCGGCGCGCGCGCGAGCTGCTGGAGGAGGTCGGCCTCGCCGCGCGCACCGACAGCTACCCGCCGACGCTCTCCGGCGGCGAGCGCCAGCGCGTCGCGATCGCCCGCGCGCTCGCGAACGAGCCGCGGCTGCTGCTCGCCGACGAGCCGACCGGCTCGCTCGACTCCGAGACGGGCGCCCAGATCCTCGACGTGCTGCACCGCGTCAACGACGAGCACGGGACGACGATCCTGGTCGTGACGAACGACGCCGACGTTGCGGGCCAGGCGGAGCGCGTGCTGCGCCTCCGCGACGGCGTCCTCGCCGCCGCCGCTGCGCTGCGGGGCTGAAGGCTGCAATCAGGTTGCTGCGCAACCTGGTTGCGGTCGTTCGCTAATACGGTGCCCTGAGTCCCTTCAGCATCGGAAAGTGGCGGAGGTTCGTCGTCAGGAGCTCGGCGTCGAGGACGATCGCCGTCGCGGCAATCAGGTAGTCGGCGTCGTCGATTCCACCGTGGGCCTTCCGGTATGCACGTGCCAGCGCGCCTGCCGTCCGAGCGACGTCTTCGTTGACGGCGACCCACGAGAGCGCCGACGAGAACTGCTCGAGTGCCTCGAGCTCTTCGTCTTGTACGCCTGCGAGCAGCTCGAAGCGGACGACTTCGCTCGCACGCACCTCCTCGTCGTCCTCGACCAGCTTGTGGAGGAGGTCCACCGCGGGCGCGACTCCGTGCAGATGGTCGACGGCGACCGTCGTGTCGAGGAGCTTCACTCGAGCCCGAGTCGGCTCAGGCGCTCGTTGAGGTCGCCGCGCACCGCGTCCACGTACTCGGCTCCGGTGAAGGGCCGCCCGCGCCAGGAGCCGGCGCTGGCGGCCAGAGCCTGAAGCTTCTCGGCCTTCGTCTTCTCGCCGAAGGTGTTCCGGATCGCGCGCCGGATCAACTCCGAGCGCGACGCGCCAGTCGCCTCTGCGACACGGTCGAGGAGCTCGAGCTCGTCCTCGCCGAGATAGATCTGCGTTCGGCCCCCGACGTGTCACTCCCGGCGCAGCGCTTCGATCGGGCTGAGCCGCAGCGCGCGCCAGGCCGGATAGGCGGCGCCGATGATCCCGACGCCGAGCGCGAACGCGAGCCCCCAGGCGAACACGCCGGCGTTGAAGTCCGGCGAGACGAGGGTCGAGAGCCCGGTCTGCGCGGTGAAGAGGTGCGCCGCGAGCACGCCGAGCGCGAGCCCGATCGCGAGCGCGACGAGCGAGATCCCGATCGCCTCGCTCACGATCAACGCCGCGATCCGCCAGCCGGTCCAGCCGACCGCGCGCAGGATGCCGATCTCGCGCACGCGCTCGAACACCGACATCGCCATCGTGTTCATGACGCCGATCCCGCCGACGATCAGCGCGAGCGCCGAGATCACCCAGCCGACGTCGAGGATCAGCTGCGACGAGGTGTCGACCTTCACCGCCTGCCCCGGCTCGACGATCGCCGTGATCCCGTAGCGCTTCTCCAGCCGCGAGGCGACCACCTGCGGCCGCTGCCCGAGCTTCACCGCGACCGCGATCGTCGTCGCCTCGGCCGGCCGCTTCGCGAGCGACTGCACCGTCGCCAGCGGCAGCACGACGCCCATGTCCTCGAAGCGGTCGCCGCTGTGGAAGATGCCCGAAACGCGGAAGACGTGGCCGTTGACGTCGATCGGCGAGCCCGGCTGCACGTGGAAGCTCTTCGCGCCGGTGTCGCCGACGAGCGCGCCGGAGCGGTTGCCGGAGATCAGCGTCAGGCGCCGGTACGGGAACTCGTTCGCCGCGAGCCCGAAGACGAGCGACGAGTCCTGGCCCTGCACCTTCGTCACGAGCAGGAAGATGCGCGCCGTCTGCGCGACGCCGAGATCCGCGCCGATCTCCCGCTCCAGCCGTACCGGCAGGAGCGAGCGCGTCGCGTCGCTCACCCCGCTCTGGAAGAGCCCGAAGTCGGCGCGGCCGAGGTGGATCAGGTCGCCCGCCGTGCGCTTCGCGCCGGCGGAGATCGAGAGCAGGGCGACGATCAGCCCCACGCCGAGCGCCACGCCGGCCGAGGTGAGGAGTGTCCGCACCGGCCGCCGCAGCAGGTTCTTCCAGACCAGGCCGAACCAGGTCATGTCACCGACCCTATCTCCGCTAGTCTCGGGAGCGAGATGGAACCAGATCGCAGCGCGATCCTGGAGGCGCTGGAGCAGGTGATCGATCCGGAGCTGCGGCGGCCGGTCACCGAGCTCGACATGGTGCGCGACGTCGAGTCCAGCGACGGCGTCGTTTCGCTGACGATCGTGCTCACCGTGGCCGGCTGCCCGCTGCGCCACTCGTTCGAGGAGCAGATCGGGCGGGCGCTCGCCACGGTGCCGGGCGTGACCGGGGTCGCGCTCTCCTTCGCGGTGATGACGCCCGAGGAGCGACAGAAGCTGACGCGGAAGCTGCGCGGCGGCGCGCCCGCCGGCGATGCGGTGATCAAGCTCGGGCCCGACACGCGCGTGATCGCGGTCGCGAGCGGCAAGGGCGGCGTCGGCAAGTCGTCGCTCGCCGCGAACATCGCCGTCGCGCTCTCGCAGCTCGGCCGCAAGACGGGCATCCTCGACGCGGACGTCTACGGGCACTCGATCCCGCACATCCTCGGCATCCACCAGAAGCCGGTGGCGGTCGACGAGCTGATCGTGCCGCCGGTGAAGGGCGACCTGAAGCTGATGTCGATCGGCTTCTTCCTCGACGGCAACGAGCCGGTGATGTGGCGCGGGCCGATGCTGCACAAGGCGCTGGAGCAGTTCCTCACCGACGTGCACTGGGGCGACCTCGACGTGCTCGTCGTCGACATGCCGCCGGGCACCGGCGACGTCGCGATCTCGCTCGGCCAGCTCCTGCCGCGGGCGGAGGTCGTCATCGTGACGACGCCGCAGAAGCTCGCGCAGGAGGTCGCCTCGCGCGCCGCGTCGATGGCGCGCAAGACGAACATGCGCCTGCTCGGCGTGGTCGAGAACATGAGCGGCGAGGTGTTCGGCAGCGGCGGCGGCGAGCTGCTCGCGGCGGAGCTCGACGTGCCGCTGCTCGGCCGCGTTCCGCTCGACCCGCTGCTGCGCGAGCAGGGCGACCTCGGCGAGCCGATCGTCGCCGCGCACCCCGAGTCGGAGACGGCCCAGGCGATCGTCGGGATCGCGGAGGCGATCGACGCCTCGCGGCAGAGCAGCGGCATCCTCAAGTCGCTGCCGCTCGTCGGCTGAGCCCCATGCCTGCGAGCAACCTCGACGCGGTTCGCGAGGTGTACGAGCTCGCCCGCCGCGCGGACCATCGCGAGCTGCGGACACGGCTCCACGACGACGTGAGCTGGGATCCCGCGCGCGAGGGAGTGTGGAAGCCGTGCACGACCGCCGACGAGGTCGTGCGCACGCTGCTCTGGCGCGCGGAGGCGAACCGGATGCGGCCCGGCGAGATGATCGATCTCGGCGACCGCGTGCTCGTGCAGCTGCGCGGCAAGCGGCTCGAGCGGCTCGGCGCGAAGGGGTTCG
>JBEKEH010000120.1:0-9932 GCA_050013935.1 Gaiellaceae bacterium | reverse complement strand
GGCGACCGCCGCGGCATCACGGAGTCGATCCGAGGCAGGATGGAGCGCGTGGGAGGCACCGCGCGCATCGTTTCCTCGCCGGGCGAGGGCACCGAGGTGGAGCTCATGCTGCCGGAGGCGGCGTCGTGAGCCGCCCGCTGCGCCGTGTGCTGCTCGTCGACGACCACGATCTGTTTCGCGCCGGCGTGCGCAGCGAGCTCGGCCCCACGGTAGAGATCGTCGGCGAGGCGGGCTCGGTCGCCGAGGCGGTGCCGCTGATCAAGGAGCTCGACCCAGACGTCGTGCTCCTCGACGTTCATCTGCCGGACGGCGGCGGCCAGGCGGTGATCGTCCAGGTGGCGCCGGAACGGCCGGGCGTGAAGTTCCTCGCGCTCTCCGTCTCGGACGCCGCGGAAGACGTGATCGGCGTCATCCGCGCGGGCGCCCGCGGCTACGTGACGAAGACGATCTCCGGTGCCGAGCTGACCGAGGCGATACACCGGATCGCGGACGGAGACGCGGTGTTCTCGCCGCGCCTCGCGGGCTTCGTGCTCGACGCCTTCCGCAGCGGCGAGGCGACCTCCGACCCCGAGCTCGACCAGCTCACTGCGCGGGAGCGCGAGGTGCTGCAACTGATCGCGCGCGGCTATCGCTACAAGGAGATCGCCGCGCGGCTCCACCTCTCCGCGCGGACGGTCGAATCGCACGTGTCCTCCGTGCTCCGCAAGCTCCAGCTCTCGAACCGCAACGAGCTGACGCGCTGGGCTGCGCAGCGCCGCCTGATCTGAGCCCACGGGTTGGCCGCAACCGCCGTCCGGGGTGCGCCCGATGCCGGTCTCCCGGACCGGAGCGACGATCGGTGCATGACGGTCAAGAGCAAGGAGATCCGGTTCCCGGTGCGGGTCGAGTGGCGCCACGACCGCACGGTCGTCGTCCAGGTTCCGGGCAAGCCCGAGCTGGAGATCGCGCCGCCACCGGAGTTCTGGCCGGAGGCCGAGCCGGCGGTCTGGAGCCCCGAGGACGCTTTCGGTGCCGCCGCGGCGTCCTGCCTCGCGGTGACGATCCTCGGACGGGCGCAGCGCGAGCAGCTGCCGTTGCTCGGCCTGCTCATCGAGGCGCACGGCGTCGTCGGCCGCCGCCCCGACGGCCGCTTCGGCTTCGTGCGGCTCGAGCAGCGGGTCGAGATCGCAACCGAGCCGGGCGCGGAACAACGCGCGCACGAGCTCGTCGTGGCAGCCGAGCGGAGCTGCCTCGTCGCGGCGTCGCTCGACCTCCCGGTCGAGACGACGGTCGACGTGCAGGTCGCCGCGGTTAGCTGACGGCGTCCCGGAGCGCCTGCGCCTCGGGAAGATGCTCGAGCTTCTTGAGCGTGTTGTTCTCGATCTGGCGGATGCGCTCGCGCGTGACGCCGAACGCTCGGCCGACCTCCTCGAGCGTCCGCGGCGGGCCGCCGTGGAGCCCGAAGCGAAGCTCGATCACCTGCCGTTCTCGCGCGGGCAGCGCGCCGAGCGCGTTCTCGATGTCCTCGCGCCGAAGCGAGAGCTGCGCGGTGTCGAACGGCGACTCCGCGGTCTCGTCCTGCACGAAGTCGCCGAGCGCCGACTCCTCCTCCTCGCCGATCGGCTTCTCGAGTGAGACCGGGAGCTGCGCCATGCGCAGGATCTCGCGCACCTCCTCGGGCGTCATCTCGAGCTCGTCGGCGATCTCCTCGGCGTTCGGCTCGCGGCCGAGGCGCTGCACGAGCTGGCGCTCGATGTGCACGACCTTGTTCAGCTTCTCGACCATGTGGACGGGGATGCGGATCGTGCGCGCCTTGTCGGCGATCGCACGTGTCACGGCCTGCCGGATCCACCAGGTCGCGTACGTCGAGAACTTGTAGCCCTTGCGGTAGTCGAACTTCTCGACCGCGCGGATGAGGCCGAGCGAGCCCTCCTGGATCAGGTCGAGGAAGGAGAGCCCGCGGCCGAGGTAGCCCTTTGCGATCGAGACGACGAGGCGGAGGTTCGCCTCGATCATCTGCGACTTCGCGTTCATCTCGCCGCGCTCGATCCGCTTCGCGAGCGAGACCTCCTGGTCGGCGGTGAGCAGCGGCACCTTGCCGATCTCGCGCAGGTAGAGGCGCAGCGAGTCGAGCGAGGGCTCGACCGTGAGGTCGAGCTTCGGGGTCGCCACGACCTTCTCGTCCTCCGGCGGGGGCTGCTCGTGCGGCGGGCTCTTGTGCTGCTCGCCTTCGACAAGCTCGACGCCGTGCTCGATCAGGTAGGTGTAGAAGTCCTCGACTTGCTCTTTGGTGAGCTCGACGTCTTCGAGCCCGTTGACGATCTCGTCGTAGGTGAGAAAGCCCTTCTCCTGCCCTTCGGTGACGAGCTTGTGAAGTTCCTCTACCTCAGGGAGCGAGATGTCGACGGTGAGCAAGTTCCGACCTCCGGCTGCTTGTCAGTGGACGCTTTCGACGAACCACACGCGCAGAGACCATGGTCAACCCGACCCCCGGCCTCACCCTCAAAGTGAGCGGATCTTAGTGAGCGTTCACAGTTTCGTAAAGAAAATCTCTCGGGTCACGATCGCGCGACCGCGACCTGGCCGACCTGTTCGCCCCGGCTGTTGACCAGAGGCGCCTCGGCAAGGCCGGGAAGATCGATCCCGAGCCGGCCGAGCAGAGCGGCAAGCGCGGCCTCCTGGGGGCGGGCCGAGCCGTCCTCGCACTTCAGCGCCAGCCCGACCCCGCCGGGGCCGCCGGCGCAGAGCAGCCCCTCGGCGCCGCCCTTCGCGAACCAGCCGGGCGCGGCACGCATCAGGTTGAAGTCGGCGCCGTCGGGACCGCCGACGAGGTCCGGGTGGGCGCGCATGGCCCCGGCGATCCGCGCGCCCTCGGGCAGGCCCTCGAAGCGGGAGTAGGCGTGTGCCATCCGCTCGAGCGGCAGCGCGTAGGTGACGACACCGCAGCCGTCGGTCGCCGTCAAGAACTCGTCCGCGTCCAGCTCGGCCGCTTCTCCGTGGGCCGCGCGGCACGCCTGCTGGACCGGGTGCTGCGGCAGCCGGTACCCCTCCGCGTCCCAGCCGTGCGCCCGGCAGAGCGCGAGCATGCCGGCGTGCTTGCCGGAGCAGTTGTGGAAGATGCGCTCGGGCGGGCGCCCCTCCTGGAGCCCGAGCTCGAGCTCGTCCTCGCCCGCGGGGGCCTTGGCGAGCAGGGCGCGGGCGGCGGCGATCTGCTCCGGGGTCGCGCGGTGCGAGGCGGAGGCGATGGCGAGGTCCCGCGAGTCGAGGTCGCCGCGAGCCCGCGCGAGCGGCAGCGCCTGCACCGGCTTCGACGAGGAGCGCATGAAGCAGGTCAGTGCCGTGTCGCCGGCGACGGCGACGACCGAGCCGTCGTGAACCGCCACTGCGTGCACGCGGTGACGGGCTTCGACGGACCCGTTGCGCCGCACTTCGACGACGATGGGCTCCACCGGGCAGAGCCTACGCGGTGCCGGGCGGCGCCGAACCCCGGTGTCTGACCCGGGTCAGACACCGTCACGCCTGTGTGCGGGCCCCCGGCCGGCCCCCGGTGCCTGACCCGGGTCTGACACCGGGGTCAACTCCGGAGTCACCGGGGTCAACTGTTCCGGCTGTTCCGCGTTCGCGAATGGGCGATAAATCCCGTATGATCGGCCAATGTCGCCTGTTCAGGGAGACGTGTCAAGGCCGGACTACGAGGCGGACGAGATCCTCGTCGTCTCGGACCGAGAGCAGATGCGTGCGCTCGCCGACGACCTCCGGACGACGATCGTCGCCCTGCTCCGCGAGCGGGCCCGCTCGACGCGAGAGCTGTCGGAGCAGCTCGGGATCCCGAAGGGGACGGTCGGGCATCACCTGAAAGTGCTCGAGCACGCGGGGCTGATCCGCGTCGTGCGCACGCGCAAGGTGCGCGCGGTCGTCGAGAAGTTCTACGGCCGGACCGCCCGACTGTTCGTCTTCCAGTCGGAGGATCCCGCTGACGCTCGCGCACTCGGCGCCGTGACGCTCCGCCAGGCTGCGAGCGAGATCGAGCGGGCGCCCGAAGGCGCAGGTCTCGCGCTCGTGCGCGCGCGACTCGCGGACAAGGACGCGAAGCGCCTCGAGCGGCGCCTCGAGCGTCTCGTCGACGACTTCCGCTCGGCCGAGACGCCCGACGGCGTCCTCTCGATGCTCGCCGTCGGCCTGTGGGCGGCGGAGAAGCGCGATGCGTAGGCTACGCCGCCCGACCGGCGGCCTCTGGAGTCACGCCGACTTCCTGAGGCTCTGGGCCGGGCAGACGATCAGCGAGTTCGGCTCGCAGGTCTCGGCGCTTGCGATCCCCTGGGTGGCGCTCGTGACGCTCAAGAGCACCGCCTTCGAGGTCGCGACGCTCGGAACGGTGCAGTTCCTTCCCTTCGTCCTCTTCACGCTCCCGGCGGGCGTGTGGGTCGATTGGGTATCGCGGCGGCGCGTGCTGATCGCCGGAGACGTCGGCCGCGCGGTCCTGCTCGCGACCATCCCGCTGACGTATGCGCTCGGCGGGCTCACTCTCTGGCAGCTCTACGTCGTCGGGTTCCTCGTCGGGATTCACACGGTCTTCTTCGACGTCGCCTACCAGTCGTACCTGCCGTCGTTGATCGACCGTGAGGCGCTCGTCGAGGGGAACTCGAAGCTCCAGGTAACCGTCTCCGGAGCCGGCATCGCCGGGCCCGGGCTCGCAGGGGTTCTGATCCGCGTGGCCACCGCGCCGTACGCGATCCTCGTCGACGCGTTCAGCTTCGTCGTCTCGGGTGCGTTCACCGTCGCGATCGGGAAGCGAGAGGACCAGCAGCGCGAGCGTCAGGAGCGGCGATTGTGGCCCGAGCTCTGGGAGGGACTGCGCTATGTCCTGCGGCACCGCTACCTGCTCCCGCAGGCCATGTCGACCGGCAGCTCGAACTTCTTCTCGAACGTCGGCTTCGCGATCCTGATCGTGTACGCGCATCGCCGGCTCGGCCTGTCCTCGGCCCTGATCGGCCTCGCCTTCTCGATCGGTGCGCTCGGATGGATGGCCGGCGCGTCGCAGGCCGCTCGCATGCGACGGCTCTTCGGCGTCGGCGGTGCCACGATCATCGGCGTCGCAGTCGGAGCCCCGGCGTCGCTCCTCGTCCCCTTCGCGCCGAAAGGGAACCTCGCCGTCGTCTTCATAGCCGCGGCCGGAATCATCGGCGGCTTCGGCGCCGTCGTCTACAACATCCAGCAGGTGAGCCTCCGGCAGGCGATCACTCCGGCGCGAATCCAGGGCCGCATGAACGCCACGATGCGCTTCCTCATCTGGGGCACGATCCCACTCGGGTCGCTCACAGGCGGCGCGCTGGCAGCGACCGTCGGACTTCGGACGACGCTGTTCGTCGGGGCAATCGGACAGGTCGTCGCGCTGCTGCCGATCGTCTTCTCCCCCATCCGCGGTCTGCGGGACTTCCCCGAGCTCGAAGAGGACGTGCACCTGCTGCACGAGGCCGGAGTGGTGGGCCCCGCCGGCGGACCGGCCGTCTCCGACGCGTAGCCTGCGCTACCGTCGAGGCCGATGCCTGAGCTGCCCGAGATGGAGGCATGGCGGCGCGCCTTGAACGAGCCCGTGTCGGCGTCCCCGATCGCCAAGGCCGGCCCGGCGCACATCGCCACCCTGAAGACGTTCGACCCGCCGCTTGCGGCGCTCGAGGGCAAGCGTTTCCGCGGCGTCGACCGGCGCGGCAAACGGCTTCTCTTTCCGACTGACGACGGCGAGCTCGTCCTGCTCGTCCACCTGATGACCGCCGGCCGGCTGAAGATGCTGCGCGCCGGCGAGGCAGGGTCTAAGACGCCCGCGTTCAGGCTCGAGTTCGCCGACGGCTCGAAGCTCGTGCTGACCGAGAACGCGCGGAAGAAGCGCGCCGGCGTCTGGCTGCTCACACCCGCGGCCGCCGCGGCCGAGCTCAGCCACCTCGGGCCCGAGGCGCTCGGGCTGGACGCGCCCGCGCTCGGCGAGATCCTGCGCCGCGAGTCTCGGCGCCTCCATCCGCTCCTCCGCGACCAGCGCGCGATCGCCGGCATCGGGCGCGCGTGGGCGAACGAGATCCTCCACGCCGCGAAGCTCTCGCCGTACGCGCTCTCGACCGACCTCACGGACGAGGAGGTCGCGCGCCTCGCGGCGGTGATGAACGACGAGCTCGCCCGCGGGCTCGCGCTGCGCCAGAGCGGCGCCGGCGACGACCGGACCTACCGCCTGCACGACAAGCTCGGGCAGCCGTGCCACGTCTGCGGCACGCCACTCGCGCGCGTCGACTTCGAGGAGCACACGATCTACTACTGCCCCGAGTGCCAGACCGGCGGCCGCGTGCTCAAGGACCGCCGCCTTTCGCGGCTCCTGCGCTGAGATAGGTTTCAGCCCGTGGCAACCGTCGCGGATCTGATGACGAAGGACGTCCTCACCGTCGAGCCCTCGGACTCGATCGGGGAGGCGGCGGAGAAGATGGTCGCCGCCAAGGTCGGCGCGGTCGTCGTGATGGAGGACTTCGTGCGGATCGTCGGCATCGTCACCGAGCGCGACCTCCTGCGGGCCGTCGCCTCGCGCGCCCGCGCCGCGGAGGCGCGCGTCCGCCAGTGGATGACGCCGGATCCCGTGACGATCGAGCCCGAGACGACCGTCGAGGATGCCGCGAAGGTGATGTTCGACCACAATTTCCGGCACCTGCCCGTCGTCAAGGACGGGCGCCCGCTCGGGATCGTCAGCCTGCGCGTCCTCTCGCGCTGGGCGTTCGAGCGCTCCGCGTAGTCCGTCGGACCGCCCCAGTAGGGTCAGCCTCGTGATCCGTCTGTTTCCTGAGCGTGGCGGCTGGCTCGAGGTCGTCTGCGGGCCGATGTTCAGCGGCAAGAGCGAGGAGCTGATCCGGCGCCTGCGCCGCGCCGAGATCGCCGGCCAGCGCGCGCTGATCGTGAAACCGCGGATCGACGACCGCTACGACATCGGCCATGTCGTCAGCCACGCGGGCGCGAAGATGCGCGCGGTCGCGGTCGCGAGGCCCGAGGAGATCCCGGGCCTCGTGGAGGGCTACGACGTCGTCGGCGTGGACGAGGTGCAGTTCTTCCCGTCGGAGATCGTGCTCGTGATCGACCTCCTCGTCGAGCGCGGCGCCCGCGTCGTCGCCTGCGGGCTCGACCAGGACTTCCGCGGGATGCCGTTCGGCTCGATGCCCGAGCTGCTCTGCCGCGCCGAGCTCGTCGACAAGCTCCAGGCGGTCTGCCATCGCTGCGGCGGCCCGGCGACGATGACGCAGCGGCTCGTCGACGGCTATCCCGCACCGGCGGACGGCGCGACGATCGTCGTCGGCGCGCTCGAGCAGTACGAGGCGCGCTGCCGGAGCTGCCACGAGCTGGCCGAGCCGGCTCGCGCGACCGGCTAGCTACGGCATCCGGTCGAGCTCCACCTCGACGTTCGTCACGACGTCGAGCCCCTTGTCCCAGTGCGCCTTGTCGTACCCCGGGCCGCCGTCGATCACGTCCCTCGCGTACTCCATGGCGTCGATCGTGTCGTCCCCAGGACCGCCGTTGATGATGTCGATCGTTCGGTTGCAGCAGTCCCTGATGACGTCGTTGCCGGCGCCACCGTCGAGGAGATTGGAGCCATCGCTGTCCGAGATCTCGTCGTTTCCCGCCTCGCCGTAGAGCTTGTCGTTCCCGTCAGACGTGTTGATGGCGTCGTCGCCGCCGCCGGCGTAGACGACGTCGTTGCCGTCGCCCGGCACGATGTAGTCGTTGTGCGCCGTTCCGCAGATCACGTCGTTGCCGTCGGTGCCGTCGATGACCCAGTAGCGCCTGTCAGGACCGCCGACCACGCCCATCGTCTGCCAATGCCCGACCTTCGCCCCGACGATCGTGCAGTGGTGCGGGTTCTTGCCCGTGCTCGAGCCGCCGCCGGAGCCCGTGCCCCCGGCCGCCGCCCAGGACGTGCCCGTGATCTCGCTCCCGACCGTCGTGAGCACTTTCGCGCCCGTGCCGCTCGTGCTCATCGAGATCAGCTTGCCGCCGTCGCCGTAGAGGATCCGCGTCCCGTCCGGCGAGAAGCGCGGGTAGCTCGCGTTCCTGGCCGACGTCGTGAGCCGCGTCTGGCCGGTGCCGTCGACGCCGACGACCCACACCTGGGGCTTGTCCGCGGTGTCGCCCGTGAAGACGAGCTTCTTCCCGTCCGGCGACCAGGACGGCGCCTGCTCGTAGGCGAGGCCCGAGTGCGCGATCACGCGGTGCCGCGCCCCCGCGGCGCCCGAGCTCGTGTAGAGCAGGTTGTTCGTGTCGCCGGAGAAGGCGAGCTTCTTCCCGTCCGGCGACCAGGCGGGACCGATCGCATTCCGCTGCGCGAGCCTGGCGGCGCCGCCGGCGGCCGGGACGACCCAGATGTCGTGGGTGTCGCCCTTGGCGACCGTGAAGGCGATCGTCGAGCCGTCCGGCGACCAGGCCGGACCGGCGACGCCGTGTAGCGCCGTCGCCACCGCCGTCGGGCTGCTCCCGTCCACGCCCATCACGTAGAGGTCGAAGTCGCCGGCGCGGTCGCTCGTGAAGGCGATCTGACTCCCGTCCGGGGAGAAGACCGGGTACTGGTTGGTGCTGCCGCTCGTCAGCTTCACGCGGCCGGAGCCGTCCGCGTTCACGACGTAGATCTGGCTCGTGATGACGCCGCCGCCCGGCGGTGCCGCCCCGGCCGAGAAAGCGATCTTCCCGTTGGAGGACGCAGCCGCACCGCCGCCCACCATCACGAGCGCGGTGCCAAGCGCGACGAACACACACCAGATCCGCAGCACGGAGTGCCTCCGGACAAACCTTGCGCGGTGGGGCGAACCCGGCAATCAGGGAAAGCCCTTATCGCTCAGGCGAACGCGATGGTCAGCGTCCCGCCCTCGACGGCGACGGATCCGCCGAGGAACGCGATCAGCCGGACGGCGCACGCGGCGCCGAGGTCGCGCAGCTCGAGGCCGAGCACGACCTGCGCCGACGAGTCGGTGATCGGCGACACCGAGATCGCCGTCTCAGCGACGACCACGTCGACCTCGTCGAGGCCGCCGTGCCGGAGCGCGGCCTGGACGAGCGCCGAGACGCCGCGGTAGACCGGCTCGGCGTCGGTCGAGACGGTGGCGCCGCTGCCGGAGACGCGGACACGATCCTCGCCGAGCCGCTCGCGCGCACCGTGCGCGAGCGCGAGCGTGTCGACCTCGCGCAGCACGGGCTCATAGCGTCCCGCCTCGATGCGCGCGACGAGCGAGAGCTCGTCGAGTAGCTCGGCCATCTGCGCCGCCGCCGCCTCGATCACCTCGAGATAGCGGTCGGCGGGCGGCGCGAGCTCCACCGTGCGCGTCAGCGTCTTCGCGAAGCCGTGCACGGTGGCCAGCGGCGTGCGGACGTCGTGGCAGGCGAGCGAGACCAGCTGGGCGAAAGACGTGTCGTTCGGCACAAATTCCCCTGGTACCGTGCGGACAGTACCCGCATGACCGATACGACGCGCCAGCTGCTCCAAGACCTCCAGGCCTCGGCACCGGACGTGCCGATCGGGCTGTCGCGCGCCGGCGTCACCGGCGTCCAGAAGGCCGTGCGCATCGGTCGTGGCGAGCGCGAGAAGCTGATCGCTGCCACGATCGACTGCACCGTCGACCTCGACCCGTCCCAGAAGGGCGTGCACATGTCGCGCTTCCCCGAGCTGTTCGAGGAGGCGATCGAAGGCGTCGTCGAGGACGAGGCTTTCCTCGTCGAGGATCTCGCGGAGCACGTCGCCCGGCGGATCGTCGAGCGGCAGGAGGCGCTGCTCGCCGAGGTGCAGATCACCGCGCGCTACCCGTACGAGCGGCAGACGCCCGTCACCGGCCTCTCGACGCAGGAGATGGTGTCGCTGATCGGCATCGCCGCCGCGTCGCGGCACGGCGTCCGCCGCGTGGTCGGCGTGGAGGCGATCGGCATCAACGCATGCCCCTGCG
>JBEKEH010000119.1:0-10007 GCA_050013935.1 Gaiellaceae bacterium | reverse complement strand
GTCCACCTCCGGGCCGTCGCCGTTGCCGACCTCCTCGCCGTTGTAGAGCATCGGTGCCTCGTCCTTCTCCCCTTCGCCGATCACGACCACGCCGCGCATGCCCACGGTATCGAGCACGCTGCGCATCGCGTCGACCGCGGCCTGGTCGGCGGATTCCTTCTCGCCGCGGCCGATCCAGCGGGCCGCCGCCATCGCCCCCGCCTCGGTCACGCGGACGAGCTCGAGCGCGATGTTCCGGTCCGGAGCCGGCCTGCCCACGGCCGGGGATCCTACGCCGTCAGTCCTTGAGGATGGGGTGCGAGGCAAACCAAGCGATCACGAGCTGCAGCACGAGCAGGGCGACGGCGACGGTCACGCCACCCGTGAGCGCGCCCCGCGGCCGGCGTGCGCTCGTCGCGACCACGAGCCCGCAGAGGACGCCGAGCACGGCGATCGCAACCGCCGCCGCGCCGCCTCCGGTGAGCGCCGCCGCGAGGCTCAGGGCGAGCGTCGGCCCGACCCCCGCGGCGAGCTTCGCCCAGAAGATCCGAAGCCGCTCCCGTGTCGTCAGGAGCAACCCGTCTGCCATGTCGGGAGTGTTACATGCGCTCCGGCGCGGCGACGCCCACGAGCTGAAGGCAGCGGGCGATCACGTTCTGCGTCGCCCGGCAGAGGCCGAGCCGGAACGCCTGCTGGTCGCTCTCGAGCACGCGGTGCTCGTGGTAGAAGCGGTGAAAGTCGTCGGCGACGCGAATCGCATAGGCCGGAACCGCCTGCGGGCCGCGCTTCGCGGCCGCGTCCGCCGCGACGGCCGGCAGCTCCGCGAGCCGCTTCACGAGCTCCCGCTCCTCGACGGCAAGCGGCCCGGCCGGCTCCGCCGAGACCTGTGCCGTGCCGGCGTTGCGCAGGATGCCGGCGATCCGCGCGTGCGCGTACTGCACGTAGTAGACCGGGTTCTTCTGCGACCTCTCCGCGGCGAGGTCGACGTCGATCTCGATCGTCTGGTCGGGACCGCGGTTGACGAGGTACCAGCGCGCCGCGTCGACGCCGATCTCCTCCACGAAGTCGTCGAGGAAGACGACGTCGCCGCGCCGCTTCGACATCTTCGTCTGCTCGCCACCCTTCGTCAGGTGCACGAGCTGGTACAGCAGCACCTCCACACGGGCCGGGTCGTAGCCGAGCATGCGCGCGACAGCCGCGTACCAGTTGCGTGTGCCGTGGTGATCGGCGCCGAGCACGTAGACGGCGCGGTCGAAGCCGCGCTCGAGCTTGTCGACGAGGTACGCGACGTCCACGGCGCGATACGTCGGAGCGCCGCCGTCCGAGCGCATGAGAACGCGGTCCTCGTCGTCGCCGTGGGCGGAGGAGCGTGCCCAGAGCGCGCCGTCCTGCTCGTAGGTGTCGAGCCGCGGCAGGAGCTCCGGCAGCCGCCGCTCGAGCTCGCTCTGCCGTGCCCACGAGTCGAAGTGGATGCGGAACCGCTCGAGCGAGTCCTCGATTCGGTAGAGCATCTCCGGCACCGGATCGCCCGGAAGCGCTGCCAGGTCGGCGACGTACCCGCCGTGATAGCCGTCCCCGGGCGGCTGCTCGCCGCGGCGCACGGCCTCGACCGAGGCGCGGAAGCGCTCCATCTGCGCCCCGGCGTCGTTGTAGTAGTACTCGCGCGACACGGCGTGGCCGGCGAACTCGAGCAGCCGCGCGACGGAGTCGCCGTAGGCGCCGTTCCGCGCCGATGCGACGGTGATCGGCCCGGTCGGGTTCGCGGACACCATCTCCACCTGGATCCGCTGCAGTTGCTCGGCCGAGCTGCCGCCGAAGCGCTCCCCTGCTGCGAGCATCTCGCCCAGCGCCCCTGCGAACCACGCATCCGCAAGGAAGAGGTTGACGAAGCCCGGACCTGCGACCTCGGCATGCTCGACCTCCGGCAGCGCCGCCGCGCGCTCCGCCAGCTCCGCCGCCAGCTCGCGCGGAGCCTGCCGCCGCGCGCCCGCGAGCCGGAGCGCGGCGTTCGTTGCGTAGTCGCCGTGCGTCGGATCGCTCGGTCGCTCGAGCTCGAGGTCCGCGCCGACCCCGTCCGCGACCGCGTGCGCTAGCCGGGTGACGGGATCAGCCGGCAACGGCCTCGCGCGGCGCGAAGAGGTCCTCGAGCCGGCGGATCTCGTCGGGGGAGCCGACGCCGATCAACACGTCTCCGACGTCGATCGTCACGTCGGGCTCGGGCGTCGTGTCGAAGCTGCCGTCAGGCTTGCGCAGCGCGACGATGATCGCGCCCGTCTCGTGTCGCACGCGCAGCTCGCGAATCGTCCGGCCCGCCCGCGGGCAGGAGCTGCACACCTCGATCTCGGCGAGCTGGAGGTCGGGCCCGGTCGCCGTCGTGACGGCGTCGAGGAACGCCGAGACCTGCGGCTTCAGCACGAGGTTCGCGATCACGCGCCCCGCGCTCGCGTACGGGAGGACGACGCGGTCCGCGCCGGCGAGCCTCAGCTTCTTCTCGGCGTCCTCGTCGGAGGCTCGCGCGACGATGGTCAGGTCGGGCCGCGCGGAGCGGGCCGAGAGCGCGATGTAGAGGTTGTCGGCGTCGGAGTCGGACGAGGCGACGAGCCCTTTCGCATGCTCGAGCCCCGCACGGCGGAGGTCCTCGTCCTCGGTGCCCCTGCCTTCGATCATGAGGGCGCCGTGGTCCTTCGCCGCGGCGATCGCCTCCGGGCTGAAGTCGAGCACGACGTACGGGACGCCGGCGGCGCGGAACTCCTCGCCCACGCGGCGGCCGACGCGGCCGTAGCCGCAGATGATGAAGTGGTCGCGCAGGCGCTCGATCGTCCGCTCCTTTCGCCGTTCCGCCAGGACGCCCGTGAGGACGCCGCCGGCGATCGACTCGACGATAACCGCGCCGGCGTAGGCGATGATCGTAAGACCCGCGATCACCATGAGGATCGAGATGATGCGAGCCGCGTTCGTGGTCGGCACGGTGTCGAGGCCGGCGAGCGTCACCGTGACCACGGCGCGGTAGAACGACTGAAGCCAGCTCTCGTGCAAGGTCATGCGGAAGCCGACGGTGCCGGCGACGACCGTCGCCGTCACGGCGCCCGCAAGACGGCCTATCTGGCGGACGCGGAGACCCGGTTGCATCCCTCTAGTATCGTGGCAGCGTGGACGACGAGCTCGCACCGGAGGCCGCGCCCGGCGAGCGCCGCCTCAACATCCATCTCGACCCGACCGACATCGCGGGCGTCTACGCGAACTTCGCCAACATCAGCTTCTCACGCTACGAGTTCACGCTCACGTTCGCGCGCATCGAGCACGAGGTCGAGGAGGGCGACGTGCCCGGCGCCGTCGTGGCGCGCGTGAACGCGTCGCCGCGCTTCCTCGAGGAGCTGATCGCGGCGCTCCAGGACTCGTGGTCGAAGTGGCAGACGACCGAGGGGATCCGCAACCTCCCCGAGGCGCCACCGCACGAACTCCCGTAGTGCTCGGGCTCGCGCCGTCCTACGCGGCGCTCTGCGCCGTGCAGGCGGCGGCTGTCGCGGCGCCTGCGCGCCCCGCCCGCGTGCGCGGGCTGGGCGCCGTGGGTGTCGCCGCACCCGCGGCGGCACTCGCACTAGGCGTGCTGCTCCTCCGCGTGGCTTCCGGGGGCCCGCATGCGCTCGCGCTGCTGGGCGCGGTGGCGGCGCCGCTGCTCGCGGCCGCGGCCGGGCCGCTCGGCCGGCGCCGCTTCCCCTGGGCGTGGCCGCCCGCGGCGCTCGCGCTCTGGCTCGTAGCGTGGCTCGCCTCCGGCCTCCTCGCGGAGGCGGCCGGCCTGCTGCTGATCGCAGGCGCCTGCGTGGCCCTGGCGGCGCTGGTCGCGCTCGTCGCCCCCACGTGGTCGATCGAGCTCGGGCTCGTCGCGGTCGCCGTGCTCGACGTCGTCCTGGTTTGGGGCACGCGCGAGGTGCAACCGGCGTCGACGGCGCTCCACCACGCGGCGCTGCCGTCGGCGGCGGGCCATCCGATCCCCCGGCTTCAGGACGCGACCTTCGGCTCGGCGACGATGGGCTGGCTCGACCTGCTCGCGCCCGCGCTGCTCGGCGTCGTTGCCCGCGCGCGGCTGCGGGCGGCGGTCGTCACAGGGGTCGCGGCGGGCGCCTGGGGCCTGCTCCTCGCGGTGACGTCCACGCTGCCGGCGACGGTCCCCGTTCTCGCCGGTCTGCTCGCCGCGCGCATCTAACCTTCCGGCCCCATGCGCGCGGCTGTCATCTCCGACATCCACGGGAACCTCGCGGCCCTCGAGGTCGTGCTGGACGCAATCGACGCCGACGCGCCCGACGAGCTCTGGTGCCTCGGCGACCTCGTCGGCTACGGGCCACGGCCGAGCGAATGCTGCGAGATCGTGGCGGCGCGGGCGCAGATCTGCCTCGGCGGCAATCACGACCTCGCCGTACGCGGAACGATCGACCTGAGCGAGTTCAGCGGCGACGCCGCGGTGGCCGCGCAATGGACGCGCGGGGTGCTCACGCCGGAGGCGGGCGCCTACCTCGACTCGCTCGAGCCGGAGGGCGAGCGGGCAGGCGTGGCCCTCTATCACGGCAGCGCGCGCGACCCGGTCTGGGAGTACGTGCTCTCGGACGAGGTCGCGGCGGCGACGCTCGCGCTGACGCACGCCGCCATCGCGCTCGTCGGCCACAGCCACGCCGCCCTTCAGGTGGCGCTGGGCGACGGCGGACGCGAGGGCGGGCTCGCGCCGGCGGGCACCGAGCTCGAGCTCGCCGGGGCGCGCCGCCTGCTCAACCCCGGCTCGGTCGGGCAGCCGCGGGACGGCGACCCGCGCGCCGCCTGGTTGCTCCTCGATCTCGATGCCGGACATGCGAGCTTCCGCAGGGTGGCGTACGACATCGCGCGCACACAGGCGGAGATGCGTGCCGCCGGCCTGCCCGAAGCGCTCGCGGCCCGGCTCGCCCTCGGGCAGTAGCCCGGGGGCCCTAGCGGGGCACGATCTCGACGGCCGGCGCCGCCTCGGGCTCCGGCTCGCCGTAGAGGTGGATCCCCTCGCGCGCCAGTGCGAGCTGGACGTCCTCGCGGGCCTTGTAGATCCGCCACTTCACGGTGGCGAGCGTCACCTCGAGCGAGTCCGCGATCTCGGCGTAGGAGAGGCCGACGATGTCGCGCAGCAGCAACGCCATCTTCAGGTCGACGTTGAGGTTCCCCACGGCCCGCCAAACGGCGTCGATGGCCTCGAGCCGCTCGAATGGGGCGTCAAGCACCTCGAGCTGCGGCGCGTCGTCGATGTCGACGACCGCGCGCGGTCGCCGCTCGACCGCCCTCAGCTCGTCGAGCACGCGGTTCTTCGTCACCTGGAAGAGCCACGTCGTGAACTTCGAGCGGAGGGAGAAGCGCGGCAGCCCCTGGAAGACCCGCAGGAAGACCTCCTGCGTCAGGTCCTCGGCGAGGGCCCGGTCGCCGACGATGCGCAGGACGTAGTTGAAGACCGGCACCTGATAGGCGTGCACGATGATCGAGAAGGCGCGCTCGTCACCTCGCTGCGCCTTCCGCAGGACGCCGAAATCAGGCTGAGGCAGCGACAAGAAGCCTCATGATAGTCGCATCAGGAGCCGGCATCGATCAGGGTCTCGCCCGTCATCTGTATAGGTTTCTCGTAGCCGAGGAGGGCGAGCGCGGTCGGGATCAGGTCGGAGAGCTCGCCTGCTCTGAGCGTGAGGCCGTTCGCCGTGAGAATCAAGGGGACGAGGTTGGTCGTGTGCGCGGTGTGGGGGCTCACGCCGTCGTCCTCGAGCATCTTCTCGGCGTTGCCGTGGTCGGCGGTGACGAGGCAGACGCCTCCGGCACGCTGCACCGCAGCAACGATCCGGCCGAGGCAGGCATCGGTCGTCTCGACGGCTCTGATCACCGCTGGGATCACCCCGGTGTGGCCGACCATGTCGGGGTTCGCGAAGTTGATCACCGCGAACGTGTAGCCGGTCCCGATCTCCTCGACGAACCGGTCGGCGAGCTCGTTGGCGGACATCTCGGGCTTGTGGTCGTAGCTCGGGACGTCACGCGGCGAGGGGACGAGGACGCGCGTCTCGCCGGGGAACTCGTCCTCGCGGCCGCCGTTGAAGAAGTACGTCACGTGCGCGTACTTCTCCGTCTCGGCCATGTGCAGCTGGCGGACGCCGTGCTGGGCGAGCACCTCGGCCATGACCATCTCGACGTTCTGCTCCGGGAACGCCACCGGGAAGGGGAAGTCCTCTCGGTACTTCGTCATGGTCGTCAGATCGGCTTCGAGCTCGCCGAGCTTCTCGCAGAGCTGGCGCGCCCGGTCGGGGCGGAAGTTGAAGAAGATGCAGGCGTCCACCCCCGGCTGAAGCCGGGGCCGGCCGCTACAGACGACCGGGACGATGAACTCGTCGGTGATGCCGGCGTCGTAGCTGGCCTGCACGGCCGCTACAGGGTCGGCGGCGTGGCCGCCCTTACCGGCGACGATCGCGTCGAGCGCGAGCTGCGTGCGTTCCCAGCGCCTGTCGCGGTCCATCGCGTAGTAGCGGCCCGCGACGGTGGCGATCCGGTCGCCGGGCAGCTCGGCGAGGTCCTTCACCGCGGAGTGCGGCGAGACGTCGCGGCCGTCGGTGAAGGCGTGGATCCAGGTGCGCTCCGCCATCCCTTCGCGGCGCGCGAGCTCGAGTAATGCGCGCAGGTGGTCGATGTGCGAGTGGACGCCGCCGTAGGAAACGAGCCCCAGCAGGTGGACGTCCCCACCGCGCTCGCGCGCGCGCCGGAACGCGCCGGCGAGCGCCGCGTTCTCGAAGAGGCTTCCGTCGGCCACCGAGCGATTGACGCGCTGGAAGTCCTGGTCGAGCACCCGCCCGGAGCCGATCGTCAGATGTCCCACCTCGGAGTTCCCCATCTGCCCCGGCGGTAGCCCGACCGCCTCGCCCGAGGCCTTGAGCGTCGTGTGCGGGTACTCGGCCCAGAGCCGGTCGAAGACCGGCGTGTCCGCGAGGTCGACGGCGTTGCCGGGGCCCGGCGGGGCGCAACCCCAGCCGTCGAGGATGACGAGCGTGACGAGCGGAAAGGTCTTCATCATGCGGCCGCCGCTGCGGCCTCGCAGATCGCGGCGAACGACTCGACCTGGAGCGAGGCACCGCCGACGAGCGCGCCGTCGACGTCCGGCTGCGCCATCAGCACCGCGGCGTTCTCCGGCTTCACCGAGCCGCCGTACAGCACGGGCCGGTCGAGCAGCGTCTTCACGAACGCATGCGCCTCCTGCGCCAGCTCCGGCGTCGCGGTGCGGCCGGTGCCGATCGCCCAGACCGGCTCGTAGGCAAGCACGAGCCGCTCGTGCAAGCCGCACGCAGTCCGGATCGCGTCCACCTGGACACGCAGCACGGCCTCGGTGTCGCCGGCGTCGCGCTGCTCCTGCGTCTCGCCGACACAGGCGATCACGCCGAGGCCGGCGTCGAGCGCCGCGCGCGCGCGGCGCGCTACGCCCTCGTCGGTCTCGCCGAAGTACTGCCGCCGTTCGGAATGGCCGACCACCGAGCCCGCGACGGCGAGGCCGAGCAGCATCGGCGCAGAGATCTCGCCCGTGTACGCACCTTCCGGCTCCCAGTGCACGTTCTGCGCATACGTCGTCAGGCCGGCCTCGACGCACGCCGCGAGCCCGGTGAAGGGCGGGCACACGATCACCTCGACGCCGAGGACGCCGGCAATCCGGTCGGCGAGCGCACGCGGCTCGGGTCCGCCGTACATCTTCCAGTTGCCGGCGACGATCATGCCGGCGACCCGACTGCGGACGGGATCACGGCGACGCCGGGCAGCTCCTTGCCCTCGAGCAGCTCGAGGCTCGCGCCGCCGCCCGTCGAGACCCAGGAGATCCGGTCGGCCAGCCCGAGCTCGTTGAGCGCCCGCACCGAGTCGGCGCCACCGACGACGGAGAACGCCTGCTCGTTGGCGGCCACGGCCTGGGCAACGGCCTTCGTGCCGGCAGCGAAGCGCGGCCACTCGAACACACCCATCGGCCCGTTCCAGAAGATCGTCCGCGCCCCGGCGATCGCGGCCGCGAAGCGCGCCTGCGTCTCGGGGCCGATGTCGAGGCCGAGCCAGCCGTCGGGGAGCCCGTCGAACGGGTAGACGCCGGACTCGGCGTCTTCCTCGAACGCGGCCGCGCCGACGACGTCGCTCGGCAGCTCGACCGCGAAGTCGAGCGGGTTCTGCTCCCGGATCTGCTCGGCCATCTTGCCGCCGATCAGCACCGTGTCCGCCCGCCCGCCGAGGTGCTCGAGCACGCCCAGCTTGTCCTCGACCTTCGCGCCGCCGGAGATCAGCACGAACGGCCGCTCGATCTCGCCGAGCAGCCGGCCGAGGTGCTGGAGCTCATCCTCGAGCAGCAGGCCGGCATACGCGGGCAGGAGATGCGCGACGGCCTCGGTCGAGGAGTGCGCGCGGTGCGCGGAGCCGAACGCGTCGTCGACGTAGACGTCGCAGCCCTCGGCGAGCTCACGGGCGAAGCCCACGTCGTTCTTCGTCTCGCCCGGGTTGAAGCGCGTGTTCTCGAGCACGCGGATACGCGAGTCGGGCAGCAGCTCGTGGAGCCGCTCCTCGACGGGTCGCATCGCGTACTTCGCCCGGTCCTCCTCGGTCTTCGGCCGGCCGAGATGCGAGCAGACGCGCACCTCGGCGGCGCCGTGGTCGAGCAGCAGCCGCAGCGTCGGAAGGGACGCGCGGATGCGCGTGTCGTCGGCGACCTTGCCGTCCTTCAGCGGGACGTTGAGGTCAGCGCGGACCAGCACGGTCTTGCCCGCGACGTCGACGTCGCGGACGGATCGCGGCAGACGCACCGCTCCTCCTCTACGCCGCGACCGCGGCGGGCATCGTCTCGGCGATCTTCGCCACGAGATCGACCAGTCGGCAGCTGTAGCCCCACTCGTTGTCGTACCAGCCGAACACCTTCACGAGCGGACCGTTCACCATCGTCAGGCCGCTGTCGAAGACCGACGAGTACGACGACTGGATGACGTCCGTCGACACGAGCGGCTCGTCCGAGTAGAGCAGGATGCCCTCGAGGTCGCCGGTGTCCGCCTTCTCACGGAAGAGTGCGTTGACGTCTTCGATGCTCGTTTGGCGCATGATCTGCACGACGAAGTCGACGATCGAGCCTGTCGGCACCGGCGCACGCATCGACATCCCGTCGATCTTTCCCTTGAGGTCGGGCAGAACGACGCCGATCGCGCGCGCGGCCCCCGTCGACGTCGGGATGAGGTTGATCGCCGCCGCGCGGGCCCTGCGCAAGTCCTTGTGCGGCAGGTCGAGGATCCGCTGGTCGTTCGTGTACGCGTGGATCGTGGTCATGAATCCGCGCTCGATCGTGTACGCCTCGTGCAGCACCTTCGCGATCGGAGCGATGCAGTTCGTCGTGCACGACGCCATCGAGATGATGCTGTGCTGCTCCGGGTCGTAGTCGCGGTCGTTGACGCCGAGCACGAGCGTGATGTCCGGGTCGGTTGCCGGCGCCGAGATGACGACCTTCTTCGCACCGGCGTCGAGGTGCTTCTGCGCGGCGTCGCGCTTCGTGAAGAGCCCCGTCGACTCGATGGCGACGTCGATGCCGAGCTCGCTCCACGGCAGCTCCGCCGGATCCCGTTCGGACAGGAACTTGATCTCCTGGCCGTCGACGCGGATGAAGTCCTCGCCCGCCTCGACCTTCGCGTCGAGGCTGCCGAGCACCGAGTCGTGCTTCAGCAGGTGGGCCATCGTGCGTGTGTCGCCGATGTCGTTCGCGGCAACGATCTCGAAGTCACCCCCGCGCTGTAGCTGCGCGCGCAGGAAGTTGCGCCCGATCCTGCCGAATCCGTTGATCCCGACCCTGATCTTCGCCATGGTCCACGAGCCTTTCGTCCGAGTTGTCCACAGGCGAGTCTAGCCGTGGTCGTCCGGGGGGCAATCGGCAGGAGGCCGCATCCGATCTCGGGTTTTCCGCAGCGCGGCGGTGCTGGGCAGCCGTTCAGACCCCTCCCGCGCGCCACGTAGCGGCGGGCCGCGTCGGCATCGCTTGCGAT
>JBEKEH010000118.1:0-10010 GCA_050013935.1 Gaiellaceae bacterium | reverse complement strand
GCCAGGGCTCGGCACGGGCCGGCTTGCTCGAAATCACGGCTCGTGAGATGCTGAGACAGGGCCGTTTAGCAGGTCTTTAAGACTTTCGGGAGGGTTTGAAAGCCGTCCTCTCAGGCCCATTTTCCCGACGCTAGGCGTCTTATTCAAACCCTGCCTCGAAGGAGCCGTCGAGGGAGAGTCGGAAGCTCTCCGGCGACAGGACGCTCGCGCAGGCGACGATCGTCGCGCCTGTTGGGACGCCTGGCGGGCTGAGATGTGTGGGCCTAAACAAACACACGCGGGTGGCGCATCGTATGTTTGGTGACAGAGCGCCCTGCCGCATCGGTCGCTGAGCTGGAGGCGCTGTACCGCGAGCGCTTCGGGGCTTTTGCGCGGGTTGCGGGAGCGATTGCCGGGGACGAGCAGAGCGGCATTGACGCTGTGCAAGACGCGTTCGCTAACGCGATCCTCGGCGTGGGGGACTACCGTGGCGAGGCGCCGCTGGAGGCGTGGGTCTGGCGGATCGTGCTCAACGCGGCCCGTGGCGTTCGCCGGCGCGAGCGACCGCAACCACAGGACGCGTTTGCTGCCGCTCCTGACAATGGGCGCCCCGGAGAAGACCATGAGGTGCGGGCGTGGATCGCTGCGCTCCCGGAGCGTCAACGGCTCGCGGTCTTTCTCCGCTACTACGCCGATCTCGACTACCAGAGCATCGCGCACACGCTCGGGGTCGAGATCGGAACCGTGTCGGCGACGCTCAGCGCCGCTCACGCCGCGCTTCGACGATCACAGCAGGAGGCACGTACATGACCGACATCGACCCGCACATCGCCGCCGCGCTTAGCCGGCTGCACCCTGCAACGCGTTCCCAACCGGACTGGGATGAGGTGCGGCAGCGAGTCAGGGCCGCGCGCCGGACGGCGACTGGTGCCGCCACAGCGCGTCGGACTCCGTCGCCTTCGGAGCTCCTCAGCCACCCACGCGTCTCCCGCCGCGCGACTGCGGCGAGGAGTCGGCATCGCCTGTTCCTACCTCGGGCGCGCCGCAGTCCGCGCGTCATGCTCGTCGGGATCGCGGTGGCACTGACGCTGGCGGGCGGCGCTGGTGCGATCGCCCGCTACCTCGGATCCTCCCCAGGATTTACAGCCGGGTTCTCAGCGTTCGATCGGTTGCCAGCGGCCACCTGGCCTCCGTCGATGGATCGCGTCGGACTTGAACACTCTGCGGCCTACCTCGGCCTAACGCCCGCCCAGGCCGAAAAACGGCTTCGCGTGCTTCAGACGGGACTCACCCTCGGCCCAGGGCACACCCAGGGACAAGGCGCTCTCTACGCCTTCCTCGGCGACAACGGCACCGCTTGCGTGTTCCTCACCGGCCAGGGCGGAACCTGCCTCAACGAGCACTACAGCCCACGCTTCCCCGGCGTGCTGCCGATGGTGCTTCCCGGCTATCCGGGCGAAACACCCGCCCTCGCGGCGATCGTGGCGGACAACGTCAGCACCGTCCGTTTGCTCGTGAACGGAACGGCGAGACCGCTCTCGATCGTAAACAACTCCGTTTACACAAGCCTAAAGGACATAGCGTCCGACGACACGATCGCACTGGAGGCCGACTACGCCGACGGCGCTAGCCATGTCTTTCCGCTCGCCAGCCCGAGCCGCTCGTAGTACCGAACTCCGAAAGTAAGACAGAGCAGGATCGCGGTCAGGGGTCATTCGCGCACGCTGGCCCAGTCGAGCGTGGTGACGCTTACTACCCGTATCTGACCGCGTACACCGTCGTTGCAGTGCCGAAGACGGCAAGGAAGAAGACGAACCACCAGCGGTAGGGATGGAGGCGGATTAGCCGATCTCGCCAGGCCTCCGGGCCGAGCGCCCAGAAGACGAGCGGATTGAGCATGAAGCCCACGAGTGCGACCGGCACGAGGCTCAGGGCGATGATGGCCAGCCACACGTACTGCACGAGTTCATGCTAGATCCGCCTGTTCCATGAGCCGGTCTTTGTCCTCTCAGTCAGGCGTCATTCCGGAACACTCGGGCAGGCGATCGCCCCGTGCCCTAGACACCTCCGTGTAGCGACGCGAGCAGAATGCTACGCATGAACCCAGTCCTTGGTCTCGCGCATCAGACGGGCGTGCGCCTCGCCGAAGTGGGGTTTCTGCTCATGCTGTTCGCCGGGGTCTGGCTTACCGCCGCACATATCGCATGGTTCAAGTTGAGCAACACCCGGTCGATCGTCGCAGGCGTAGCGCTCGCGATCGGCGGCCTGCTTCTCATCATCGCCGCGCACTGGGGTCACTTCGGTTAGAGGGTCCGCCTAACCAGCGCCGGAATCGATCTGACCGAGTTACGCGCGAAGCTGGCGGCCTGAACGCGGACCCGTTCGGGTGACGGTAAGACTCGGCGGGTCGGTCTGTCTGGGGCCGTTGCCAGCCTGGTTGTCGTCGTGCCGCTTGTGACTCGTCGGGTGACTGGCCGCGTTGTGCGTGCCTTGCTAAATGATCCGTCCGAGCGGCAGGGCGACGCCGGTCTGGCGCCCGCTGCTGGCTTGATCAGGAGCTTGTCCGCCCTTGGGGCGTGACTCATTACCGTCCTGCCGCCGCGGTTTCCCTGCATCAGACCGGCGTCACTGGACCCTACGAGTGGAATCGGAGGATCAGAGGGGATGTTTGCAGATGAGGTGGATTACGTGGTCGGCATCGACACGCACCGTGATCAGCACGTGCTTGCGGTCGTCGTCGCGCCGTCTGGTGCTGTTGTCGCGCAGCAGTCGGTTGCGGCCAACGCGCGCGTCTACCACAAGCCGAGAACTTCGCGGATCGCCGGCCTCCAGTCCATCGAGGGGATCCTTTGCTTGAGCGCTCTATCGAGAATGTCGGCGCACCAGTGGACAGCGGCGCAGCCCCCGCACGACGTCACCCCAATGTACCCGGTCTCGCACGGGGCCAGTTCCTCGAGCATCTTCCGCACTACCGAAGGAGGGTCGCAGACCGCAGCGGCGTTCATGCGCTTATCTTGCGCCACGTTGGAGCCCGTCTCAAACCGATGCACCATTGCAGGTACCCCCTATTCACAGACATTCGATCCTGGCCGCGCAGACCTTGTACTCGGCCGTGCGCGTGATGTTGTCGAAGGCGTCGTTGGTCAGCAGATTGGTCGAGGACTCCCCGTAGTGGAACGGCATCCACAGCGCACCCGGACGGACCTTGCCCGCTACGTGAGCGCACGCCGTGACCTCCCCACGACGGGTTGCGACACGGACCTTGTCGCCATCACGGATGCCGAGCCGGGCGGCATCTCCATCGTGGATCTCGACGAAGTTCTCCGGCTGCTTCTGCTCGATGGCCGCGGTCTTCCGCGTCATGTTGCCGACGTTGTAGTTGTAGAGGGTCCTGCCCGTCGACAGGATCATCGGGTAGTCCTCATCCGGCTCCTCCGCAGGCGGACGGAAGTCGATCACGTGGAACAGGCCCTTGCCGCGCGTGAAGCCTTCCTTGTGGAGGAAGGGCGTACCGGGATGGTCGGCCGTCGGGCACGGCCACTGCAGACCCTGTTCCTCGATCCGCTCGTAGCAAATCCCCGCGAGGATCGGCGCGCCGGACGCCAGCTCGTCCCAGATCTCGCTCGGGTGCTCGTAGCGCATCGGATAGCCCATGGCCGTGGAGATGTCGCACATGATCTGCCAGTCGGCCCGCGCCTCCCCCGGCGGATCCACCGCTTTCCGGACCCGCTGCACTCGTCGTTCGGTGTTGGTGAAGGTCCCGTCCTTCTCGGCGAAACATGTGGCGGGAAGGATCACGTCCGCCAGCTTTGCCGTCTCGCTCATGAAGATGTCCTGGCAGACGATGAAGTCGACCTTCTCGAGGTTCGCGATTACCCGCGTGGTGTTCGGCTCACTGCGGACGGGATCCTCCCCGACGCAATAGAGGGCCTTCAGCACGCCTTCGCCGGCTCTCTCGATGAAATCGGTCACGGTTCCGCCGGTGTTGGTGGGAAGCGGCGCGCCCCAGATGCCCTCGAACTTCTGCCGCACGGCCGGGTCGACGATCTTCTGATAGCCGGGAAGCGCAGAGGCCATCGCACCCATGTCGCATGCTCCCTGGACGTTGTTCTGGCCGCGGATCGGGTTGATCCCCGAGGACTCCTTCCCGATCTGGCCGCACAGCATCGCGAGGTTGGCGAGGTTCTGGACGTTCTCCGTGCCGCACGTGTGCTCGGTGATACCCAGCGTGTAGAAGATGGCCGAGGGCGAGCCTTCCGAGTACATCTCGGCCGCCTTCCGAATGAGATCGGCATCGACGTTGCAGATCTCCGCGGCCTCCTCGACGGAGTAGCCCGCGATATTCGCGGCAAAGGCCTCGAAGTTCTCGCCGCGCGCCTCGACGAACTCCTTGTCGTAAAGGTCGTTGGCGATGATGTGGCTCATCATCGCGTTGATGAGGCTGTTGTCCGTTCCCGGCTTGTGCTTGATGTGGATGTCGGCCCTCTTGGCCATCCACGTCTCGCGTGGATCGCACACGATCAGACGGGCGCCCTTGCGGAGGGCCTTCTTCATCTCCAACCCAACCACCGGGTGGGCATCAGTGGGGTTGGCTCCGATCAGGAACATCGTCTGGACGCTCTTGATCTCACCGATGGCGTTGGTCATCGCGCCCGAGCCGAAGGCCGAAGCGAGCCCGGCAACTGTCGGCGCATGACAGGTCGTAGCGCACTGGTCCACGTTGTTTGTCTTGCCGGCCATGCGCGCGATCCTCTGCATCAGATAGTTCTCTTCGTTGGTGCATCGGGCCGAGCTGAGGAACGCGATGCCCTCGGGCCCGTACGTGTCGCGCGCCGCAGCCAAACCATCGGCCGCGACCCGGATGGCTTCCTCCCAGCAGGCGTCCCGCAGGACACCGTTCTCCCGGATTTGCGGCGTCGTCAGCCGCTCCGGGGAGTGGATGAAATCGAAGGCGTACTTGCCCTTGACGCACAGGTTGCCGTCGTTCGGAAGGCAACCCGGCTCGCTCGTGACCCGGACGACTCGGTTCAGCCGGCGGTTGACGTTGAGGTCGATCTGGCAGCCGACGCCGCAGTAGGCGCAGGTTGTGCGGACCTTCTCGAGGTCGTTGGTGCGCCCGAGACCCTTGGCGCCCCGATCGTAGAGTGCTCCCGTCGGACAGATGTTCACGCAACCGCCACAGAGCTCGCACGTGGACTCGTTGAGTTCGACATCGAAGCCGGTCGTGACCTCCACCTGGCCGCTTCGCCCACGCAGGGTCAGCGCTTCGGCCATCTGTATCTCCTCGCAGAACCGGATGCATAGCTGGCAACGCACGCACTTGGACGGGTCGTATTCGATGGCCTCGTTACCCGAGGAGTAGTTGTCGCAGCCGAACGGCAGCGCGATGTTCGGAAGGCTCGTCTCGCTCGCTTGGTACTCGTAGGCATAGTCCTGCAACAGACATCCGCCGTCCATGTCGCAGGTGGTGCAGGCCACGCGGTGCTCGCTCAGCAACATCTCCAGCGTCGCCTTCCGTGAGGCGTGGGTGTCTTCGGTGTTCGCGTGGACGACCATGCCGGGAGCCACCTGGCGCGTGCAGGAGGTCTGCAAGCCACGTTCACCGTCGATCTCGACGACGCAGAGCCGACATGCGCCGGTCGGCGCGAGGCGGGGGTCCGAGCACAGATGTGGGATGCGCACGCCCGCCTGGTTGGCGGCCTCCAGCACGGTCATGCCCGCGAGCGCGGTGACTTCACGATCATCGATCGTGAGCGTGACCAGCGACACGAGTTCCTCTTGCATATCCATCTGCTCCAGATCGCAGCGCAGGCAGCGCTGAGCTTCCAGACACGCGGTGGGCACCGAATAGCCCTGCGCGATCTCGTCGAAGGCCCCGTTCAACTGCTCCGGGGAGAGCAACGGCAACGGCTGTCGGGTGATCGCCATCGCCGATTCGCCGGGCATCACGGCTTCGGCGAGAACCCGTTCTGCCGGCAGCTCACCATCTCCGCCGAGGAACACGTCGATCGCCCGCGCGGCGCGCTGTCCCGCTCCGATGGCCTGGATGATCGTCGAGGGTCCGGTCACGACATCGCCGCCTACGAACACCGGGCTTTCGCCGGAGCGCTGCGTCACGGAGTTGGCCCGGAACAGACGGCCATCGACCTCAAGGCCCTCATATCCCTCGGCCAGTCCCAGGTCCGCCTGCTGGCCGATGGCAACGATGACGTGATCGGCGCCTATCGAACTCTCGCTGCCCATCACCGGCATGGGCCGGCGGCGGCCCTGCTCGTCGGCTTCCCCTAGCTCCATCTCCACGCAGCGGACCTTCGCGACCCGGCCGTTGCCTTCGATGGAGACCGGCGCCGACAGGAAGTGCATCTTCACACCCTCCACGATGGCGTCCTCGACCTCTTCGGCCAACGCCGGCATCTCCTCGCGGCTGCGGCGGTAGAGCACGGTGACGGACTCGGCCCCGAGTCGGATGGCCGTGCGCGCCGCGTCTATGGCCGCATTTCCGCCTCCGACCACAACGACATGGCCGTCAACCTCGGCCAACTTGCCGGAGTTGGCCTTGCGGAGGAACGCCAGCGTGTCCTCCACTCCCTCCAGATCTTCACCAGGAATCTCGAGCTCTGCGCTCTCCTGCGCCCCGATCGCCACGAACACCGAGTCGAAGCCGGCGTCGAGCAGTTCCTGGATGGAGTCGACCTTGCGACCCGTTTCGATCGTCACACCCGCGCGGCGGATGTACTCGACATCGCGCGCCAACACATCACGTGGCAGACGGAAGGCGGGGATGCCGGTGATGAGCGCGCCGCCGATCGACTCTTCATTCTCCAGGACGGTCACCTCGCGGCCCATCAAGGACAGGAAGTACGCCGCCGTGAGTCCAGCCGGTCCCGCGCCGATCACCGCGACTCGCCCTTCGCGCGGTCCCTTCCAGACGGGCGGTGTGCCAACCTCCTTCACCTCATCGCTCGCGAAGCGCTTCAGGTTGCGGATCGCGACTGCCTCGTCCAGGTCGGCGCGTCGGCAGAACATCTCGCAGGGGTGGTCGCACGCGCGGCCACACACGGACGGGAACGGGTTTCGACAGCGGATCGTCTCCAGCGCCTCTGCAGGTCGGCCTTCCTTGATCAGGGCCACGTACTCCGGCACGTTGACATGGGCGGGACAGGCCGCGACGCAGCTCGTTCCCACCATCTTCTTGCAGGAGTTCGCCGCGCAACGCCTCTCGACGATGTGCGCCACGTACTCGTCGCGGAAATGGCGGATGGTCGACAAGACCGGGTTCGCCGCGGTCTGGCCGAGTCCGCACAGCGACCCCTCCTTGACGGCCTTGCCCAGCCTCTCGAGCCGATCGATGTCCTCCAACTCACCCTCGCCCTCGGTGATACGAACGAGGATGTCGTACATCTGTCTGGTGCCGATCCGGCATGGCGCGCACTTGCCGCAGGATTCGTCCTTGACGAACTCGGTGAAGAACCTTGCGATGTCCACCATGCAGTTGGACTCGTCCATCACGACCATGCCGCCGGAGCCCATGATCGCGCCCGCTTCCTTGACGGAGTCGTAGTCGATCGGCAGATCCAGATACCGAGCCGGGACACATCCGCCCGACGGTCCTCCCATCTGCGCGGCCTTGAAATGCCGCCCGTTCGGGATCCCGCCGCCGACCCCGAACACGATCTCGCGAAGGGTGGTTCCCATCGGAACCTCGACGAGGCCGGTGTTGTTCACCTTGCCGGCCAGCGCGAAGATCTTCGTTCCCTTGGAGCCTTCGGTGCCGATGCCGCGGTACCAGTCGCTGCCCTTCAGGACGATGAGCGGGACGTTCGCCAGAGTTTCCACGTTGTTGATGTTGGTCGGCTTGCCCCAGTAGCCCTTCACGGCGGGGAAGGGCGGGCGTGGGCGCGGCATCCCTCGTCGACCTTCGAGCGATGCGATCAGGGCCGTTTCCTCACCACAGACGAACGCGCCGCTTCCGCGGTGGACGGAGATGTCGAAACCGAAGCCGGTCCCGAGGATGTCGTTGCCCAGGAGTCCCGCCTCGCGCGCTTGCTCGACGGCGATCTGGGAGTGGTGCACCGCCATCGGGTACTCGGCGCGGACGTAGATGATCCCGTGCGAAGCGCCGATCGCGAACGCCGCGATGATCATGCCTTCGATGATCGCGTGCGGCGTACCTTCCAGAAGGCTCCTGTCCATGAAGGCGCCCGGGTCGCCTTCGTCGGCGTTGCAGATGAGGTATTTCGGTGAGCCCTCGGCCTCGCGGCAGAAACCCCACTTGACCCCGGTCAGGAAGCCCGCGCCGCCGCGCCCACGCAAGCCGGCCTCGCGCACCTCGTCTATGACCTGTTCCGGGGTCATCTGCGACAAGGCCTTGGCCGCCGCCCCGTAGCCATCGCGCGATACATAGTCCTCGAGGTCTAGGGGGTCGAGGATCCCGTTGAGGCGGAGCACCTGACGCTGCTGCCGGCTGTAGAAAGACAGATCGTGGTCGTGAGTGATCTTGGAACCGGTAACGGGGTCCTCGTAGAGCAACCGCTCTACCGGCTCGCCGTTCAGCACGGTCTTCTCGAGGATCTCCGGCACATCCTCGGATCGCACGCTGGGGCAGAACACCCGCTCGGGAAGCGTTACGACGACAGGCCCCTTCTCACAGAAACCATGACAGCCGGTGGTCTTCACCGACACCTGGTCCTGCAGGCCGCGCCGGTCGATCTCCTTCTGGAAAGACTCCCGTATCCCCTCAGAACCGAAGGCACGGCAGTTGGTGTCGCCGCAGACGGTCACAACCTTCGCCTCGGGATCCAGCCGGGAGGCGAGCTCCTCCTGCCACTGACGGAAAGATTCGACGGACTCGCTCGGCTGCATCGGTCAGGTCTCTATCCCGCCGACTCCGCGGCCTCGATCGATCGAAGCATCTGCTCGACACGCTCGGGTGTGACCTTCCCGGAGTACATGCCGTCGGCGACGACCACCGGCGACAACGCGCAAGCGCCCAGACACGCCACGGTTTCGAAGGAGAACATGAGGTCCTCGCGGGTCTCACCATCGGCTAGGCCCAGGTAGTTCTGCGCGGCTTGGATCACGCGCTTGCTGCCGCGAACGTGGCAGGCCGTGCCCCGGCACGCGAGAACCGTGTGCCGTCCGCGCTTCTCTAGATGGAAGTGGGAGTAGAAGGTGATCACGCCGTAGATGCGACTCGTCGGGATTCCGGTGCGCTCGCTGACGTGATGCAGCACTTCGGCAGGCAGGTGCCCGTACTCGTCCTGGATCTGCTGGAGGAGTGGGATAAGGTCATCAGCCCTGACGGGCTGGAATCGCTCGAGGATCCCGTCCACGTCCGGACCACTTCGAGCCAGCAGCCCCTCAGCGGCCACGATCCTCACCGCGACCTCCTCAACGCCTGCAAGCGGGTGCGAATCTCAGCACGGCACCAAGGCTCGCACCCCGCCCACCCCAACCACATCGGCAACGATGCGCACACCCCGTGCGGGAGAACTACGCACCCCCGAGCTGGCTCATAGTGGCATCCATCCTCAGCCGTGACTCCACGTCACGAGGTCTCGGGCCTGTCCCAAAGGAGACCCGCGTCAACAGGCGGGAATCCGAGTCGAGGGATGTCCCCCTGAATCTGACGCACCGGGGACATTCCTGAACTCATGTCAGGCTCGGCACGGGCCGGCTTGCTCGAAATCGCGGCTCGTGAGATCCTGGAACGGGGGCGTTTAGCAGGCCTTTAAGGTTTTGGCCTTTAAGGTTTTCAGGAGGGTTCGAAAGCCGTCCTCTCAGGTCCATTTTCCCGACGCTAGGCCCGTTGTTCAAACCCTGCCTCGAAGGAGTTGTCGAGGTGGAGCCGGAGCTCTCCGGCGACAGGACGCTCGCCCATGGGACTGGGTCGGACCATCCAAATTGTACTCCGGAGCAGGACGGGGGCTGGAGGGCGGAAGCGGGAAGTGGTAGCCTCTCGGTTGGCGGTGCCGTAATCATCGGTACTGCGGAGTGCTCGCCGGGTTTCAAGGCATGTGGCCCGGCGAAAT
>JBEKEH010000117.1:0-18719 GCA_050013935.1 Gaiellaceae bacterium | reverse complement strand
GGGGTCGAGCGGCTCGGGCTCGAGCCCCTCCGGCTCGAGCGGCTCCGGCTCGAGCGGCTCCGGCTCGAGCGGCTCCGGCTCGAGCGGCTCCGGCTCGAGCGGCTCCGGCTCGAGCGGCTCCGGCTCGAGCGGCTCCGGCTCGAGCGGCTCCGGCGGCAGCACCTCGACGACGCCGGCGACGCCGCCGTCGCCGCCCTCGCCGCCCCCGACGTCGGCCGTCCTCTCGGTGAACGGCACGGAGGAGTCGGTGGCGCCGGGCTCGGACTTCCCGTTGTCCCTGAACCCGCCGCCCTTCCTGCTCAAGTCGTTGACGGCGACGACCGCCAAGGTGGCGATCGCCGGCGGCACGTACGCGAGCGGCCAGGCGACACTGACGCTGACGGTGAACAAGCCCGTGACGCTCGTGAACACGGCGGACGGCCAGCGCTACACCCTCCTGCTCATGCCGCAGGGCACAATTGCGCCGGCCGCCCCGGCCGCGACGTCCAGCAGCTCGAGCGAAGGCACCGCTTCCACGGTGCCGAGCAGCTCGTCGCCCACGACGACGCCCACGACGACGCCCACGACGACGACCACCACGACGACGTCCGGCTCAACCGGGTAACTCTCCTCGGCAGGCAACCCGCGAGGGGTCCGGCACTCCGCTCGGGTGCCGGACCTCAGCGGTGCGGTGCTCGGATGGTTTGGCGGACCGCCGCCGCGCGACTGAACCCTCCCTGAAGAGGGTGAGTCAGAGAGGGCGAGTCAGCCGGGGGCGTCGCCCACTGCGACGCCCGGGTCGAAGATGGAGACTTCGCGTGCCAGGACACGCCGCGTCAGATCTTGAGCGGCGTACACGACTACCGTCACCTGCTTCGCCCACTCGCCTTGCTGGGCGGAAGGACAGGGCTGGCCGGCGGGCGGGGGGGTACCGATGCAGGGCTGGACGAGCACGATGTAGGTGTCGACCGTGTACTTGGCGTTGTCGGGCCCGAGGATGAATTGCTCCGGTCTGATCGGGCTCGGGTACGGCGGCGAAGGCGGGACCGGCGCTTCAGGGAAGGGGGGCGTGGCCAATGGGAGCTTCGTGTCGACGTCCGCCGTGTCGCCCTGCGTCTGGAGGAGGGGCAGGGTCTGTGCCGTGCTCTGCGAGACGTACGCGCACGAGCCGAGGTTGTCCTGCTGGTTGAACTGGGCTGCCTGGCCGTCCGTGGCGTCCGTGACCCAGTACTGGTTGGCGGCCGAGGTCGCCGAGTTGAAGTAGGGGATCTGATATGGCAGGAAGGCGGTCGTGCCGTTGTAGTCGTAGGCGTCCGCTGCATACGCGCTGTTCGAGGCCGGCATGAGCCACTGGTCGAGCCAGATCGCGCAGTTCTGGAGGCCGCGGTAGATCTCCATCTGCTTGTCCGCCACGATGGTCGCCGAGGTGACGGCGCGGCCGCGGCTGACGGCGACCGTTCCGGCGTTGAAGGCGCCGATGAGCGCGAACAGGCCGATGTTGAGGACGACCATCGCGATCAGGAGCTCGAGCAGGCCGAAGCCGCTCTCTTCACGCACGCGTGTCACAAGGGGGGTATCGGCAGGCTCGGGTCACGTCTCAAGGGCGCAGACGAGGGTGCCGATAGAGGAGCTGGGATGGCTTCGTTCGCCTACAGCGCGATCAACGCCCAGGGGATCGAGCTCGACGGCGTGATCAGCGCCGCAGACCTCATGACCGCCCGGGAGCAGCTCCGGGTGAGGGGCCTGCTCGCCCAGAAGCTGTCCGAGATCAACGAGGGCGCCGGCCTGGGGTCGGTGAACATCTCCTTCGGCCACAAGGTCAAGGCGAAGTCGCTCCAGATCTTCTCCCGCCAGTTCGCGACGATGATCGAGGCCGGCCTCAACGTCGTCGCCGCGCTCGTCATCCTGGAGCGTCAGACGAGCGACACGGCGCTCGCGCAGGTCGTGATGGCGCTGCGGCGCGACGTCGAGGGCGGCCTTCTGCTCTCCGAGGCGATGGCGCGCCACCCGAAGGTGTTCCCGCGGCTCTACGTCTCGATGGTCGAGGCCGGCGAGGCCGCCGGCATCCTCGACATCGTCCTCGACCGCGTCGCGTTCCAGATCGAGAAGCAGGAGCAGATCAGGCGCCGCGTGAAGGGCGCGATGATCTACCCGACGATGGTGCTGATCTTCGCCACCATGGTCCTCATCGGGATGCTGATGTTCCTCGTCCCGGTCTTCGTGCACATCTTCAGCCAGCTCGGCGGTCAGCTGCCGACGCTGACGCAATACGTCGTGGGCGCGTCGAACTTCCTGCACAACTACTGGTTCATCGTCATCCCGACGCTGATCGCGTTGCCGTTCATCTTCAGGAAATGGAAGTCCACGGAGAAGGGCCGCCAAACCTGGGACCGATTCAAGCTGCGCATACCGATGAAGATCGGCGACACGGTGCTGAAGGTCACGATGGCGCGCTTCTCGCGCACGCTCTCGACGCTCGTCGCCGCCGGCGTCGACATCATCAAGGCGCTCGAGATCACGGGCCAGACCGCCGGCAACTGGGTGATCGAGGACGCACTCGGCGATGTGCGCGCGAGGGTGCACGAGGGCGTGCCGATCGCGCAGCCGCTGATCGAGAATGACGTGTTCCCGCCGATGGTCGCCCAGATGGTGAAGATCGGCGAGGAGACCGGTGAGCTCGAGAAGATGCTCTCGAAGATCGCCGACTTCTACGAGGACGAGGTCGACGCGTCCGTCTCGTCACTGACCTCGATCATCGAGCCGATCATGATGATCGGCGTCGGCATCATGGTCGGCATCGTCATCATCGCGATGTACATGCCGATGTTCAAGATGCTGACGCTCGTGAAGTAGCGCGCGCGCGCGCACGCGCATCGTCGGCGAGGGGCGGCGGTTCCTGAAGACCGCCGCGGACGTCGGTATTCAGTTGGGCCGCCGGTAAGCGTGCGGCCTCCACACCGCGAGGTTACTCGCGATCGTCGCCCGGGCGCACGAGCCCCGCGTCGTAGGCGGCGATCACCGCCTGCACGCGGTCACGGACGCCGAGCTTTCGCAGGACGCTCGAGACGTGCGTCTTCACGGTCGTCTCGCTGAGGAAGAGCCGCTGCGCAAGCTCGGCGTTCGAGAGCCCTGACGCGAGCAGGCGCAGGATCTCGCGTTCCCGCTCCGTCAGCTTCGCGACGGTGTCGTCGACCTCTCCCGCGGGCAGCTCCACCGCGAAGCGTTCGAGCAGCCGCTGTGTCACGGTCGGGCCGAGCAGCGCGTTGCCGCTCGCGATCAGACGGATGCCGTCCACGAGGTCGCCCGGGCGAACGTCCTTCAGCAGGAACCCGCTCGCGCCGGCGCGGATCGCCGCGTGGACGTACTCGTCGAGGTCGAACGTCGTCAGCACGAGAATGCGCGCGGGACTGCCCGCCGCGACGATCTGCCGCGTCGCCTCGATCCCGTCGAGCACCGGCATGCGGATGTCCATCAGGATCACCTCCGGTTCGAGCTCGAGTGCGAGCCGGACGGCCTCCTCGCCGTTCGCCGCCTCGCCCACGACCTGCATGTCCGGGCGGGTCTCGAGGATCAGGCGGAAGCCGCTGCGCACGAGCGCCTGGTCGTCGGCGATGAGCACGCGGACCGCGGTCCGCAGCTGCTCAGATCGGGATCTGCGCGGAGACGGCATAGCCACCCTCCGGGCGCGGGCCCGTCTGCAATGTCCCGCCGAGCAGCGCGACGCGCTCGCGCATCCCGATCAGGCCGCTGCCTCCGTTCGATTCGCCGGCGCCGTGGCCGTCGTCGCGAACCTCCACGCTGAGCTCGCGGCCGAACCGGACTCGCACGCGCGCGTGCCCGGCGGCGGCGTGCTTCAACGTGTTCGTGAGCGCCTCCTGCACGATCCGGTACGCGGAGAGATCGACGGCGGCCGGCAGCGGCCGCGGCGCCCCCTCGATCTGCAGCTCGACCTCGAGGCCGGTGGCCCGCACCTGCTCGACAAGCGCGTCCAGGCGCCCGAGCCCCGGTTGCGGCGCGTACTGCGCGCCCTCGTGCAGGATCCCGAGCACGCGCCGCAGGTCGCCGAGCGCGGAGCGCGCGGCGACCTCGACGGCGCGGATCGGCTCACGCGCCCGGCTCGGCTCGACCTCGAACACGTCGTCCGCGGCCGCGGCCTGGACGACGATCACGCTCAGCGCGTGTGCGACGACGTCGTGCAGCTCGCGTGCGATGCGCGCCTGCTCCTCCGCCGCGGCCCGCAGCGCCTGCGCTTCGTGCTCGCGCTCGAGTCGCTCGGCCTTCTCCTCGATCTCGCGCACGTACGCGCGCCGAGAGCCGACGCCGTCGCCGAGCAGCCATGCCGCGACGAGGAAGACCACGCGGAGGGCCGCGTCGCCGAGCAGGGAGTAGCCGGCAGCGGCCAGCCCCACCGTCATCGCCGCGATCGAGACGAGCCCCACCCGGCGCGCCGTGCGCGGCTCGGAGGTCGAGGCGAGCGTGTAGAGCGCGGCCGCGACCTGAAACGGCAGCGCGAACAGGCCGAGCGCCACGATCGCCACCGCCGCCGCAGTCACGGCGACCGTGACCTCGACCGGCCTGCGCCGGCGCCACAGGAGGGGAAGCGTCTCCGCCGTTCCGAGCCCGATCCCGGCCGCGACATGGGCGTGCCGTGTCGCGGCGCCGATCGTCGCGATCAGGAGCAGCCCGACGAGGCTCACGTCGACGAGCAGCGGGTGGCGGCGGAGCCAGTTCCAGATCATCGGCGTCTCACGGTACCCGCCTCATCGCCGTGTCGAGCTCTCAGGTGTCGCGGCGGACGAGCAGGATCGCCGCGGCCGCGACCGCGACGACGGCGTAGCCGCAGAAGAGCGCGAACCCCGGCCACGGCGCGAGGCTGTGGGCGTCGTGCGTGAGCGAGAAGATCGAGCGGCCGGCGGCGTCCGGCAGGTACGGCGAGATCGCATTGTTCCAGCTCGTCGGGAGGATGTTCAGCAGCGGCGGGATGACGAAGAAGATGGCCGCGAAGGTCGCGATCCCGCCTGCCGTGTTGCGCACGATCGCGCCGATCGCGAGTGCGAAGACGGCGATCAGCACGAGGTAGACGGCGCCGCCGATCACCGCGCGCATGACACCCGGGTGCGTGAACGAGATCTGGAGGATGTGATGGCGCCCAAGGATGGCCTGACTGCCGAAGAACGCGATCACGACCGACGGGAGCATGAGCAGGAACGTGACGGCCGCGTAGATCCCGAGCTTCCCCCACAGCACCGGCAGGCGCTTCGGCACGGCGGTGAAGCTCGCGCGGATCATCCCCGTCGAGTACTCGCCGGTGATCACGAGCACGCCGAGCACCGCGATGGCGAGCTGCGAGAGGTTCACGCCCGCGAGCGCGACGTCGAGCGGTTGGCGGTTTGCGCGCTCCCGTGGGCTCATGTGGCCCCAATGCGAGGCGACGATCGCCGCGAACAGCATCGGCAGGCCGATCGTCAGCACCGTCGCGACGAGCAGCGACCAGCGCGTCGAGCGCAGCGAGTGGAGCTTCGTCCACTCCGACAGCGCGACGCGAGCCTGCGTCACCCTGCCGGTGCCGGAGTAGCGGGGGAGCGAGAGCTGCGGAGTCGTGCTGCTCACGCCGCCGCCTCCTCCGCCTCGGCCGGGACCACGTCGCCGGCCCGGAACTCGACGTCGCCGCGGGTCAGCTCCATGAACGCCTCCTCGAGCGACGCCTGGAGCGGCGTCAGCTCGTGCAGCACGATCCCGTGCGCGGCGGCCGTCTCGCCGACCTGCTCCGGTGTCAGGCCGCCGATCTCCAGGAGCAGCGGCTCCGTGCTCGTCACCGTCACGCCTGGCCCGAGCACGAGCTCGCGCAGCTTCGTCGCCTGGGGCGAGCGCACGCGGACGAGGCTGCCCGACGCCTGGCGCACGAACTCGTCGACGCTCGTGTCGGCGATCAGCCGGCCGCGCCCGATGACGATCAGGTGGTCGGCGGTCAGCGCCATCTCGCTCATCAGGTGTGAGGAGACGAAGACGGCGCGGCCTTCGGCCGCGAGCGCCTTCAACAGGTTCCGGATCCAGTGGATTCCCTCCGGGTCGAGCCCGTTCACCGGCTCGTCGAGCAGGAACGTCTGCGGATCGCCGAGCAGCGCGGTCGCGATGCCGAGCCGCTGGCCCATGCCGAGCGAGAACTGCCCGGCGCGCTTGCGCGCCACCTCGTGCAGGCCGACGAGGTCGATCAGCTCGAGCACGCGCCGCCTCGGGATCCCGTGCGTCTGCGCGAGCGCGAGCAGGTGGTTGTACGCGGAGCGGCCCGTGTGGACGGAGCGCGCCTCGAGCAGCGCCCCGACCTCGTGCAGCGGCGCCGGGTGCTCGCGGTAGTGCTTCCCGTTCACGAGCACCGTTCCGCTCGTCGGCGCGTCGAGCCCGAGGATCAGGCGCATCGTCGTCGACTTGCCCGACCCGTTCGGGCCGAGGAAGCCGGTCACGATCCCGGGCTGCACCGTGAAGCTGAGGTCGTCGACAGCGCGCGTCTCGCCGTAGTACTTCGTCAGGCCGTGCGCCTCGATCATCGCCCCCTCACGGTAGCTGCGCCGTCGCGCGCGCAACCTCGGCCGCAGGGACGAATCGCGATCGTCCGAAAGGATGAGATGTGTGACGGCGTCAGCCGGCTGTGGCGAGCCCGCGCAGCGTCGTGCTGAAGACGCTGTGCGCGCGCTCGTCGAAGAGCACGAAGCGCACCAGCTCGAGCTGCGGCAGCCGTGTGAGCGTCTCCGCGGTCGTGCGCAGCGCGACCGTTGCGGCACGCTCGAGCGGAAAGCGGTAGAGGCCGGTCGAGATCGCCGGGAAGGCGACGCTGCGGCAGCCGAGCTCGGCGGCGAGCTCGAGCGAGCGCCGGTGGCAGGCGGCGAGCAGCTCCTCCTCGCCCTCGCCGCCGCTGTGCCACACCGGGCCGACGGTGTGGATCACGTAGCGGGCGGCGAGCTCGCCGGCGGTCGTCGCCTTCGCCTCGCCGGTCGGGCAGCCGCCGAGCAGGCGGCACTCGGCCAGGATCGCAGGGCCGCCGGCCCGGTGGATCGCACCGTCGACGCCGCCGCCGCCGAGCAGGCTCGAGTTGGCAGCGTTCACGATCGCGTCCACGGTCTCGCGGGTGATGTCGCCCCGGGCGAGCTCGATCCGGTCGTAGCGGGGCACTGCTCGACAGTAGCCGTCGCAAGAGCCGGCAGCGATCCGGGGAGCCGCGGATGGCGTGCGGTAGCTGCGGGACCAGGCTCGGGGCATGTGGCGCGTCGCCGCCGCTCTCGTGTGGCTGCTCGCCGTCGGCGCGGCGGCACCGGTCGCAACCGGGTTCGCGCCGACGCCGAACGGCCCCGTGTTCGACGGCGTGCCCGGCGCACTTCCGACCGGCTTCCACTACGTCTACAAGCAGACGCGTCGGGGCTGGCCGGTCGATCCGGTGTTCGCGCAGCATCCGATCCGCGGTTCGTTCCTCGACCCGCGCGGCTCGGACGACGACGGGCTCTCCGGCTACCACTTCGGGATCGACATCAACGTGGACGACGCGACGCCCGAGGCCGGCGCCCCCGCCGGTTACTCGCATCGCGTCCACGCGCTCGAGTCAGGGGTCGTCAGCACGCCGCGGAACGTGAGCTCGCGCAAGTGCGTCAACCAGCGTCTCGACGTCGGGCACTTCTCGTACTGGCACGTCGCCCCGATCCTCGCCGCCCGGACGCGGGTCAAGGCCGGCCAGCAAATCGGCTGGACGTGCCGCGGCGTCTGGCACCTTCACCTCTCCGAATGGCAGAAGGTTCGCGGCAAGCGCGTCTGGGTCAATCCGCTGCACCCCGGTGGACTGCTTACGCCCTACGCCGACACCGCGGCGCCCGTCGTCCGCGCGCTCTCGTTCTTCACGCCGCCGCTCATGCCGTGGCTGCCGACGAAGAGCCTCGTGCAGCCGGACACCGCGACCCGGCTGCGTCCGGACTCGCTTCACGGTCTCGTCGAGCTACGGGCTGAGATCGGCGATCCGCAGTCCTTCCTGGGCTTCCTCGGGCGCAATCCGGCCTGGCCGACGGAGTTCACGCCGTACCGCGTGAGCGTCGAGATCGTGAACGCAGCCGGGCGGCGCGTGCTCGCACGGGTGAGCTTCCAGGCCGACCAGATGCCGCAGACGCCGTACCTCGTCCACTACGCGCCGGGCACGGTCGAGCCGGACAACATGCAGGAGTGCGTCGGCCCGCCGGCGCTGAAGCGGTGCGCGGGGACGTACTGGTTCCGTCCGTTCTCGCGCTTCCGCGAGGAGTACTGGAACACACGCGCATTTCCCAACGGCTCGTATCGCGTGACCGTGCGGGCTTACGATCTGCACGGCAACGTCGGCGCGCGGAGCGCCGACGTCATCGTGCGGAACTGAGGCTGGGCTAGTGGACGCGGCCACAAGTACGGTTGTGCGTCTGGCGGCCCGCAAACGCGGCGCATGCCGTTGTCCTCGGTCGGCCGCATACCTACGGGTGTGCGGCCTCCCTGCGTCCTAGGCCTGCTTGGTTTGCGAACCGCCAGACACGAACGAACTTATGGCCGCGTCCACTAGCCGGCGGACGACGCCTCGCCGGTGCTGCGGTCGGCGGGCGAGGTGCGCTCGGTGTGCGCGCGGTCGCGCGACGCCTTGTCGCCTGCCTTGTCGCGTGACGTGCGGTCCATGGCGACGGTCGCGGGCTTCGCGGGGTGCGGGCCTGCGGCGAGCGCTGCGCCCGTGCCGACGATTCCGGTGACGGCTCCGGCGGCGAGCAGTGTGGCGGTGAGCTTGCGCATCGTTGAGGGCTCCTTTTCGTGGGTTGATCGATGTGCTTCATTGGTACGCCGCCGCGTGCCAGGGCCGGGACAGCGCACGGCCACGGTTCGGCCAAGCGCTCGGAAAGAATCGGCTCGCGTGTATCCTCGGGCTCTCCCGCGTGGCCGTGAACCAGCCATCCGCCGCCGACCGGCACAGCCCGCCGCGCAGCCCGCTCGTGCGGCTGCGCTGGGTGCTCTGGGGGGCCGTGCTCCTCGTCGGCGTTGGCGCCGGCGCCGCGCTCTTCGCGCTCCGGCCGTCCGCGCAGCCGGCGGCGGTGGCCAACGGGCCCGTCGGGCCCACCGGGCCCGACGTGTCCTGGGCCGCCGGCGCCCGCCGCGCGCCGGGCTTCGCGCTCACCGACCAGGCCGGCAAGCCCGTCTCGCTCGCCGCCTACCGCGGCCGGACGGTGATCGTCACCTTCATCGACCCGCTCTGCCGTAACCTCTGCCCGCTCGAGGCGAAGGTCCTGAACGACGTCGTGCGCACGCTTCCGGAGGCCTCGCGGCCGGCGATCCTCGCCGTCAGCACGAACGTGTACGCGAACGCGCGCAAGTACCTCCTCCAGGACGTGCGCAAGTGGCAGCTCCCGCCGCAGTGGCGCTGGGCGGTCGGCGGCAGCGCGCAGCTCGCGTCCGTCTGGAAGCACTACCAGGTGCAGGTGCTCGTGACGACGAGGAAGATCGCCGGCGTCACCGTGCACGAGATCGCGCACACCGAGGCGGCGTTCCTCGTCGATCCCGCGGGCTACCAGCGCGCGCTCTACCTCTATCCGTTCCGCGCGCAGGACGTCGAGCGCACGCTGCGCTCGCTCGCCAAACCTTCCTAGTACTGCACCGTCAGCCGTCCTGCGGCGGGCCGGGCGAGGAGCGCCTGCACGTACGGCTTCAGGATGTCCGGCGAACGGAGCGCGCCGGCGCGCAGGAGATCGTCCACCGCGTTCGCGGCCACGTCCGTCAACGCATCCGGCTGCTTCGAGCTGGGCACGGCGAGCCCGTCCAGCACGCGGCTCTCCGCCGCCGTGCTGCGGCCGCCGTCGTAGATGCCGTAGCCGGACGGCATCACGATCAGCAGCGGGCCGACATAGTACGGCAGGAAGACGTTTTGGACGACGAGCATGTCGCTCGCCGGGTCCCCGTCCGCGCGGGCGCCTCGGACGGCACAGGCGCACACCGCCAGCGCGAGCACGCAGGCGAGCGCGGCCGGTCGCGCCCGTAGCTTCAGCTACGGGCGCTCCCTGCGTCCTTGCCTCGCACTCGCCCATCGCGACCAGCCGACGAGCATCATTCTGATTCGACCTCTCAGGCGGCGCAGTCGCGGCACTCGCCGCGCAGGACGACGTCGTGGCCGGCGACCGAGTAGCCGGTGTGCCGCTCGACCCGCCGAAGGGCCTGCTCGAGCCGCTCGTCGGCGAACGCCTCGACCTTGCCGCAGCTGTCGCAGACCAGGTGGTGATGGTGCTCGCCGCCGTCGTGGACCGGCTCGTAGCGGGTCGTGCCGTCGCCGAGCTCGATCTTGTGCAGGAAGCCGTCCTTGCTCAGCTGGTCGAGCGTCCGGTAGATGCTCGCGAGGCCGACGGGGCTGCGCTCGGAACGCAGGCGGTCGAACATCTCCTGGGCGGTGAGGCAGCAGGACTGGCGGGCGAGCAGCTCGATCACGGCCGTCCGAGCGCCGCCGCTGCGGTGACCGCTCTGGCGCAGGGAGGCCAGGGTCGCGTCGGCCCAGGCCGAGTGGTTGCGCGCGGAGGTCACCCGCCGATGATAGCGCCGCGAGGCGAGAATGATTATGAGAATGAATATCGTTCATGGTATGGTGGCTGCCCTGAAAGCCGCGGCTCTGATCGTGTCGGTGCTGGCAGCGGCGGCGCTCGCCGCTCCGGCCGCGTTGTCGTCCCGTGGCGCGGCCGCGAGCGGCGGCGCGCTGCAGGTCGTGGCCGTGGAGAACTTTTGGGGCAGCATCGCGGCGCAGCTGGGCGGCGAACGGGTGCACGTCACGAGCGTGATCACGAATCCCGCCACCGACCCGCACGACTACGAGCCGACCGCGGCCGACGCGCGCACGCTGGCCGGGGCGCAGCTCGTGATCGTGAACGGGATCGGCTACGACCCGTGGGCGCAGAAGCTGCTCGCGGCGAACCCCGTCAAGGCAAGGGTCGTCCTGACCGTCGGCGACGTCGTCGGCGTCGAGCCGGGCGGCAATCCACACCGCTGGTACTCGCCCGGCAACGTGCAGCAGGTGATCGCCGCGATCGTCGCCGGCTACAAGCGGCTTGACCCGAAGGACGCTGCCTACTTCGACCGGCAGAGGGCCGCCTTCGAGACGAAGGCACTCGCCGCGTACAAGCGCGAGCTCGCCGCGATCCGGCGGACGTACGCCGGCGTCCCGGTCGGCGCCTCGGAGAGCATCTTCGCGCCGCTCGCGCAGGCGCTCGGGCTGAAGCTGCTGACGCCCTACTCCTTCCTGAAGGCGATCAGCGAGGGCACGGAGCCGACCGTGCAGGACAAGGCGACGATCGACCGGCAGATCGCCCGCAAGGAGATCAAGGTCTGGGTCGTCAACAGCCAGAACAGCACCCCCGACGTGCAGCGGCTGACCGACGAGGCGCGCAAGAAGGGCATCCCGGTGACGACGATCACCGAGACGCTCACGCCCGTCACGGCGAGCTTCGAGACCTGGCAGGTCGCGCAGCTGCGCGCGCTCCAGGCCGCGCTCGCGAAGGCCACAGGTCGTTGACCATGGGGCGACCCGCTCCGTCGGAGGCGCTGCGGCTGACGGGCGCGTCGGTCGAGCTCGGCGGCCAGGTCGTCTGGAAGGACGTGTCCCTGAGCGTGGAGCGCGGCGAGTTCGTCGCCGTGCTCGGCTCGAACGGCGCCGGCAAGTCGACGCTGCTCAAGGTCGTGCTCGGACTGCTGCCGCTCCGCTCGGGAACGGCGACCGTGCTCGGGCGCCCGCCCGGGGAGGCGAACGCCGCGATCGGGTACCTGCCGCAGCGGCGGCACTTCGACGCCTCCAGCCGGATCCGCGGCGTGGACGTCGTCCGCCTCGGCGTCGACGGCGCCCGCTGGGGCCTGCCGCTGCCGCGCCTCGGCCCCGACGAGCGCCGGCAGCGTGTGCACGACGTGATCGAGCTCGTCGGCGCGGAAGCGTATGCGGGACGCGCGATCGGGAGCCTGTCGGGCGGGGAGCAGCAGCGGCTGCTGATTGCGCAGGCGCTCGCCCGGCGGCCGAGCCTGCTGATGCTCGACGAGCCGCTCGACAGCCTCGACCTCACCAACCAGGCCGCCGTCGCGGCGCTCGTGCAGCGCATCTGCCGCGAGGAGCAGGTCGCGGTGCTGCTCGTCGCGCACGACGTCAACCCCATCCTCGGCTATCTCGACCGGGTGATCTACTTCGCCGGCGACACCGCGGTTGCGGGAACACCCGCCGAGGTGATCACGACCGAAACGCTGACCCGCCTCTATGCCGCGCCGGTCGAGGTGCTCCGCGCCGCCGACGGGCGTCTGGTCGTCGTCGGCCAGCCCGAGGCGCCGTTCGTCCACGGCTCGCGCCATGAGCATTGACGCCGCCGTCTTCCAGGGCCTCTCCTGGAACCTGCCCGCCGACGTGCGCCAGCTGCTCGCGTTCCACTTCATGGTCAATGCGCTCGAAGCCGGCACGGCGGTCGCGGTCATGGCCGGAGCGATCGGCTGGTTCATGGTCCTGCGCCGGCAGACGTTTGCCGGACACACCCTCGCGGTGATCGCGTTTCCCGGCGCCGCCGGCGCCGCCCTGGCCGGCCTTCCGCTCGCCACCGGCTACTTCGGCGCCTGCGTCGCAGGCGCGCTCGCGCTCGCCGGCGTCTCCGCCGACCGGACGGGCAGCCACAGCCGGGAGTCGGCCGCCACCGGCACGGTCCAGGCATTCGCCCTCGGGCTCGGCTTCCTGTTCGTCGGCCTGTACCACGGGCTGCTGAACGGCATCTCCTCGCTGCTCTTCGGCACCTTCCTCGGCATCAGCGACACGCAGGCGCACACGCTCGTCGCCGTCGCCGCCGTCGCGCTCGCACTCCTCGCCGTGGCCGGCCGCCCGCTGCTGTTCGCGTCGATCGACGGCGACGTCGCGCGCGCGGCAGGCGTGCCGGTGCGGGCGCTCTCGCTCGGCTTTCTCCTCCTCCTCGGGCTCGCCGTCGCCGCCACCAGTCAGATCACGGGCGCGCTCCTCGTCTTCGCGCTTCTCGTCGCGCCCGCGGCGACGGCGCAGCAGCTCACGGCGCGACCGCTCCCGGGCCTGCTGCTCTCGGTCCTACTCGGCCTCGCGGTCACCTGGCTCGGGCTGGCGTTTGCCTACTTCTCGATCTACCCGGCCGGCTTCTACATCACGTCGCTCGCGTTCGGCGCCTACGTCCTTGCCCGGGTCGCCCGCGCCTTGGCCGCGCGCCGAACGGCTGCAGCAGCGGGGCACTAGCGAGATGTTCACGCACGAGTTCATGCGCAACGCGCTCTTCGCCGGCACCTTCATCGGCGCGGCGTGCGGGCTCGTCGGCTACTTCGTCGTGCTGCGCGCGCAGGTCTTCGCCGGCGACGCGCTCAGCCACGTCGCCTTCGCCGGCGCACTCGCCGCCGCCGCCTTCGGCATCGACGTTCGCATCGGGCTGTTCGCCGCCACGATCGTCGTCGCGATCGGGATGGGAGGCCTCGGCGACCGCGCCCGCGCCGACGACGTCACGATCGGCACGGTGTTCGCCTGGATCCTCGGCCTCGGCGTGCTCTTCCTCGCCGTCTTCACGACGAGGAGCAGCGCGGGGAACGGCACCGCCGCGGTTCGCGTCCTCTTCGGCTCGATCTTCGGTCTCAGCGGGAGCGACGCAGCGATCGCGGCCGCCGTCTCGGTGGCGGCGATTGCGGCGACGCTCTTCGCCGCCCGCCCGCTCTTCTTCGCCTCGTTCGACCCCGACGTCGCCGCTGCCCAGGGCGTGCCCGTCCGGCTGCTCGGGCTCGGGTTTCTCGCCGTGCTCGGCGCGGTCTCGGCCGAGGCCACGCAGGCCGTCGGCGCGCTGCTCCTGCTCGGCCTCGTCGCCGCACCGGCCGCGGCCGCGCACCGGCTGGCGCACAATCCCTACGCCGGGCTCGCGCTCTCGACCGTCTTCGCGGTCGCCGCCGTCTGGCTCGGCCTCACGCTCAGCTACGTCGAAACGCAGCTTCCGCCCAGCACCGCCATCATCATCGTCGCGACGGCGTTCTTCGTCGTCGCCGCCGCAGCACGAAGCGAAGCAGGATGGCCGCTGCGAGTGCCGCGAGCGATGCGACGATGATGACGACGCGATCCTGTGCGTTCCGCTGTGAAGGCGTCGTCACGGGAGTGGGGGCGGCGATCGTCACGCCGGCCGCCGCCGCGAGCCGCCGCACGGCTGTCTGCGCCGCGTCCACCAGTCCGACGCTTCCCGGCTTGATCGGGATCTTCTCCAGCAACGCGTACTCCGCCGTCGACGAGTGCTTCAGCCAGCTGAAGCCGAATCCGTTCGGCATCACGATCAGCAGCCGCTGCTTGTAGAGATACGACAGCTCTTCGCCGAGAAAGCGCGCGTACGTGCGCGGCTTCCGCCAGAGCGACGTGATCGCTCCCATGTCGTAGTCGCTCGAGATCAGCGCGACGCGAATCTTGAAGCCGGAGCGGTTCGCGGCGGCGACGAGGGCGACGAGCTCCGCCTGCCGCTTCGCGGGGAACTTCGCGTCGAACGGCAAGAACACCTTCTGCACGAGCAAGTAGTCGCTCGCTGGATCGCCGTCCGCGCGGGCCGACACGGCAAGCCCGCCCGCCGTGAGCGCAGCCGCCACGAGCACGACGACGCGGAGCCTGATCACGCGACGTGCAGCGTGAACGGGGCCGTGAGCACCTTCCCGCCGACCATGCACTGGAGAAACAGCCGCCACGTCCCCGAGACGGGCACGAGCACGCCAACCTTCAGCCTGCCGGGCGTGGCCGAGGTGCCCGTCACCCTCGCGCCGCCGAGCACGCTCGAGCATCCGGTTGCGCCGGGGGCGCACACATGGGTGTGGAAGTAGTCGAGTGAGCCGCGCCTGAAGAAGATCGCGTGAGCGAGCGCGCCGTACCAGGGCTCGAACGCGGCCGGCTCGCCGTTCGGGCTCGTGACGGTGAAGTCGAGGAGCGCGGGCACGATCGCCTTCAGGTGGGGCGTGCCGTGCAGCGCGAAGCGGTAGCCGTCCACCGTCTCGTCCGCTCGGAACGGCGGCAGCGGCTGCGGCGCGTACTTGCCCTTGACCGTGATCGTCGTGAACAGCTGGAAGTTGGGCTGCAAGCCGTGCGTCTTCGGGTACGCGTCGATCACGACCCGGTACGGGCCGGGCAGCGGGAACGTGACCGTGTAGCTGAGCCGGCCGTCGGGCCCGACCGGCGGGTGCTTGTGGATGATCGTCGCGAGGTCGCGGCGAACGATGATCAGGTGGATCCCGTTGTGCGGGCCCGCGCCGTGCTTGTACTGGGTCAGCGGGCGGCCGTTCGGCTGGAGGATCGTGAAGGCGACCGTCGTCGGCTTGCCCGCCTGCACCGGGTGTGCGGGCTCGAAGCCGGAGAGCCGGTACGTGAACGCGGGCTGCACGGCCACCGTGGGCGTCGAGGACGAGCTCGAGCCGCCGCAGCCGGCGAGCGCGACGACGATTCCCGCCAGGGCGGCCCCGCGAGCGAGAGCGGTGACGGTCACGGCGACCTCCTGGGCGGTGACGTACGGTGGGCGGGATGCGATACGCAGCGCTCGTGCTCGGGCTCGTGCCGGCGCTCGTGCCGACGCCGATCGGCGTGGGCCCACGGTACCGGCCGCCGCCGGGGGTGCACGCGGCGTGCACGCCGGGCCCGCTGCGCGGCGCGCGGCGCGTCCACGTCGAGCTGTTCGCAGACCGGCGGGTCGCAATCGTTCCGGCCGCCGTCGGGCTGCGCGGCGCCCGGCTCGAGCAGGGCCGCGTCACGGGTGCCCGCTGCCGCGCCCGCCTCTGGACGACCGATCCCACGGGCGTCGTGGACTTCGACGGCGCCGCGACCCTCGACGACCTGTTCGCAGTCTGGGGCCAGCCCCTGGGCCCGCGACACCTCGCGGGCTTTCGGGGCGCGGTCTCCGTCTTCCGCAACGGCGCGCGCGTGCACGGCGACCCGCGCCGGCTCGCGTTGCGCGACGGCGACGAGCTCGTGCTCGAGGTCGGCGGCTTCGTGCCCCCGCATCGCAGTTACCGCTTCCCGCCGTGAACGCTCACGCGAGGCCGCCGACGTGCTCCGCGCCGGCACGGGTGCCGGCGCGTGGGACGCGCTCGCGCAGCTCCACGGCCCCGCTGCCGACGAGGGCTCCGGTGCCGAGCCCGAGGATCAACGCGACGGCGACGCGCACCGGGAGCGAGGGCAGCACGCTGAGCGCGATCGCATGCGTCAGCACCGGCAGCATCGTCAGCCCTTCGTAGAGGCTGCCAAAGCCGGCGAGGAACGCGGTGAACAGGCGCACCTCGCGGTCGCGGTGCAGCAGGCCGGCGAGGAGGGCGGCGCCGACCGCCGACGTGAGCGCGACCTCGAGGTAGCCGATCGCGCCGACCGCGGGCCGCCCGTAGAGCTCGCGGCCGGCGCGCACCGCCCAGATCAACGGCGTTGCGACGAGCCCGAGTGCGATCGCGATCTGCGCTCCGCGCGTGCGCGCGAGCAGCGTCGCAGCCGAGGAGGCGAGTGCGAGCAGGCACGCGAAGCCGATCCACGCCCAGCCCGGGGCCGGCGGCGTGAAGTGGAGGACGCCCGTGAGCGCCTCGCGGCGGCCGTTCACGAGCAGAGGCACGGACCACGGCCCGAGCGTGCCGGCGGAGCTCCGGCCCCGGGCGAGCACCTCCAGCACGTGCAGCCGGTGCTCGTGCCAGGCGTAGGCGTGCCCGCCGGTGAGGTGGTGCCAGAGCGGGTCAGCCTGCGGATTCGCCGACGGGCGCAGGTCGAAGCGGTCGATCCGGTCGGTCTGCGCCGTGAGCGACCGGAGGTTGAGCCAGACGCCGTGCTCGTCGAAGCGCAGCATCGGCTCGCCGAGGATGCCGGGCACGACGACGGTCGTACCGGCGGCGACGCGCAGCCAGAGCGTCTGGTCGCCGTCGACGACCTTCGCCTCGAGCGCTCGCGTCGGCGGTCGGAACCCGACGATGCTGGCGTCGAAGTTCGTCGCCACCGGGGCGGTCTTGCCCACGTGCGCGGAGGCGACGCCGGGGAGCGCCAGCGCGGCGGCCACGGCCGCCGTGGTGACGAGCACCCGCCTCATCGTCCAGATCCTGTCACATGGGGTGCCGGCGGGTCCGGGGGTGGCTACTCGCCCGAGGAGCGGGCGCGGCGCCGGAGGCGGTCGCGCAGGCTGGGCGCCGGACCGTCCGCCGCCGCCGGCTCGGGCGCGTCCGGCGGCTCGGGCGCGCGCTGCGGTGGCGCGTTCGAGCGGGCGGCCTGGCGCTCGCGCTGGGCCCGGATCGCTGCGTTCATCTCGTCACGATGCGACTGCTCCGCCATCGTCCGGCCCTTGTACGCTGCGCAGCCCTCGGATCCTCCCGTATCGTCTTCCGCATGTGCTTCGAGCTCGACTCCCTGCCGCCGATCCCGGTCATCTCCGGCGCCGCGGTCTCGCACGACGACCTCGTCCTGCAAGCGGCGGACGGAAACCGCTTCGCGGCGTTCCAGGCGGTGCCGGAGGAACCGGCGTCGTCCGGGATCGTGATCCTCCCCGACGTCCGCGGCCTCTACCGCTTCTACGAGGAGCTCGCGCTTCGCTTCGCCGAGCGCGGCTACGCGGCCGTCGCGTTCGACTACTTCGGCCGCACCGCCGGCGTGGCGAAGCGCGACGACGACTTCGACTTCATGGAGCACGTGCAGCAGACGACGCCGGACGGCATCCAGGCGGACGTCGCCGCCGCGGTCGCGCACCTCCGCGCGGCCGGCTGCACGTCGATCTTCACCGTCGGCTTCTGCTTCGGCGGCCGCAACTCGTGGCTCTCGGCCGCGGGAGGTCACGGGCTCGCCGGCGCGATCGGCTTCTACGGCATGCCGACCGAGCGCAACGGCGTGCCGGGCCCGGCAGAGCGTGCGGCGGAGCTGCAGGCGCCGATCCTCGCGCTCCAGGCCGGCGACGACCAGCACATCACCGCCGAGCACAACGCCGCCTTCGAGGCCGCGCTCACCGCCGCCGGCGTCGAGCACGAGCTCGTCACGTACGAGGGGGCGCCGCACAGCTTCTTCGACCGCAAGCACGAGGAGTTCGCCGCGGCCTCAGAGGATGCGTGGGCTCGAGTCCTCGCGTTCCTCGAGCTGCATCGCTGAGCAACATCCGACGGCTGCAACCAGATTGCGACGAAGTCGCAACCTGGTTGCGGATGTTGATCCGAGCGTCAGCCCTTCGCGGGCTTCTTCTGCGCGGCGTGCCATTCCGCCGCAAACAACGTCTTGTCTACTCGCCCCTGGAAAATGGGCACGCCGTGCTCGACGCAGAAGCGGATGACCTGTTCGCGGTCGAGGCTGTGCTCGGCAGCGATCTCTTCGGGGGTCAGGTGATTCGGCATGTCGCCGTCAGGGTACGCCAGCGCCTCCTTCACCGCGCGGGCAAGGGCGGGCTCGATTGGCCCGGGCCGGTAGCCGAGCTCCTGCTCGGCCTTTGCCGAGCTGAAGAACATCGGCAGGCGGGCGAGCTGCACCTCGTTCCGGTTGACGAGGCCGAGCGCCGCAGCCGCCCGTACTGCCCGGTACGGGACGCGGAGCCGCGGCCGGGCTCGGCCCGCGAGGGCCGCGATCGCGGCGAACACCTCCGCGAGCGAGAGATCGACGCCGCCGAGGAGGTAGCGCTCGCCCGCGCGCCCGTGCTCGAACGCGAGGGCGTGCCCGAGCGCAACGTCGTGGACGTCGACGAGGTTCAGCCCGGTGGTCGCGACGTAGCCGCGGACCCGGCCGC
>JBEKEH010000116.1:0-10243 GCA_050013935.1 Gaiellaceae bacterium | reverse complement strand
GCAGAGCGGCGCTTCGCGGCGACGGAGGCCCGACGCTTCGTCGCTGCGGACGGTCCGGCCCTCGTCGGCCCGCCGCAGTGCACGTTCATCTACTCCGGCCCGGTCGTCCCCGGCGACTCGTATGCGCTCGCACCGCTCGACGTCGACGGCCGCCTGGGCATCATCGTCGCGGCTGTGCTGCCGGACGACGAGTTCGGCGAGCGCGAGCTGCGCCTGCTCGGCGGCCTCGCGCACCAGGCGAAGCTCGCAATCGAGAACGCGAGCAATTACGAGGGCCTGGAGCGGACGTTCGTCTCGACCGTCGAGGCGCTCGCGAACGCGCTCGAGGCGAACGACGAGTACACGTCGAAGCATGCTCGCTGGATCACCGATCTCTCGCTCCGCGTCGGCCGTGAGCTCGGGCTGGACGAGCGCACGCTCAAGCGCCTCGAGCTCGGTGCGCTGCTGCACGACATCGGCAAGATCGGCATCCCGAGCGGCATCCTCAGGAAGGCGGGCCGCCTCACCTCCGACGAGCGCGCCGTGATCGAGACGCACCCGAGCCTCGGCGAGCGGATCATTGCGCCGATCGACCGCCTCCAGGAGGTGCGCGCGATCGTGCGTCACTGCCACGAGCGCTGGGACGGACGCGGCTATCCGGACGGCCTCGCGGGCGAGGAGATCCCGCTCGAGTCGCGGATCATCTTCGTCTGCGACGCCTACCACGCGATGACGACCGACCGCCCGTAACGCAAGCGGCTCAGCCATCCGGAGGCGGTGCGGCGGCTCTGCGATGCGGCCGGCAGCCAGCTCGACCCGTGCGTGGTCGAGGCCTGCCTCGGCGTGCTCGCCGAGCGGCGCGCAGCGTCCTAGCCCGCTGCCGCGAGCTCGCCGTCGCCGCGCTCGAGGCCGTGCGCGAGGCGGCGGAAGGGGCCGTCCTGCGCGAGCAGATCCTGCTCCGTGCCGCGCTGGACGATCCGGCCGTGCTCGACGACGAGGATCTCGTCGGCGCGGCGGACGGTCGAGAGGCGGTGCGCGATGATGATCGACGTGCGGCCGCGGAGCAGCCGGTCGAGCGCGCGCTCGATCAGCACCTCGGTCGGGCGGTCGATGTTCGAGGTCGCCTCGTCGAGGATGAGGATGCGCGGGTCGGCGAGCAGCGCGCGGGCGATCGAGATCAGCTGCCGCTCGCCCGCGGAGAGGCCGGAGCCACCCTCGCGCACCTCGTGCTCGAGCCCGCCGCTCACGCGCTTCGCGACCCGGTCGACGCCGATCGCGTGCGCGGCGGCCGCGACCTCCTCGTCGGTCGCGTCCGGCTTGGCGAAGCGGATGTTCGAGGCGATCGTGCCGCTGAACAGAAACGGGTCCTGGAGCACGACGCCGAGCTGGCGCCGGTACGAGCGCAGCTTCACCTCGCGCAGGTCGACGCCGTCCACGCGCACGGCGCCGGAGTCGGGGTCGTAGAAGCGCCCGACGAGGCGCGCGAGCGTCGACTTGCCGCCGCCCGACTCGCCGACGAGCGCGAGGCAGCCGCCCGGCGGCACGTGGATCTCGACTCCCTTCAGCACCGGCTCGGCGCCGTACGCGAAGACGACGCGGTCGATCTCGAGGTCGCCCGAGATCCGCGGCAGCTCGTGCGCGGCCGGCCGGTCGCGGATCTCCGGCTCCTCGTCGAGGATCGTCGCGATCTTCACCATCGCCGCCGCGCCCGACTGGAGCTGCCCGTACACGTCGGAGAGCTCCTGCAGCGGCTGGAAGACGAGCTGGAGCAGGTAGAGCGCGGTGATCAGCGTCCCGATCGTCAGCGTGTGGTGCGCGAGCAGCTTCTCGCCGACGTAGAGCACCGCGCCGCCCGCGATCACGCCGAGGAACTCGATCGACGGGAAGAAGATCGAGAAGATCTTCTGCGTGTAGATGCTCTGCTCCCGGTTCGCGGCGTTCAGCTCGTCGAACTGCTCCTGGAAGCGGCGCTCGCGGTTGAACGCCTGCACGACCGCCATCCCCGACACGGACTCCGCGATCTGCGCGGTCACGGCGGCGATACGGTTTCGCGTCTCGACGAGCGCGACGTGCGACGTGCGCTGGAACCAGCGGCTGAGCACGAGCGCCGGCGGCACGACCGCGAACACGACGAGCCCGAGCCGCCAGTCGGCGATGAGCAGCGCCGCGATCGCGGCGGGGAGGAGGACGACGTTCGAGACGAGCGTCGGCATGCCCTGCGAGAGCACGTCGCTCACCGCGTCGACGTCGCTCGTCAGCCGCGCGATGATCCAGCCGGCCTTCTGCTGCGAGAAGTAGCGCAGCGAGAGGCCGGTCAGGTGGTCGAAGAGGTCGCGGCGCAGCCCCAGCGTCATCCGCTGGCCGATGCCGGCGAGGCCGCGGATCAGCCAGGCCTGCAGGACCCAGCCCGCGCCGGCGACGCCGAGGTAGATCGCGACGATGACCGTCAGATGGTGCGGGTCGCGTGCCGCGATGCCCTTGTCGATCGCGTTGCGCACGAGCAGCCAGCCGCCTGTCTGGCACGCGGCGTTGCCGGTCGCGACGAAGACCATCAGCACCGCGCGTGCGCGACGGCCCTCGAGATAGCGCCAGAGTCGCGTCATGCGGCCTCGGGCGACCAGGCTTCAGCCTGGTCGCAGCCGTTCCGGAAAGGTCGCGACCTGACTGAAGTCAGGTCGCAGGGCTCGCGCGTCACGCCGCCGCCACCTCGTCCCCGAACAGCGCCGCGAACGCGCCGTCCGCGCGCAGCAGCTCGTGCGGCGTCCCCGACTCGACGATCCGCCCGTCGAGCAGCACGACCGCGCGGTCGGCGAGCTCGACGGTCGAGAGCCGCTGCGTCGCGACGAGCACGGTGCGGCCCTCGAGCGCCGGCCGCAGCCGCTGCACGAGCCGCCGCTCGGTGAACGTGTCCACCGCGGAGAGCGGGTCGTCGAGCACGACGACCCGCGCGCCGGTGACGAGGGCGCGCGCGAGCGCGACCCGCTGGCGCTGTCCGCCGGACAGGTTGACGCCGCGCTCGCCGATCAGCGTGTCGTAGCCGTCCGGCAGCTCACCGGCGAACGCGTCGACCCCGGCGGCCACGCAGGCGGCGAGCACCTCCTCCCAGTCCGCATCCTCGTGGCCGGCGGTGAGGTTCTCGCGCAGCGGCACCGAGAAGAGCACCGGCCGCTGCGTCACGAGTGCGACCGCCGAGCGAAGCTCCGCGATCGGAACGTCGCGCGTGTCGACGCCGCCGACGAGGACGCGGCCGCCGGTCGGGTCGTAGAAGCGTGGCAGCAGGTTGAGCAGCGACGTCTTGCCCGAGCCGGTCGGGCCGCACACGGCGACGATCTCGCCGGCCTCGACGTCCAGGTCGAGGCCGCGCAGAACGTCCTCCTCGCCGCCGTACGCGAAGCGCACCGCCTCGAAGCGCACCGCGAGCGGTCCGGAGGGAAGCGCCTGTGGCACGGCCGGCTCTGGCAGCGGCTCGATCCCCTCCAGCCAGGCGAAGCTGCGGCCGGCGGAGGCGAGTGCGCGCTGTGCGAGGTTCGTGATCCAGCCGAGCGCCTCGAGCGGCCAGACGAGCTGCAGCAGCAGCGTTTCGAAGAGGACGAACTGGCCGATCGAGAGATGGCCGCCGATCACCTGCTTGCCGCCGAAGAAGACGACGGCCGCGATCGAGAGGGCCGGCAGGTAGTAGAGGCCGGGCAGGTGCCGCGCCTCGACGCCGGCCTGCCGCAGCACCGTGTCGCGCACCGCCTCGGCCCTGCCGCCGAAGCGCCCGCGCACGTCGTCCTCGCGACCGAAGGCCTGCACCATCTCGATCCCGACCACGGCCTCGTCCGCCGCCTCGGTCACGTCGCCCTTGCGCTCCTGCACCTGGCGCGAGAGCGGCGAGACGCGCCGGGCGAAGCGCAGCGCGAGCACCGTGATCGGCGGCATCGCCACCGCCGTGTAGAGGGCGAGCCGCGGGTTGACGAGCACGAGCACGATGCCCGCGGCCACGATCATCATCAGGCTCTGCATCCCCTGCACGAGGCCCCAACCGATGAAGTAACGGATCGGGTAGAGGTCGTTCGTCGCGCGCGAGAGCACCTGGCCGGTGGCATGCCGGTCGTAGAACGCGCGCGGATAGCGCAGGTACGCGCCGTAGAGCAGCTCGCGCATCCGCGCCTCGATGCGGATCCCGATCCGCGCCGTCGCGTAGCGGCGCGAGAAGTTGACGAGGAAGCGGACCGCTCCGAGCGCGACGATCGCAACGAGGTACGGCCAGAGCGCCTGGCGGTGCGTGACGATCGCGTCGTCGATCGCCCGCTGCTGGAGCAGCGGGATCGTGATCGAGATCAGCGTGTAGCAGAGCGCGAAGCTGAGCCCGATCGCTCCGAGCCGCCGTTCGCCCCACCAGAGCCGCAACAGCCGGCGCAGCGTCGGCAGCAGGCCGAGGTCGGGCGGATCGACGGGGTTCCGGTATGGCGGCATGGCGAAACGGCGCCGGCCGTTGCGCCCGTTCCCCTGGCGAGGCCCGCCGTCCCCCGAACATAGCAGCCGCCTCCGGCGGCGAACGACGCGCTAGGAAGGAGTGCGCGCGTGTGTGCGCGCGAGCTCGGTGAGGCCCTCGCTGAAGCTCGCTTGGTCGGACGGCTCGACGGCGGCGGCCGCTCCGTCGTCGTCGGCGCACTCGCGCGCCTCGAGCGCCGCCTCACGCGCTTCGAGCGCCACCCGCAGGCCGGCGAGCTCCTTCTCGACCTCGTGGACCGCCTGCTCGCGCTCCTCCAGCCGCTCGCGCTCGGCGACGGCGAGCTCGCGCTCCGCCTGCGCGGCGGCGAGCTCGGCCTCGATCTGCCGCTGGAGCTCGGCGAGCTCGCGCCCCTTGGCCGCGACCGCCTCGGCGGCCTCGCGCAACGTCCGCTTCAGCGGCTCGAGCTCCGCGTGCGCCGGCTCGTGCTCGGCGCGGCGCTCCGCTGCGAGCTCGCGGGCCAGGCGCAGGAGCTCCTGCCGCTCGCGGTCGGCGCCGGCGTCGGGCGCCGGCACGGCCGGCTCCTCGGCGCTCGGCGTCCAGGCGTCGAAGCCCTCCTCCCACCGATCCATCGAGAACAGTCTCTCACGCCCCAGGTGGGGGATGCGGACGGGCTGCACGGCGGTCGATCAATCGGGCATGGACCGGAGGGTGCTCTGGATGTGCATCGCTGTCGGCTCGACCGCCGGCGGTTTCGTGCCGATGCTGTTCGGCGCGGGAAGCCTCTCCATGGCCTCGCTGCTGGGCTCCGTGGTCGGCACGATCGTCGGCGTCTGGGTCGCAATCCGGATCGATGCCGCCCTCTAGGGCTGTAGCGGACGCCTCTTAGGAGCGGGCCTCGTGGGCGCGCCAGTCGCGCCAGTCGCGTTCGAGCACGGAGACGAGCTCCTCGACGGCGGCGCGAAGGCCGACGGCCGTGAGCTGCGCTGCGTGCTCGCGCACCCGCGCGACCTCCTCCGGGCTCGAGCGCTGGTGCACGTTCGCCGCTTCGAAGCCCATCGCCCGCAGCAGGCGGCGTTCGCTGCCGCGCGCATAGTCCGCGAGCTCGAGCTTGGCGCAGTCGGGCGCGAGCCGGCGGCACTGCCACGCGCCCGCGGCCGCGACGAGCGGGTCGGGTGCCCAGGAAGGCCCGGCCCCGGGCCGAGCCGGGCGCTCGGCCCGCCGCCAGAGCCAGTTGCTTGCCGGCGGCGAGAGCTCCTTCAACTCACGCGCGGCGAGGCCCCCCCGCCAGTCGCCGAGCGCCACGACGCGGCGGTGCCCGAGCGCGCCGACGCCCGCCGTCCGGCGCCGCAGCGTCGGCAGCCACTCGCCCGCCGGGGCCAGCGCGCGCAGCTGCTCGTGCGCCTCGTCCGGCAGCGGCTCCGTGAGCTCGGGCAGCGCGCCGAGGCGCTGCCAGTAGGCGGCGGCATCGACGGCCCGGCTGACGTGGAGGTCGGTGAGCCAGCGGTTGCGCTCCGCCGCGACGAGCGGCCTGCCGCCGCACTCGAGGCTGCGCATGTAGCCGTCGAGCACGACGGAGCAGACGTCGCGGTCGCGTAGAGGGAGACGCTCCTCGCCCACCGCGACGTGCGCGCTCGCGCACAGGCGCAGCAGGTCGAACGTGTACGGGAGCGTGGCGAGCTCGTCGAGGTCGTTCACGCCCCAGGCGAGCCTGCCCTCGCCGTCACGCCAGCAGCCGAAGTTCTCGAGGTGGAGGTCGCCGACCGCAAGGAGGCCGGGCGCCTGCGCCAGCTCTGGCGGGGCGTGCCGTTCGACGCGCTGCAGCCACAGGTAGTAGGTGCCGCGCAGGAAGCGGGAGAGCGATTCGGCCATGCGCCGGTGCTTGAGCGCGAGGTCGTCGTCGAGCACAACGCCGAGTTGCGTGCGCAGCCAGCGCTCGTAGTCCTCGGTCGCTTCGACGGCGTTCACGGCTTGCTCGTGCTCGGCGCAGCCGGGGCGGGGCCGCGGGCATGGACAAGCAGCGCGATCCCTCCCGCGCAGAGACCGATCGTCACGAGCGCGGCAAGCAGGATCGCGCCGCTCTGTCCCGGGCTCAGCGTGTGCTGCTGCAGGCCGAGCGTGACCACGCCCGCCGGCAGGCCGAGCTGTGCAGTCGCTGCGAGCCCGGACGGGAACGGCTGCCTGCTCGCAAGTGCCCCGGCGGCGTGGACGGCGACGTTCGCCACGGTCAGCAGCGCCGTCAGCTCGAGCATGGACGGATGGTGGACGAGCGCGCGCAGGTCGAGCTTCGCGCCGAGGATGACGAAGAACAGCGGCACGAAGAAGCCGGCGCCGATCCCCGTCACCTGGGTCGAGAGCCGCTTCGGCCCGCCGATCAGCGCCACGAGCAGCCCGACGGAGAAGCCGGCGATGAGCACGCTCGTGCCGGCACGGATCGCGATCCAGGAGAGCGTGAACAGCGCGAGCAGCGCGAGGCGGAGGTCGAGCGCCCAGCGGCGCCGCTTCGACGCGCGGCGGATGCGGTGCAGGAGCTCGTCGCCCCGCAGCACGTGCGAGAGCCCGTAGAGCGCGCCGGCCGCGGCGCCGACCGCGAGCAGCCCCAGCAGCGCGCCGCGTGCCTTCGACGGCTGCATCACGAGCGGCAGCGAGACGATCGCCACCACGTCGGCGATGCCGACCTGCGCCATCAGCGGCAGCATGCGCTCGTCGCCGAGCAGCTTCTGCTCCTCGAGCACGGGCAGCAGGATCGCCGCCGACCCGCTTGCGAGCAACAGCGCGTAGATCGCCGCGTGGCCGCCGCCGAGCGCGGCCGCGATGCCGATTCCTGCAGGCGCGCTGAGAGCGCCGACGACGAGCGCGGCTAGGACGCCGCGGCGCAGGCCGCGCGCGATCCCCGGCTGGCGGATCGGCACGTGCATCCCCGCCGTGAACATGAGCATGGCGAAGCCGACCTGGGAGAGGAACGCCGTCGTCGGCTCGCCCGCGTCGACCCAGTGCATTCCCGTCTTTCCGACGACGACCCCGGCTGCAAGCTCGCCGACGACCACCGGCACGAGCCCGCGCCGTCCGAGCGCGAGCAGTGGCCCGCCGAGCCCCGCGCAGACGATCACGGCGAGGATGCCGAAGCTCATCTCGCGACCCTGATCGTGGAAATCGCGGACGCTTCGGTCAACCGGCCACGGCTGGGGTGACGGTCAGCGGCCGGGCAGCCCGCTCGGCGCGGGGATCTCCCGAGAGCGCAGCGAGCGCGACGAGCGCCGCCCAGACAGTTCCGGCACCACCCACATGGAGGCCTTGCAGGATCTCGTGCGTACGCCCCTCGCCGCCCACGACGACGATCAGGATCCCGAAGGTCATCTGGATGAGGACAGCCAGGATCGGTAGGGATCCCGCCAGCCGCGGCCCCCTTGCACGCAGCGCGAACACGAGCAGGGCGAGGGCGAGACCGGCAACGGTGTAGGCGAGCATCCGGTGAGCCACCTGTACGTCGGCGTGGCCGCCGCCCACGCTGAAGCCCCCGTTGCACGCGGGCCACTGCTCGCCGCAGGCGGCATCGGCGTCGAGCGCGACAACCGTTGCGCCGACGGAGATGAGCGCGAAACCGACCAGCACGGTGCCCCAGGCGAGCCGCGTGAAGCCCGGCGTCGCCGGTCGCTCCGCACGCCGCCATGCCGCTGCGGCGGTGTACACGATCGTCCCGAGGAAGAGCATCCCGACGACGAAGTGGAACGCGACGACCCAGCCGGGCAGTTTCAGCCAGACAGCCACCGCGCCGAGGACTGCCTGCAAGGGGACGAGGACGACTGCGGCGAGGGCGGGCCAGAGGACATCCGGACGCGAGCGGTAGCTGCGCCACGCCCAGACAGCAACCGCGACGACGAGCACGATCAGCAGCGCAACAACCGCCCGGTGGCTGTATTCGATGAAGGAGGCTTTCTGGTCGAGCGGGATCGCTTTCGCGGTACAGAGCGGCCAGTGCGGACAGCCGAGGCCCGAGCCGGTGACGCGCACGACCCCGCCGACGGCGACGAGCGCCCAGGCGGCGAGCGCAGAGCCGAGCGCAAGGAACCTGAATCCCCGGCTTGTCTCACCGTACGGCTGAGGCATGACTCTTTCCACGAGGCGGTCGCGCCATTCTGACACTGCATCTACGATCGGTCGCGTCATGGCGCACCGGCGATGCCCGTTGTTGGCGGTGATTGTCGTTTCGGGCATGGCTGTTGCTTGTGCGGGCTGCGGCGCGAGCTCCGGTCCTGCTGTGCCGACGGTCGCTCCGGCGAAGACGTTCCGGCTCGAGGGCTTCAGGCCGGCGGGACCAGTCGAGGCCGGCCGCCCCGTCGAGGTCGCTCTGAGGATCCTGCAACCCTCCGGGGCGCCGCTGACCCACTACCGCACCGGCGCCGGCCCGCACACGGGGATCGACCTGATCATCGTCCCGAGCGACCTACGGACCCTGTTCTATGAGGATCCGCCGGTTGCGAAGGACGGAAGCATCGGGCAAGCGGTGACGTTCCCGGTCGCCGGCAGCTACCACGTCGTCGTCGACGCGTTCCCGGACACCCCGGGCGTTCCGTCGAACATCCAGCTCTTCGCGACGATTCACATCACGGGGCCGAAGCCGACACCGACCCCGAGCTTCGGCCTGACGGCGAAGGTCGGCGGCTACCGCTTCGCGATCCAGGGCCGGCCGAGCCTGAACGCCGTCGAGCCGGCCTTTTTGACGATCAGGGTGACGGACGGGCGCGGGCGGCCCGTCACCTTCAGTCCGTTCGACGGTGCGCTCGCGCACGCGATCTTCTTCCGTGAGGGCACGCTCGACTACTTCCACACCCACGTCTGCGCGCCCGACGCGTTCGCCTGCACGAGCGCGACCAGAGGCCCGGTCGGGAGCGCGACGAAGCCGGGTGTGCTCAGGGTCGGCGTCCTGCTGCCCGTCGCCGGCACCTGGCGTCTGTTCCTGCGCACGAAGATCGCGGGGCGGGAACTGGTCACTCCATTCACCCTCCCCGTCGGTTAACGGGCGTGGAGGCGCTCACCACCAGACGGCGCTGACGGCCGTCGTGACGTATCGCTTCGACGTTCCGTTGGGAAGCAGGCTGATCGTCCACACCGGTCGTGTCCGATTGGGGCTGCCGGCGAGCGCCGACGCTCCCGCGCACTCGTACGTGAGTTGCTTTCCCGCCTTGTCGTCGGTCGCGCCGGTGACGCGGTAGCAGTAAGCGCCCCCGGCGGTGACGATCACCCAGGGATCGCGGCGCATCGGATTGCCGGGCGGGTTGGCCTGGCCGCGCGGGAGGGGCTTCGTCAGCTGCAGCCGGAGCGCGTCGCGCGAGTCCGGCGTTCCGTCCGGGCAGAGCACGAACGCAGCGCTGCCGGAGAAGCAGGGATCCTCGATCTCGTTCCCGAGGAAGCAGCGCCACGCGTCCGCGCGGGCGTCCGCGAGCGAGCCGGTCCAACAGTAACCGCGTCCTCGCTGGACGATGTGGGCGCCGTCGCCGACCCAGTGCTCCAGCTTCGTCGGCGCGGCGGCAAGGGCAGCGCCGGCCGCGGCGACGGCGACGAGCACCGCGGCGGCGCTCAGTCCTTTCCGCACCAGCGCGCTGCGAAGGTGCCGCTGTACGAGAACGTGTGGCCCTCGAACTTCTGCTTCTTGACCGTCACGCTGCCGTGCCACAGGCCGTTCTTCGCCGGGTCGACGCGGGTGAAGGTGATCGAGGCGCCGGGCTGGATCGCGAAGTACTTGTTGCCCGTCGTCGGGTGGAAGTCGACCTGGACGAAGGCCTGGCCGTTCTGCAGCGACGGCCGCCCGATGAGCAGGGGCGAACCGTG
>JBEKEH010000115.1:0-10339 GCA_050013935.1 Gaiellaceae bacterium | reverse complement strand
GAGCTGGAAAACGCGTGAGCGCGATCTCCGTGCACGGCCTGCGCAAGCGGTACGGACAGCTCGAGGCGGTGCGCGGCGTCGATTTCGAGATCGCAGAGGGCGAGGTCTTCGGCCTGCTCGGCCCGAACGGCGCGGGCAAGACGACGACGGTGGAGATCCTCGAGGGCTACCGCCGCCGCGACGCGGGCGAGGTCTCCGTGCTCGGCCACGACCCGGAGCGGCCCGGAGCGGAGTTCCGCCAGCGCATCGGCGTCGTGCTCCAGCAGTCGCAGCTCTGGCCGAATATCACGGTGCGCGAGACACACGCCATGTTCGCGGGCTACTACGAGCACCCGCGTGACGTGAGCGAGGTGATCGAGCTCGTCGGCCTCGCCGAGAAGCGCGACGCGCGCGTGAAGACGCTCTCCGGCGGCCAGAAGCGCCGCCTCGACCTCGGCGTCGCACTCGTCGGCGATCCCGACCTCGTCTTCCTCGACGAGCCGACGACCGGCTTCGACCCGGCTGCGCGGCGCGCGGCGTGGGACATGATCCGTTCGCTGCGCTCGCTCGGGAAAACCGTGCTGCTGACGACGCACTACCTCGACGAGGCGGAGCAGCTCGCCGACCGGGTCGCCGTGTTGCGCGAGGGACAGATCGTTCGCGTCGGCACGCCGCGCGAGCTGACCACGAGCGAGCTCGAGGTCGAGATCCGCTACCACCGCAACGGTGAGGAGGTGCTCCTGCGCACGAGTGAGCCGACGCGCGTGTTGCACGAGCTCACCGCCGACGCCCTCGCCCGCAGCGAGGAGCTCGACCGGCTCGAGGTGCGGCGCCCGACGCTCGAGGACGTCTATCTCGCGCTGACCGAGGAGGACCCGGAGTGAGCGTCGAGGCGATCGCCGTCGCCGAGCGGGGCCGCTCGCGCCGCCTGCACCTGTTCGTGCACCAGCTCCGCGCGGAGCAGCTCGTCTTCTGGCGCAGCAAGGAGGCGGCTCTCTTCATCTTCCTCTTCCCGATGCTGCTGTTCGTGCTGCTCGGCTCGGTCTACTCCGGGAAGATCTACGGCGTGCCGGCGTCGCACGCGCTGCTGGCGGGGCTGATCGGCTACGGCTGCGCGAACACCGCCTTCGCCGGACTCGCGATCCAGCTCGTGATCCGGCGCGAGAACGCGATCCTGAAGCGGCTGCGCGCGACGCCGCTCCCCGCGTCGACGTACGTCGCCGCGCTGCTCGTCTCGACGCTGCTCGTGTTCGCGCTGCAGACGGTGGCGCTGTTCCTGATCGGGCGGGCGCTCTACGGGACGCCGTTCCCGACGGCGATCGGCTCGCTCGTGCTCGCGGTGATCGTCGGCTCGGCCGCGTTCGCGGCGCTCGGGGTCGCGACGTCGTCCCTGATCCGTTCGGCCGAAGGTTCCTCCGCGGTCGTCAACTTCATCCTGCTGCCGATGGCGTTCCTGACCGGCTCGTTCGGGCCGACGCGCCACTATCCGGCGTTCCTGCGCACGATCGGCGACGTGCTGCCGCTGAAGTACTTCATCGACCTCATGAATGCGATCTACCTGCACGGCCAGGCGCTGTGGACGAAGCCGCTGGCGCTCGGCGTGCTCGCGGCCTGGGGCGCGGGCGGCCTGGTCGTCGCCGTGTTCCGCTTCCGCTGGGAACCGCGCGAGGGCTAGTGAGACGTCCGGAACGGGCATCTTGCGTGCCCCTCAAAGCCGCGTCACGCTCTCCTCGTGGACAAGCGTGTGATCTCCCGCGAGGAGACGATTGCCCTACTCTTCAACGTGAGCGACATCGCACGATCGCTCGCGCGAATCGAGCTGCTCCTTGGAGGGGAAGATGGCGAAGAAGAAACCGACGAAAGCTGACCGCGAGGCGCGCGAGCAGATGCTCGTCAACGCCGAAAGGACTCGACGCCTGGCCGAGAAGGCCCAGGCCGAGCTCGACGAGCGCAAGAAGCGCGACTCCTAGCGGATCCCGGCTGCTGTCAGCGCGAAGCGCGTCAGTGAGGTCGGCATGTGCTGGGCGCGCTTCACCGTCGCGTGCAGCGCTTCGACGAAGTACTCGAGATCTTCGTCGGAGAGAACGAGTGGCGGCAGGATCTTGATCACGGCCATGTTGTGGCCGGCCACCTGGCTGAGGATCCGGTGCTTGGAGAAGAGCGGCCCGACGACGAGCTGCGCGAACAACCCCTGCTGCATGCGCTCGATCAACCTCCAGGAGAGCTTGCCCGAGGGCGGCTCGCCGAACTCGATCGCCCACATCAGCCCGAGCCCGCGCACCTCGCGCACGACCTCGAACTCGTCCACGAACGGTCGCGTCAGCTCGAGCAGCTTCTCGCCGAGCCGCGCCGACCGCTCGACGAGCTGTTCGTCGTCGAGCACGTGCAGCGTCGCGAGCCCCGCCGCCATCGCGAGCTCGTTCGGCGCGAACGTCGAGCCGTGCGAGACGGCGTGCTCCATCGAGTCGAAGACGGCCTCGTGCACGGCGCGTGACATGAGCAGTGCGCCGACCGGCACGTAGCCGCCGGAGAGCGACTTCGCGACCGGCACCAGGTCCGGCTCGAGCCCCCAGTGCTCGAACGCGAACATCCGGCCGGTGCGGCCGAAGCCGGTCTGCACCTCGTCGACGCAGAACAGCGTGCCGTACTGCCGGCAGAGCGCCTGCGCACCCTCGAGGTAGCCGGGCGGCGGCAGGTTCGCGCCCTTGCCCTGGACCGGCTCGATCAGGAAGACAGCGACGTCCTCACGGCGTAGCTGCTCCTCGAGCGCCTCGAGGTCGCCGAAGGGCACACGCTCGAAGCCCGGGAGCAGCGGCTGGAAGCGGTGGGTGAACTCGGGGTTGCCGTTGGCGGAGAGCGAGCCGAGCGTGAGCCCGTGGAAGGCGTGGTCGGCAGAGATGACGCGCGTGCGTTTCGTCGCCGCGCGGCCGAGCTTCAGCGCGGCCTCGACCGCCTCGGTGCCGCTGCTCGTGAAGAGGCAGCGCTCGAGGCGCGCCGGCACGCGCACGAGCAGCGCTTCGGCGAGCAGGCCCGGCAGCGCCGTGACGCCAATCGCCAGCATGCCGGGCGTGTCGAGCTCGAGCGCCTGCACGAGCGCCGAGCGCACGCGCGGGTTGTTGCGGCCGACGTTGTACATGCCGAAGCCCCCGAGCATGTCGAGGTAGCGCTTGCCGTGGTCGTCCCAGAGGTACGCGCCCTCGGCGCGAGCCCAGGTGCGGTCGAAGTCGATCGTGCGCAACACGCGCACGAACTGCGGGTTGATCGTGCGCCCCCAGCGGTCGAGGTCGCTGCCGCCACGGCCGTCGAGCAAGGCCTTCAGGTCGAAGTCGCCCACGACCTGGAATGTACCTCGGTTACAGCACGCGGCCGTTGGCAGGCTCGAGCGGGAGCCCTACCCGCGCCCAGCGCGTCATCCCACCGCGGAGGTTCTCGACCTCGTAGCCGGCCCGCTTGAGCTTCCGGGCGGCGACCGCGCTGCGGTGGCCGCTGCGGCAGACGGTGATGAGCGTCCGGTCGTGGGGCATTCCGCCGATGCGCGCGGACAGCTCGTGGAGCGGGACGTGAACGGCACCGCGGATGCGCCCGGCCTTCCACTCGCCCCGCATGCGGACGTCCACGACGACCGCCTCCTTGTTGCGGAGTCGGTCGGCCACCTGCTCCGGGTCAACGCTCGGGACGCGCGTGAAGAAACCCATCCGTCAGGCTCCGACGACGCGCTCGACGACGGCGGCGAGGCGCGCGCGAACATCGGCGGCAACCGGCGCGAGCTCCTCGTTGCCGACGATCGAGAGCATCCGCTCCGCGTCGACCGCGGCGACGTGCGTCTCGCCGTCGCGAACGTAGACGACGACGTTGCACGGCAGCAGCACGCCGAGCTCCGGCTCGGCCTGCAGCGCGCGGTGCGCGAGCGGCGGGTTGCACGCGCCGAGGATCGTGTACGGCTCGCCGTCGACGCCGAGCTTCGCCTTCATCGTCGCCTGCACGTCGATCTCGCAGAGGACGCCGAATCCGTCCACCTTCAGCTCCTCGCGGACGCGCTCGACCGCCTCGGCGAACGGCAGCGCCGTCGTCGCGCTCAGCGTGTAGCCGGTTGCAAGCACTCGCATTCCTCCTCCAGGTAGCGGTGGCGCGCTTTCGCGGCCTTCAGTCTGTGGGCCTCCGCCCCGGCGGGCTCCTCGAACTGCTCGTCGAGGTACACGCCGATCGCGTCCTCGCCGACGAGGACCCGGCCGTTCGCGACGACGAGCGCCGGAATGGCGTCGGATCCCGTCGCCTCGAGCAGCGCGGTGCGCTCCTCGCGCTCGACCGGCACCTGCCGGATCGCGTAGTCGACGCCGAGCTCGGTCAACCGCTCACGGACGGACCGCGACGCCGGACACCACTCCGTCTGCCAGAGCTCGAGCGTCATCGGCGGCCTCCGCCGATGAGGCTGTCCAGCATCCGCAGTTGCTCCTGGAGCGAGCCGCACACCTGCTCGCAGAGCGCGAAAACGCCCTGATCGGCGATCCGGTAGTAGACGTGCGTGCCCTCCTTGCGGCGAGCGAGAATGCCGGCGTCCGCCAGCACGGTGAGGTGCTTCGAGATGTTCTGCTGGGACGCGCCGGCGGCGTCGGCGAGGTCGTTGACCGTCGCCTCCCCCTCGTCGCGCAGCCGGTCGAGCAGCCGGATCCGCATCGGCTCCCCGATCACGCGGAAGCGGCGGGCGATCAGCTCGACGAGGTCGTCAGGGAGCGGGTGAGGAAGCAGCATGGCGGAATAAACTGATTAGTTGTATAGTTGTAGACTAGCAGAGACGGACGCCAACGCAAAGGAGTGACCCGCATGGAGCTGGACATCACCACCGAGACCTTCGAGCAGGAAGTGCTCGAGCGCTCGCACGACCTACCGGTCGTCGTCGACTTCTGGGCTGCCTGGTGCGGCCCTTGCCGCATGCTCGGACCGGTGCTCGAGCGCGAGGCGGCCACCCGGGACGGGCAGTTCGTCCTGGCGAAGGTCGACGTCGACGCGAACCCGGAGCTCGCCGCGCGCTACGACGTCCGCGGCATCCCGGCCGTGAAGGCCTTCCGGAACGGCGCGGTCGTCGCGGAGTTCGTCGGCGCGCAGCCTCCCGCGAAGGTGGCCTCGTTCCTCGACGAGCTGGCCGCCCCCTCGGCGGCAAAGCAGCTGCTCGACGAGCTCTACCGCACGGGCGAGCTGCCCGAGGTCGTCGCCGCCTTCGACGCGGGCGATCACGAGCGCGCGCTCAACCTGCTGCTGGACGAGATCCAGGAAGGCGACCAGGCCCACCGGGACCGGATCCGCGGGCTGATGGTGGCGTTCTTCGGCCACCTCGGCCACGAGCACCCGCTGACCGCGCACTACCGGCGGCGGCTCGCGGCCGCCCTGTACTAGACGAGCGCGCCGCAGCGCCCCTCGCGCAGGCACTCCTGTGCGTTCCGGCGGGCGAGCGTGAGCACGAACGAGCGCACCGGGACGTCGTCGTACGGCTCGAGCATCAGGTCGACGCAGGCGCGGATCTCCTCGCCGGACTTCTCCTCCCCGAACTCCTCGACGAGCGAGGGGAGCAGCCGCTGGAGCCGCATCGCGTGCGCCGTGCGGTCGTCGCGGATCGCGTCGATCCGCCCTTGGGCGAGCTCTTTGACCTTCTGCTCGAGCAGGTCGCGGATCGGCCGCGTCTCCTCGAGCGAGAGGCCGGCAGGGTCGGGGATCTGCCAGTCCTCGACCATCGTCGGGACGTAGGGGCAGGCGCCGCCGCAGCCGAGCGTGATCGCCCAGTCGGCGTGGAGCTGCATCTCGAGGTCGAGCTTCTTCGGGCGGCGATCGGCGATGTCGATGCCGACCTCGGCCATCGCCTCGACGACGTTCGGCCAGACGTGGTCGGCAGGCTCCTGCCCGGCCGACTCGGCGCGCACGTCGGCGGGCGCGTAGCGCTCGAAGAACGCCTGCGCCATCTGCGAGCGGCCGGCGTTGTGGGTGCAGACGAAGAGCACGTACTTCAACTTGGTCTCCTCCTAGTCGGCCTTCGCGTCGAGCTCGGCGACGAGCTCGGCGACGCGCTCGGCGATGTCGTCGCGGATCGCCCGCACCTCGTCGAGCGGGCGCCCCTTCGGGTCGGGAAGGTTCCAGGCGATGTAGCGCTTGCCGGGGATCACCGGGCAGGCGTCGTCGCAGGTGGCGACGATCACGTCGGCCCAGTCGATGCGGTCGGCGTCGAGCAGGTGCGGAACGTGGTCGGAGGCGTCGATGCCGAGCTCGTCCAGCGCCTCGAGCACGACCGCGTGCGGCGCCGCGCCGGGCGCGCTCCCGGCCGAGAGCGCCTCGTGCCTGCCGGCGGCGTCGCGGCCGAAGAGGCGTTCGGCCATCACGGAGCGGCCGCTGTTGGCGACGCAGACGAAGAGGACGCGGGTCATGCGGGCCGGTGCTCCGCACGCACGAACTGGTAGGCGAGCCCGCCCATGGACGCGCCGAGCACCGGCGCGGCGACGTACAGCCAGAGCGCGTGCAGGTCGCCGGAGACGAGCGCCGGCCCGAGCGAGCGCATCGGGTTCATCGAGGCGCCGCTGATCGGGCCGCCGACCATCGCGTCGAGGCCGATCGTGCCGCCGATCGCGATCGCCGCGGCCTCGCCGACCGCGCGGGTGTCCGTGGCGACGGCGAGGATCACGAACATCAGGAACGCGGTCAGCACGAGCTCCCAGAGGAACGACTGCCCCTGCGAGCCCGAGGGCAGCGTCGCGCCGACGTGAGCGACGTTGCCGAGCGAGCCGCGGAGAAGCGCGGCCGCGACGAGCGCGCCGCCGAGCTGGGCGAGCCAGTAGGCGAGCGCGCGGCTCCACGGGAAGTGCCGCGTGAGCGCGAAGGCGAACGTGACCGCACCGTTGAAGTGCGCACCGGAGACGTGACCGACGGCGTAGATCATCGCCATGATCACGAGCCCGAACGCCAGCGCGACGCCGACGTGCCCGAGCGCATGCGTCTTCGCGTTGACCATCACCGCGCCGGCGCCGGCGAAGACGAGCGCGAAGGTGCCGATCGCCTCCGCGACGAGCGCGCGGGCCAGCGGAGGCCGCTGCATCAACAGCAGCCCGCGCTCACGGCCGGCTCGATCACCGGCAGCCCTTTCCGCTCCGGCTCGCTCGTCTTGCGCGCCTTGACGATCGCGCCGTGCATCGCGTCGGCCACCTGGTGCGTGAACTCGACCGTCACGTCCTCGAAGCCGGCGGCCTCGAGCCCGGCAACGTACTCGCTCCGGGAGAGCGCCCCGGCGATGCAGCCGCAGTAGCTTCCCCGCTCGGCACGCTGGTCGGGGGTGAGGTGATCCTCGGCGACGATGTCGGTGATGCCGATGCGGCCGCCCGGCTTCAGCACGCGCGCCGTTTCCGCGAGCACCGCTGCCTTGTCGGTCGAAAGGTTGACGACACAGTTCGAGATGACGACGTCGACCGAGTCCGCCGGCAGCGGGATCGCCTCGATCACGCCCTTGAGGAAGTGGACGTTGGCGACGCCGGCGTCGCGCGCGTTTCGCTGCGCGAGCGCGAGCATCTCGTCGGTCATGTCGAGCCCGTAGACGGTGCCGGCCGGGCCGACCCGCTTCGCCGACAGGATCACGTCGATCCCGCCGCCGGAGCCGAGGTCGAGCACGACCTCTCCCTCGTGCAGCTCGGCAACCGCCGTCGGATTGCCGCACCCGAGCGAGGCGAGCGCCGCGGCGTCGGGAAGCTCACCGCGCTGCTCGAGCGTGTACATCGACTCGACGAAGTCGCCGCCGATGTCCTTGTCGTCGCAGCATGACGCGCCGTCGCGGCCGGTGACGGCACGGGCCGCCTCCGCGTAGCGCTGCCGAACCTGTTCGCGGAGCTCGTCCGCAGTCGTGGTGCTCATCCGCAACAACCTCCCTTGAAGTCCACGACGCCGGCGAGCCGCGCGGCCGCCTCGGCGTCGATCGAGAAGTACGCCCACTTGCCGCGCTGCTCCCGTTCGAGCAGCCCCGCCTCGGCCAGCGTCTTCAGGTGGTGGCTGACCGTCGGCTGCGACAGCCCGACCAGCGACTCGAACGCGCACGCGCAGACCGCTTCGCCCGCCGTCGCCAGCCGGTTGACGATCTTCACGCGCGCGGGGTCGCCGAGCGCACGGAACAGCCTCGCCGTCGCCTCGGCCTCGTCGTCCGACAGCGCCGGCCCCGCGAGCGGCGCGCAGCACGCGATGGGTGCGAGGGCGGCGCTCATGCGACCCTCAACCCGTAGCGGAGCGCGTGCTGCAGGTACGCGTCGCGCACGGCCTCGGCGCGGCAGGCGGCGTCACACACCGCTCCGCAACGCTCGCAGAGCTCGACCCACTCCGCGCCGCCGTTCCTCTTGAAGAGCTTCATCTCGATCACCTCTTCGTATCGACGCCCTTCAATATATCGACTGTCGTCGATCTGTCAAGCGAACGCCTGGAGCACGACCGCGCCGATGACGACCGCCCCGCCGAGCAGGGTCGCGGTCGACGGCCGCTCCGAGAGCGCAAGCCACACCCAGAGCGGCCCGAGCACGACCTCGAGCAGCGTGATCAGCGCCACCTCCGCCGCCGGGATCAGCCGCGCGCCCATCGTCAGGAAGGCGAGCCCGAGGCCGATCTGCCCGAACCCGAGCAGGACGATGAGGACGAGATCGTGTAGCCCAACGGTTTCCGGCCGGGCGAACGGGCCGGCCGCCGCGAGCACGAGCACCTGCGACAGGCAGATCGCGGGAGCCATCGAGATGTCGCGCCGGTGCCGCGTGATCACGACCGAGAGCGCGAAGGCGAGGGTCATCACCACCGAGAGCGCCAGGCCGAGGCCGTGCGAGCCTCCCGGGCCGCCGACCATCAGGCTGACCCCGCCGATCGCAACGACCATGGCGGCGACCGTGCGCCTGGACACCGCTTCGCGCAGTCCGGCCCACGCGATCAGGGCGGCAGCGAGTGGCGCCACCGCCTGCATGAAGAGGACGTTCGCCACGGTCGTGTGGTTGAGCGCGACGATGAACGTCCCAGAGGCGACCGCCGTGCAGGCGGCGACGGCGAGCTCCGCCCGGCCCATCGATACGAAGGCCCGGACGCCGCCGCCCTGCCCGGAGAACGCGACGAACGCGAGCAGGGCGAGCACCGCAAACAGCGCGCGCCCTGCGACCTGAGTCGCCGTGCCGACCGCCAGCTCGCGCTGGAGCACGCCGGCGGTGGACCACGCGAGCGCCGCCAGCCCCACGTACACCTGCCCACGGCGGCGGACGCCGCGCGCGTCCACCACCGCGGTCGACGTGCTCACGGCGACAGTCAATCAGCACCGGGCCGGGACGAACCGACTCTAGACTGAGCCGGAGCCGCCCCCGTAGCTCAGTGGATAGAGCAGCGGTTTCCTAAACCGCGTGCGCTGGTTCGATTCCGGCCGGGGGCACTAGCCACGAGGCCGCTCGGAAAGCGGGATTCCAGCGCTCATGGCCTTCGATGAGCGGGTGGGCTGCAGGTCTCCGTCTACCAGCCGTCTACCAGGAGACGTCGAAGGCACACCGCGGGCCGCGAGCGGCGACGATGGCGGTTCCAGCGCGGAACCTGACCGGCACTTCTCCCACGTCGCCCGCTGAACGGCAGAAGTTTGAAGCAGCGCGCGGTAGTCGGCCGGAACTAGGTCAACGACCTGAGCGAGTCGTGCGCCGATCTCCGCCGGCGGCTCGCTCGGGATCGCGCTCGTGATCTCGTCGGCCTTGCCGCAGACGAAGACGATGTCGAGATGGCCGTTGTTGTCCTTGCCGCGGAGCGGTACGCCGGACTCCATCTCGGCGAAGACTGGCCACCAGCGCTCGACGACGAAGCCGCCGCGGACAAGCGCGTTCTCGAGCGCCCGCCAGGCATCGACGCCACTGTGATGGAAGCTAAAGACAAGCCTGCCGCCGGACTTGAGTGTTCGCGCGCTCTCGCGGAAGACGTCGCCGACGACGGTCGCGTAGAAGTCGCCGCTGCGGCTGCGGTCGTCGTTGTGGACGGCCTCGCGCGAGTCGTCGACGAGCTCGCCGGCGAAGCTCTGCGGGTATGCCTCCTTCAGCAGCAGGCGGAGCCATACGTAGACATACGTAGAAGTAGTCGGAGAGCTCCGAGTACATGACACTGTCGGCGTAGGGCGGGTCCGTGACGATGTAGTCCACCGAGGCGTCAGGGATCTGCTGCAGGCGCTCTGAGCTCTGGTTGAGGACAAGCAGGTTCGCGTCGCCGCCGCCTGCTAGTGCACTGTCTCAAGAACGGCTTTACAGCGTCCGACCTTGGCGAGGATCGAGTCGACTGACGCCGTCCAGACGAAGGGTTTGGGGTCGTTGTTGTGGGCGGCAAGGAATGCTTCGATTGCGGC
>JBEKEH010000114.1:0-18120 GCA_050013935.1 Gaiellaceae bacterium | reverse complement strand
GCCAGGGCTCGGCACGGGCCGGCTTGCTCGAAATCACGGCTCGTGAGATGCTGAGACAGGGCCGTTTAGCAGGTCTTTAAGACTTTCGGGAGGGTTTGAAAGCCGTCCTCTCAGGCCCACTGGTTACTTCCAGAACTGTCGCGCCGGAGGGACGAACCGCTTCGGCGCGGTGTAGGTCCCTCCTCCGCGAACGGTCGTCTGCTGGCCCGCATGCAGGATGAGTTGCTTCGCGCTCGCCCCGCGCGTGTTCACGTACATGGAGCCGGTGTAGCACTGAACGACGTCCGCTCCATTCGCCTCGGCGATCGTGAACGAGCCACCGCTCTCGGTTTGCACGTTCGCGTAGGTGGCCTTGATCTCTGCGACACCCTGCTGCCAGGCCTCGCCGCTCTTCAGCGTCCAGCCGGAACAGCACAAGCTCGGCGTGTACGCGAGCTTCGATCCCTTGTCGATCGCGATCTTCCCGTTCTTCCAGGAGATCTTCACTGGGTTGCCGTAACTCGCCACGACGTCCCCGTCGACGAGCGTCGTGCTCTTCACCCTGGAGGTCGTCCCGTCCGCGTGCACGACCGTCGCGGTGGTGGAGAATGCGACAGCCTTTCTCTCGGCTGACCCGCCGGAGCCGCTCGACCCGCCGGAGCCCCCGGAGCTCGTGCCGCTGCCCGCAACGTGAACCTTGACCGTGGTCGAGTAGAACTCCGGCTCGTGGTCGGGTCTGCTGTTCTGATGCGAGCAGTAGGCCGGAATCGGGCCTGTGTTCGGGTAGTAGCAGATGTACCAGATCTGGACGTAGAAGTCCTTCGTGAACGCCAGGCTCCCGATCGTGTTGTCTGCGCCGGCCTGGAACGTGGCCGATCCGGCACGTCCGGGGAAGAACGGGCCGCCGGGCGCTTCGTGGATGTTGCCGTCCCAGAAGCTGCTGTCGTTCTCGCTGATCACGCCGTTGACCGGGCTGTAGGCCGCGTGCAGCTCCGCCGGTTCGACGTTGGCGTCTGCGAAGGTCCAGCTGACGGAGATCGACTTGCCTTGGACGAAGCTCGTTACCGACAGCCCGACGTTCTGACAGCAGTACGCGTTCGGGTCGTACTGTGCGGCCGCCGATCGCGCAAGACCTGCGGCGAGCGCCGCCGCCACCAGACCGCCGAAGAGCGCACGGCGTACCACGCCTACTTCTTCCTCGCTGCAACGACTGTATGCGTCTCGGTCTGACCGGAGAGCGTGCACTTGAGATCGGTGACGGTTGCAGTGCCGGCAGCTGCATTGAACTGGACCGCGAACGTGTCGCAGTCCGCACCGACGAAGTTCGCCTGCGCCCAGGCGATCCCCGTCTTCGGATCCATCGCACGAAGCGGCGACGGATTGAGGAGATCGCCGCTGATGATCCCGTTCGCGACGGTGAAGGTGATTCCGATCCGTCCGAACATGCCGCTGTATGTGCCGTCGTAGGCGGAGAGACTCGGTGCCGATGTCCCGCATGCCTTGTGTTGGGCGGCTTTGGCCACCACGAGGTCAGCCTGGAGTCGCGCGATCTGCCGGTTCAGCTGCTTCTCGCGGATCGCCTCGATGTCCTTGTGAGGATTCTTGAAGGCAAGGTTCTTATTCGCCTTCGCGATCCCCCTCTCGTCGTTCGCGACCCGATTCTTCGCCGCCGTGCATGCGGGCGAGTCGGCGGGCTGCGCGCGCTGCACGCCCAACGCGAGCCCGACCGCGATCGTAACCGCGATCAGGAAGCCCGCTCGGAGAATCGTGCGCCGCATCGATCGACTCCCTTACGTCGCCCCGATCATGCGCCGCGGTGTCTGGTCTGTCAACGACGCATCTAGCTGCGATGCGACCCTGTCCGATTAGGAGTCGACGCGAACGCGTCGCGGCCGTCATTGGCCAGGCGGAATCCCAAGGAGAAGATCCAAGAGCCCTCCGGCTGCCTCGTACGTTACGCATCGTTGCGAGGTCGAAGGTCACGGCGGCCATGAAGCGAGGGTGAGCCGAGGTCGGTGTGGCGCCAACGCTAGGCGCTCGCGCCCGGTAGGTCGGGGAGAAATCGCTGCCGACTCAGCATATATTGGCCTAATTTTATGAATAACTTTATGACATGATCTCCTCGTCATGGTGATCGACACGGGCGGCGGCGTTGGGCTGGCCGAGCGTGACCGGGCCGGGCCGGGTGCAGCCGGTCCGGACAAGGCGCCTGATTTCGGCTGGCGCTTGCACGGTCGGGTGGTCGGCGTGCTGCCGGATCGGTCGTTCGATCTCGCCGGCGGCGGGCCGGGCAGGGCGCGTCTCGAGCGCTACTGCCGGGAGACGGTGACGTTGCAGGCCTGCTTGAACTGCGGCGCCTGCACCGCGGTCTGCGGGCTGGCGGGCGAGGGAAGCCTGTTTCCGCGCAGGCAGGTCACGTTGGTTCGGCTCGGCCTCGCGGACCGGGTCGCGGTCGACCCGGACATCTGGCACTGCTACGGCTGCGAGGAGTGCTCGGCGTGGTGTCCGTCCGGCGCGAAGCCGGGTCGGATCATGGGAGCGCTGAGGCATCTGGCGACCGAGCGGTTCGCGTACCCGCGTTCCGTGGCTGTGGTTGTGAACAGTCCGCGGCTGTTCTGGTTGGCCTACGTTGCGGCTGCCGGGCTCGTGGCGGCGATGGTCGCGGCGGCCGGCAGCTTCACTCCGGGGGCGGGGCCTATCCGCTACGCGGGGATGCTGCCCGACGCGGCGCTGATCCCATTCTTCGTGGGCTTTACCCTCCTGGCGCTGGCCGCGGTGGTTGTCGGGGCCGCCCGGGCGTGGAGGGCCTGGTACGGATCGTCGCTCTGGACCGCCCGGCCGCTGGTGCTCGGCCGCGCGCTCGGACGGGCGGCAGGCGAGATCCTGGCGCACCGCCGGTTCGGCGAATGCAGTGAGCACAGGCTGAGGGCGTGGGCGCATCGGGCGGTCCTCTACGGCTTTCTCGGGTTGTTGGCGCTCTCCGGAGTGGTGGCGCTGCGGTCGCGCCTCGGACTCCCCTATCCGCTGTCGATCGGCGATCCGCTCAAAGTGCTGGGCAACGTGTGCGCGGCGCTGCTGATCGGCGGCGCGTCCTTCTACGTGATCGTGCACGTCGTCGAGGCGGGCCGCCGTGAGGCGAGCTCGTTCTTCGACTGGCTGTTCCCGGTTAACGTGCTGCTCGCCGCGCTGAGCGGCGTGGGCGCAGAGGCGGTCAGGGTCGGGGAGGTTCGCGCGGCCGCCTACCCCGTCTACTTCACCCACCTCGTGCTCGTATTCGCGCTGTTCGTGTTGCTCCCGTACACGAAGTTCGCGCACGCGGGCTACCGCCTCTTGGCGGTCGCAGGCCACAGCTACGAGTCGCTCCTGGCTGAGGACGGGGCGCGCCGGTCGGCAAGGCGCGCCGGCAAGCGGCGGCCGATCCCGAGCCAGGCGCCCGCCGAGGCGGTGCCCGAGGCGCTTCTCGGCCTCGGCCAGACGGCGCTGGCCGGCTACTCGGATGCCGCGCTCGCCGACGCCTACTACCGGCTTCGCGACGAAGCGGAGCCGCGCGGGCCGGGACGGTACTACCCGAACGTCAAGCGGCTGTTCGCGACCGCGTTCGAGCGTGAGAAGGACCGGCGCGAGGTCAGGGCCTTGGTCGACCGGCCCGACAAGTCGGACGTGCAGGAGTGGTACGAGGATGCGGTCGAGCGGCCCTGCACGTGGTGGGTCGAGAACCACCTGCTCGCGCGCCGCGCCCTCACCAGCTGCATGTCGTGCGGCATGTGCACCTCCGTCTGCCCGGCGGCCGAACACTACGAGGAGTACGACCCGAGGCTGATCGTCGACACGGCGCTCTCAGGCGACGAGCACCGGCTGGTCGATCTGCTCAAGTCCGATCTCCTCTGGTACTGCAGCCAGTGCGGCTCCTGCACGGGGCGCTGCCCGCGCGAGAACGACGTCATGGCGCTGGTGACGTCGCTGCGTCTGTTGGCGCAGCTCAAGGGCTACCACGTCTACAGCGTGCGCGGCCGGCAGCAGTACGCCGGCCGGCATCTGTGGGGCGCCAACCTCTGGAACCGCGGCGTCAGCCTCTACTTCCGCGACCCCGTTCCGGAGCAGTGGCCCGACTTCGGGCCGCGGTACGCGCGCTCCTTCGCCGAGCGGGAGGAGCAGTGGGCAAGGGTGGGCGCAAGCCCGGACATGGACGGGCAGTTCGCCGGTCGTAAGGTGGATCCGGCGACGCTCGAAGAGCTCAGGGCCTGTATCCGTGCGGGCGGCGCCCTGTTCCTGTGGGAGCGGATCGAGGAGCACGGGGCGGCCCAGGCCGCCGAGCTCGACCTCGACCTCGACGAGTACCTCGCGAAGGTCTCCACGGAGGGCTAGCGCATGGAGGCACAGCGGATCTTCACGTCGCGCTACGAGAAGCCGATTCCCGATGACGGCTACTACCTCACCCAGAGCTGCGTCATGGGCACCTTCAGCCCGGCGACCGAGCCGCTCGTCGCGCGGATCTACGAGCTGCTCGGCCGGCGTTGGGCCATGTGCGGGCCCAGGCCCGAGTCGCAGAACACATGCTGCTCCGGGATCGCCACTCACGGAGACGTGTTCACGATCGAGAGCACGCTGCTGACCGTGGCCCGGCTGTGGTCGGTCGCCGCCGAGGCCGGCTTCGAAAACATCACGAGCGTGTGCGTCACGTCCTTCGCGATCCACAACGAGTGCCTTGAGCTCCTGGAGGGCGAGCCCGGGCTGAAGGAGAAGATCGATCGGCTGCTGTTCGACGCGTGCGGCCGCCGGCTTGTGATCCCGAGGCACATCGTGCACTGCAGCGACATCGTCTACCGCTACCGGGCAGAGCTCGCGCGGCTCATGCGGTATCGCCTGGTCGATCGGGAGACGGGCCGTCCCCTCAACGTGGTCGACCACGTCGGCTGCCACTACAACAAGCTCTTCCAGCATCGATCCGTGGGCGGCGCCGAGTACTGCGACGTCCTGGCCGCCCTGATCCGCGAGTGGGGCGGCGCCGAGGTCGACTACCCGGAACGCCGGCACTGCTGCGGCATGGGCTTTCGCCAGTGCATGATCCGGCCCAACCGCAGCTTCACCGTCGCCTGCGTGCGCAAGAAGCTCGAGAGCATGGCCCCCTACCGGCCCGATCTGATGCTGACCAACTGCCCGGGCTGCTCCCAGATCCTCGACGGCGAACAATGGGCCGTGAGCGAGCTGACCGGCGCGAGCTACGCGATTCCCGTGCTCAACTACGCCGAGCTCGCAGGCCTGCTGCTCGGCTGGGACCCCTACATGGTCGTCGGGATCCAGGCGCACTCGGTGCCGGTCGAGCCGCTGCTCGAGCGGATCGGCATCCCCCCGAGCCCATACCCCGCATACCTGCACGCCGAGGTGGCGGCCACGTGACGGAGCGATTCGAGCCGAGCAACCCGATCCTGATCATCGGCGGCGGCGTCACCGGCATGCACGTCGCGACGATGCTGGGCGAGCTGGGCCACCGCTCCATCCTTCTCGAGAGCACCGGCGAGCTCGGCGGCCGAGTGCGCCGACTCTCTGGCACCTTCCCCTTCTTCAACGACGACGGGTTCAGCGACGGCGGCGAGTTCGCCGAGGAGATCGAGGCCGACATGCGTGCCCACGCCCCCGTAGACGTGCGCCTGGAAACCACCCTCGCCGGCCTGGAGGGGCAGTTCCCGCGCTTCTGTGCCCTGCTCAGCGACGGGACGCGCGAGACGGTGAGCGCGATCGTCGTCGCCACCGGCTTCGAGCCGTTCGACCCCTCCAGCCTCGAGGAGTACGGCTACAAGCGCTACGCCAACGTCGTCACCGCGCCCGAGTTGGAATGGATGCTCAGTCCGCGCGGCCCGACCGGCGGCGAGCTCAGGCGGCCCTCCGACGGAAAGCTCGTCGACCGGCTGGCGATCGTCTTCTGCGTCGGCTCGCGCAATCGGCGTATCGGGGCACCGTTCTGCTCCCGTATCTGCTGCTCCTACAGCACCAAACAGGCCCTGACCGTGCGCGAGCGCAACCCGGCGGCCGAGATCACCTGCTTCTACATCGACGTGCGCACCTATGACCGCGGCTTCGAAGAGATGTACTCGCTCGCCCAAGAGCGCGGAATCCGCTACATCCGCGGCCGCGTGTCCGGCTGCAAGGAGCTGCCGGGCGGCGACATCCTCGTCCGCGCCGAGAACACCCTCGTCCAGAGGATCGTCTCCGACCGCTTCGACCTCGTCTCCCTCTCCACCGGGATGCGACCCTGCCGCGACATCGACCAGCTGACACACGTGCTCGCTATCGAGCGCGCCCCCGACGGCTTCCTGGCCAGCCGTGCCTGGTTCCGCTACCCGCAAGACTCGACCCGGGAAGGGATCTTCAGCGCCGGCTGCGCCACCGGCATGAAACCGATCCGCAACTGCATCATCGACGGCAGCGCCGTCGCGGCACGAATCGCCGGCCTCTTGCGCTCGGCCGAAAGCAACAACGTCGACGAACTCGATCGCATCGACGCGAGCGCCGTCCCAGGGCGCGGCGCAGGCTGATCCTCCTGCGTCCGGGACTTTCCGAGAGGACGTGGGTTCGCAAACTCCAGTTCCCACAACATGCCATAGCTCGCTTCAACTCTGGCGACAGCACCGTCGAGGCCACGCGGGTACCGGATGGGCGGCAATGCCGCAGAGCCCGATCCCTTCTCGAACGGCCTCTCCACCGGGCCGCTCGCCGTTCCGTGTCGCACCCTACACGGCCGGCGCGCAGACGAACAACTCGCGCACCGGTTTGGACGGCGGGCGCGGGCGCACGAGCTGTGAACCGTGGATTCGCCAACGGTCGCCGGGTGCGAACTCGACGAATTCGCCGATGTGAGGCGTGGCCGGAAGTTCCTTCTCTGCGAGGTCCCAGCGCCCGTCCGCGAACTCCAGCTTGAAGGAGTAGCGCGCAAGGGCCGCAACCGTCGCCTCCTGGAGCAGGTCGACATACTGGGCGAAGCGGTCGATCGCCTCTGCGCGTCGCGCGCGCTCTTCCTCGTCGGCCACAACGGCGAGCTGTGCGCGATTGCGCGCGAGAGCCTGCGCCAGCTGGTCGGCGCTCGAGCTGAGCCCCGGACGTATCTCCACTGCAAGCTCATCGGCTACGGTTGCCAGAAGTAGCGTCCCTCATCTCAGGGACGGATGCCGCATTCGAGGCTGGCGAGTGCGAGGCTCTCCCACGCCGGTTGGGGACGCAGAGAGCGCGACCGTTCTTTCCCTCGTCTCACGTTGCTGTGCAAGCGTCTGTTGCGGAAGCCCATAGCGTGCGGCTTACCCCACTGCGGCTCTTGCACATCCGACCTTGCGACCCCTCCCTCCTCCCGGAGCTACGTCAGCACTTCGAGCGCTCCGGCTTCAGCGTTGATCGAGCAGGAGACGCCATCGATGTGCGGCAGCCGGACGCACCGAACGAGCAGCAGGCCACGCGCGAGATCCTGCTACACCTCCGCGTCTGGCTCGCGATGCGCCCCGACTCCATCGAGGAGCCGACAAGCGACCTGTAGCGGGCTAGCGCGTGGCCCGACCGCTACGAAGTGGCGGCGAGGGCTGCCTCAGTCGATGTGGGCGCCCGCGACTCTTAGCCGCGAAGTCGGCGCTGGCACACACCGAATCCGCTGCTCACGCACTGCCCGGCTGAATGACTTCACCGCGGTCCTGCCGTGTTCGGCATCCTTGCGGATCTTGTGTGCCTCATCTATGGTTTAGGCGTGCCTACAAAGTTGGCTGAGCCGACCGAACTCTCCGCGGCGGTGCAGGATTACGCGAAGGCGATCTACGAGCTGGAGAGCCGCGCGGGAGTCGCGTCGACGAACTCGCTTGCGGAGCGGCTGGGGGTAAGGCCGGGATCGGTGTCGGGGATGCTGCGCAAGCTCGATGCGCTCGGCTTGGTCGTGCACGAGCGCTATCGAGGCGTCCGTCTGACCGAGTCGGGCCGGAAGGTGGCGCTCGAGGTGCTGCGCCATCACCGCTTGCTCGAGCTGTATCTGGCGGAGAGTCTGGGCATGGGCTGGGATGAGGTGCACGCGGAGGCGGAGCGGCTCGAGCACGTCATCTCGGAGGAGCTGGAGGAGGTGATCGCAGCCAAGCTCGGCCATCCGACGCTTGATCCGCATGGCGACCCGATCCCCGATCGCAAGCTCGCGGTCGCCGACGTCCAGAGCCAGAGTCTCCATGCGCTCGAGCCGGGCGAGAGGGGCACATTCATCAGGGTTTCGGATTCCGACGCGGAGATGTTGCGTTTCCTGGCGGAGCGGCGGATCGTGCCGGGAGTCGAGTTTGAGCTGATCGAGAAGCAGCCCTTCGAGGGGCCGCTGTTCGTGCGCTTCGGGGACACGGTGCACGTGCTCGGCGCGGTATTGGCACGGGCGATGCGGGTGAGCGTCGAGGAGCAGCGCTGACGCCGCCGCCGGCCAAGCCGGTGCCTGCGGTCGCGACCGAGGCGGGCGCGCTGCCGGTGCCGTTCGTGCAGGAGGCGAGCGCGCTCGAGCAGCTGCTCGCCAAGGGGCGCGTGCGGGCGACGCTGGCGATGCTCGGGCCGGCGTTCGTGGCCGCGATCGCCTACGTCGACCCGGGCAACTTCGCCACCAACGTCCAGGGCGGCGCCCGGTACGGCTATCTGCTGCTGTGGGTGGTGCTGGCCGCGAACGCGATGGCGATGCTGATCCAGTACTTGTCGGCGAAGCTCGGGATCGTCACCGACCGAAACCTGCCCGAGCTCTGCCGCGAGCGCTACCCGCGCGCGGTCACCCGGGGGCTGTGGGTGCAGGCGGAGCTGATGGCGATGTCGACCGACGTCGCCGAGTTCCTCGGCGCCGCGCTCGGGCTCAACCTCCTCTTCCACGTGCCGCTGGTGATCGCCGGGGTGATGACCGGTTTCATCGCCTTCGGCATCCTGGAGCTGCAGCGGCATGGCTTCCGCCGCTTCGAGCTCGCGATCACCGCGCTGCTCGGGATCATCTTTCTCGGCTTCCTCTACGAGACGCTCAAGATCGGCCCTTCCGCCTCCGGGTCGCTGCACGGCCTGATGCCGGGCCTCCAGGGCACGCAGTCGCTCTACCTGGCGGTCGGAATCATCGGCGCGACCGTGATGCCGCACGCGATCTATCTCCACTCCGCGCTCACGAACGGCCGCATGGCAGTACGCGACGACGCCGAGCGCGGACGCGTGCTCCGCTTCGAGCGGCTCGACGTGATCGTCGCGCTCGGCCTGGCCGGGATCGTGAACCTGGCGATGCTCGCAGTCGCCGCCAAGCTCTTCCACACACCCGGCCACACCACCATCAGCACGATTCAGCAAGCGCACGCCGGCTTCGCGAACCTGGTCGGCGGCACCGCCGCGCTTGCGTTTGCTGTCGCGCTGCTCGCCTCGGGCGCCTCCTCCTCCAGCGTCGGCACCTACGCGGGCCAGGTCGTGATGGCCGGCTTCGTCAACCTGCGCGTGCCGCTGCTGCTCCGCCGACTGGTCACGATGATCCCTGCGATCGTCGTGCTCGCGCTCGGGGTCAGCCCCACCAGCGCGCTCGTGCTCAGCCAGGTCGTCCTCTCCTTCGGCATCCCCTTCGCCCTGATCCCGCTCGTCCATTTCACGAGCCGCCACGACCTGATGGGCGTTCACGTCAACCGGCGCATCACCACCTGGACAGCGGTCATGGTCGCCTCCCTGATCAGCCTCCTCAACGTCTTTCTGCTCTACCAGCAATTCAACGGCAGCTAGCCCGAAAGCACGAGGAGCCGAGACCCTTGCCGGCGGCAAACCAAGTCACTTCTCGGACGGGCAAGATCTTGAGTGGACACCGATGACTGAACCACTCATCCAGCTGACGCCGCTCGTGGCACGTGCGCAGTCGGACGCCACGAATCGTGCGAGCCTCGAGCGGCGCGCGCGGCTACTCGCCCACAGCGGAAACGCGTGGCACGTGATCGAGTTCACCGTCGCCCTCGCGGCCGGTATCGCAGCCGGGTCGATCGCACTGATCGGGTTCGGCGCCGATTCGCTCGTCGAGGTGCTCGCCGGAAGCGTCATCGTTTGGCTCTTCACGAGCGGCCGAGGCTCCTCCCCGCAGGCCGAGCGGCACGCGCAGCAGCTCATCGCCTCGAGCTTCTTGGTGCTCGCGGCCTACGTGACAGCCGAGAGCGTCCGTGACCTCGTGGCGGGGCATCGGCCGTCGGCGTCCTGGGTCGGTGTCGGCCTCGCCGCGTTCACCGCGCCGACGATGCCTCTGCTCGCGCGTGCCAAGCGCCGCGTCGGCCATGCGCTCGGCTCGTCGGCGACAGTCTCCGAGGCGAGCCAGAATCAGCTCTGCGAGGGAGCGAACTGCGACTGCTGCTGAATTCCCTGGCTGTAGACAGAAGAAATAAGCGGGTCCGCTCGCAACGCTCACGCGTGAGCGCAAGTCCCTTGGCTGAGCACGAGTTCGCACGAGACGGACTTCGACGACGGCTCGAAGGCCGTCGCCCGCTCAGGTGATCGTCAGAGGCGCGCAGCTCCAGCGGCTGCGATTGCCGTTCAGGTCCTGCGCTCCGACGCAGAACCTCAGCGAGCCGCTGATCGACGACGGCAGCGTGGCCGGACCTCGCTGGAGCCGCCCGTCCCGTTCGCCCGCGAGGATGCCCCAGGTCTTGAGCAGCTTCTTGCCGCGATAGATCGCGTACGTCTCGCCGGCGAAGCCGCTGTCGTCTTTCGAGTAGTACTCGAGGTAGAATGCGCGCCCGCGCTTGCCGGCGCTCGCGACGGCCTTCACCGTCGGCGCCGTGTGATCGTTCTTGAAGCGCGGATCGGGCGGGATCTTCGGGTTCCGGGGAACGAGCCCGCTGAGGGGCGCCTTGGCGGGCGTCTTGACGGGCGCCGGCGGGGTGGCGGTCGGCGCTGTCGTGCCGCCCTTCCGGTCGAAGGTGACGTAGCACCCGCTGTCAGGCGACTCGTCGATGCAGAGGCGGTTGTACGGACCGTCCGGGAGCGGCGGGTTCTGCGCCGAATCGGACCACTCGACGAGGCGGGCGTAGTAGGTGCCCTGCAGGCCGATCAGCGAACAGCCGCTCGACACCTGACCCTTCAGCATCTGGCCCTGGTAGCGGCGGGTGCCGGACACCGTCCCCGTGTAGCGGAAGTGGCCGATGACCGTCCCGGCCGCCATCGTGCACTGCGGATTGTCGTCGTATGCCGACGCGCGCTCGACGACGGAGAACGTGACGCCCTGAGGCGCGCCTGACCGGTAGAGCTCCGTCGTGACGATGTCGAAGCCGTCCCCCGCGGCCGCGATCGTGTGCAGCGGCATCGACGGGAGATCCGATCGTCTCGAGGTCAGAAGCCAGCTCCCCGTGATCGGATCGGCGGCGCTCAGCTTCGGCACCTGCGCAGGGTGCATGGCCGCCCGCGCGGACAGGCCGGAACCGAGACCGAGGAGTACGACGCCGAGACCGCAGAGAATGGCCCTCCGCACTACCTCTATCGCTGTCTCTTCGTGCGACCGCTTCAATCGGGAACGCGCCGGATCGGGCCCTCGGACAACTACTCAGACGCGGCTCCCCCTTCTGGGCCTGGTCGACTCGCCCACGGAGCGCGTCGCCAGCGGATCGCGATCGCCGCGGAGCTCGGGCCGCTCGCGTCTCCCGCTGCAGTCCTCCTGTCGCAGAAGGACGTGTGGCCGCCCGCTGCTTTCGGGCGGCCACAGTTGCTGGAGGTGAGAAGCGAGCTGTGGGCTAGTGCCCTGCGCTCAGCTGCAGCTGGACGAGCCGGCGGGTCGAGATGCCGCCGAGGATGGCGGCGGCGCTCGTGCCCGGCGCGCGCGCCCTGACCTGCATGACGAGCGCTCCGCCGCGCGTGAGGGGCAGCCGGCTCGTGGTCTGGATGCGGAACGTGACCCAACCGTCCGTGCCGGTCGCTTGCTCGGGCGGCTGGACGATCCAGCTGTAGGGGATGCCGACGACTTTGACCAGCGCGCCGCTGACGACGTTCTTCGTGCCCTCTACCGTCACCCTGAAGCGGGCGGTGATCACACCGTTCCGGGTGTGGAACGGGGACGGGGAGAACTGGACGCTGCTGATCAGCAGGTGGTCGGGATGCGCGACGAGCGAGGTCACCGACACCGAGGTGAAGCCACCGCCGATGTTCGTGCCGGCCGTGGCGACCGTCACAGGTTGGGAGGTTGCGTTCGTCGAGCCGACGTCATTCGACGCACGGACAATGACGGTCAGCGTGCGGCCGGCGTCGCCGCTCGTGACCGTGTAGCTCTGAGCGGTCGCGCCCGGAAGGTTGACGCAGTTGCCGCCGCTCGCGTCACAGCGAAGCCACTGATAGACGAAGACGCCCGAGGCGCCCGTCCACGTGCCGCTGGCCGCGACAACCGTCTGTCCGACCGACGGCGTGCCGGCGATGACCGGCAGCGTCACGTTGGCCGGTGCCTGGTCCTTCGCCGCGACGATGGCCGTCAGGTTCGAGAAGGCGGTCGTCCTGCCGATTGCGTTGGAAGCGGTGACCGCCGCGCGCAGCATGAAGCCGACCTCAGCGGTGACGACCTTGTGGGTCTGGCCGGTGGCTCCCGCGAGGTCCGCGCACGCGCCATTCTTAGGGTTACAGCGCTGCCACTGGTACGTGTAGGTGATCGGGGCGGCGCCTGTCCAGGTGCCGTTGTTGACCGAGACGGTGCTCCCGTCCTTCGGCGTTCCCGAAGGGTCCGGCTGCTTGCTGTTCGCCGGGGCGCTGCCGCGGCTCGCGACGACGGCGGTTGGCGTCGACAGCGCCTGCGCCGTGCCGTCGGCGTTCGTGGCGGTCACGCTCACCCTGATCGTGTGACCGACGTCCGCCGAGGCCAGCTTGTAGGTGGCGGAGGTCGCCCTGGAGATCGGCGAGCAGCTCGCCCCGCTCGAGTCGCAGCGCTGCCAGCGGTAGGCGAAGGTGATCGGCGACGCTCCACCCCACGATCCGGTGGTCGTGCTCAGCGACTGATCCTGCCGCGCCGTCCCGCTGATCACCGGCGGAGCCCCGTTGACCGGCGGACTGCCGGCAGCAAACGCGACGGAGCTCCCGAACGCGGCGACGGCGACGGTCGCGGCGAACGCCGTGAGCGCAAGACGTGCCGACGCGGATGACCTCGGGACAGCACGCGCAAAGGTGCATCCCAACATGGCCTGCCTCTCCCCTAACTTGGAGTCTGCTCCTGCCTGAAGGCAAGAGCTCCATTCAGCCATTTGTTGAGGCCGAGACGACAGCCGCTCTTCTCGGGCTATCCGCTTCAGCGTAGCGCACTTCGGGTTCTGCCCGGCTAGGTCGGAGGCTGCGCCCTGGTCCTACAGGGAGTGCTCTTTGAGCCAGGTCAGCACGGCGTCGGCGACCTCACACCAGCCGCTGTCGAGCGCAAGTGAGTGGCCTCTGTCCGGGAACCGCGTTGCCGAAGCCGTAGCGGAACTGCTTGGCGGTCAGCGCGACCGCGCGCTTGAAGTTGGCCGGGTTCCGTAGCGCGACCCCGGCGACCCGCAGCGCCGACGGCGGCAGGTAGAGGACGCCCTTGATCGGCGCCGGGTCGATCGCCACCGCTGCAGCGGCGAGGTCCTGCCCCAGCAACCGCTGCACGACGAGGCCGCCGAAGGAATGGCCGATGACGATCGGCTTGGTCTCGAGCGCGGCGATGACGCGGGCGTAGTGCTCGACGACGTCGTCGATGCCGTGACCGGCGACGCGTTCGGGTTACTTTCGGGTCTCCTCGATCGTGCTCGCGTCTCCGGGCCAGCCGGCGCCGTCGGCGCGTAGCCGGCTTCTCGGAAGAGGTCGTCCCAGCCGCTCTACGAATCGGCGTGCGGCCAGAGACCGTGCACGAACACCACAGGCGTACCTGCCATGACGTCTCCCCCTATGCGACGCGGCCGAAGCGCTCAGCCGCACGCGCGCGGCCGCGCGCCGCGTCGACGTCTCGATCCCGCGGCGGTGCAGCGGTGACGAGCTCCGCCAGCAACTGCTCGGTTGCGCTCGCCACGGCGTCCACCGCACGGTCGAACGCGGCCTCGTTCGCGTGCGACGGCTTCTGCATGCCGCTGACTTTGCGCACGTACTGCACGGCCGCGGCGCGGATCTCGTCCGGCGTCGTCGGCGGCTCGAAGTTGTAGAGGGTGCGTATATTGCGACACATGCGGGGAGTATTAGCGGATGCTGGCCTGGCGGCGCTCGTCGCCGAGGCCGAGCGCCGCTACGTCGAGGCGAACCCCGAGTCCCGCCGGCTGCACGACGAGCGGGCACGCGTGATGCCGGGCGGCAATACGCGCACGGTGATTCACGTGCCGCCGTTCCCGCTCACGATCGTGCGCGGCGAGGGCGCCCGCTTGACCGACGCCGACGGACACGTTTACCTCGACTTCCTCGGCGAGTACACCGCGGGCCTGTACGGACACTCGCATCCCGTGATCCTCCAGGCGATCCGGGACACGCTTGCCAACGGGATCGTCTTCGGGGCGCCGAATCGCCATGAGGTGGCGCTCGCCGAGGCAATCTGTGCGCGCTTCCCGTCGATCGAGCTCGTGCGGTTCTGCAACTCGGGCACGGAAGCGAACCTGTTCGCGCTCTCGCTCGCCCGGGTCGCGACCGGGAAGCCGTCGATCATGGTCTTCGAGGGCGGCTACCACGGCGGCGTCTTCTACTTCGTGGCGGCAGAGGGGTCACCGATCAACGCTCCGTTCCCGTTCATCGTCGCCCCGTACAACGACGAGGAAACCGCGGTGGGCCTGATCGCCGAGCACGCGCACGAGCTCGCGGCGGTGCTCGTGGATCCGCTCCAGGGATCGGCGGGCGCGATTCCAGGCGAGGCCGCCTTCCTGCAGGCGCTGCGCGAGGCGACCGCGGCCAACGGCGTCCTGCTCGTCTTCGACGAGATCATGACGTCGCGGCTCTCCACCGGCGGCCTCCAGTCGGCGCTCGGGATCACACCCGACCTGACGACGCTCGGGAAGTACCTCGGCGGCGGGCTCGCCTGCGGAGCCTTCGGCGGCCGCGCCGACCTGATGAGCCGCTTCGACCCGTCCCGAGCCGATGCGCTCCCCCACGCCGGCACGTTCAACAACTCCGTCCTGACGATGGCGGCCGGCGCGGCCGGGCTGACGCGCGTCTACACGGACGCGGAGGTGCAGCGCCTCAACGGGCTGGGCGACCGGCTGCGCGACCGGCTGAACGCGTTCGCCGCGCGAGAGGAGCTGCCGTTCCTCGCCACGGGCTACGGCTCCCTCGCCGGACTCCACTTCGCCCGCGGTCCGGTGCGACGGGTGACCGACCTGCCGGACGCCTCGGAGCTGCGCACGCTCCTGCACCTGCACCTGCTCGAGCGCGGCTACTCATACGCGCGCCGCGGCTTCATCGCGCTCTCGCTGCCGCTCGAGGAAGGCGACGTCGACGGCTTCGCCACGGCGGTCGAGGAGTTCCTCGACGCGCACGCGACGCTCGTGCGCGACGCCGTGCCGTAAGGCGCTACTGCGTGTCCGGCCCGGGCCACGTGTCGGAGAGCAGGTAGCCCTCCGGGAACGGGTCGGCCGGGTCGACGAGCACCTGCGTGATGCCGGTAATCCAGGCGCTGCCGCGGATCGCGGGCACGATCGCCGCACGGTCGCCGACGTCCGTTGCCGCGACGATGCGCCCGTCGAAGGTCGAGCCGATCACCGACGCGTGCGTCATCGCGTCGCCCACGTGCATCAGCCCGCGCGCGTGCAGCGCGGCCATGCGCGCGCAGAGGCCCGTCCCCGTGGCGGAGCGGTCGAGCCGGCCCGGAGCGACAACGACGGCGTTCTTCGAGACCGCGCCGACGCCGCGCCACGGCTCCGCGATCTGGACGATGCTCACGCCCGCGATCTCGGGGTTCTCCGGGTGCGCGCACGGCAGCTGTTCGCGCGCCGCCGCGCGGATTTTCTCGCCCGCGAGCGCGAGGTCGCGCGCCTCGGCCGGCTCGAGCGCGAAGCCGAGCGCGTGCGCGTCGGCGATCGCGTACCACATGCCGCCGAAGGCGATGTCGACCGTGAGCGTGCCGAGGCCGTCGACCTCGAGCGGCGCGTCGAGTCGGTCGGCGAAGCAGGGGACGTTCGTCAGCTCGACGCTCTCGCAGCGCCCGTCGCGGCACGCCGCGCGCACCTCGACGACGCCCGCCGGCGCCTCGAGGCGCAGCGTCGTCTCCGGCTCGCGCATCTCCACCATCCCCGTCTCGAGCAGGACGGTGGCGACGCAGATCGTGTTCGACCCCGACATCGCCGGATACTCGGTCGGCTCCATGATGATGAAGCCCGCGTCGCAGTCGGGTCGTGACGCCGGCACGATCAGGTTCGCGTGCACGGCGACGCTGCCGCGCGGCTCGCGCAGGAGCAGCCGGCGCAGCGAGTCGTCGGCGCGCAGCGTCTGCATCCGCTCGAACACCGTCTCGCCGGGAGGCGGAAGCACGCCGCCGACGACGACATTGCCGATCTCCCCGCCGGCGTGGCAGCCGACGACCGTAAGCGTGCGGCGGGCGCGCATCACGCCGACACTCTACGAAGCCACAGGCAGCGCACGCTCGCGGTCACGCGCGGGGCATTGTGCCTCGACGACGTGAGCTTCGATTAGTTCCGCCTCGCCTGGCGCTGGTGGACTTCGACGCGGTGGCCCGAGCCGTGTGAGGAGGAGCACCAAGCGGCGACGTTCTCCGGGGCTTCGCAGCACGCACGAAACACGCTGCTTCTTACGCTCATCCCACGGTCCGCAGCACGGCGTTTCCCAAACCGCGTGCGCGCGGCTGGGTGAAGGAGCTGCTCGGCAGGCGGCTAGTTCTCCGGTGCCCGCGTCGCGAGGCCAGTGAAGGCATAGCCCTGGAAGCCCTCGACCTCGTCCGCGAACCCGAGCCGGCCGTGCGGCGCCTCCGCTGTCGCCGCACGCTGGATGACACCGACGATCTCGGTCGTACCGTCCGAGTCCTCCACGAGCGCCCACGAGACCAGGGTCACCACCCGAAACCCCTCCACTTCGTCTTCGGCGCGGAAGCGCGCCTTCCAGCCTGGAGCTGAAGCGATTGAGACCATGCGGCGAGGCATGGGCAGAGACTAGCTCAGCCAGGCAAGTGTCTACGTACTCCCGGGATCCAGGCCAGCACCGTAGCCGGGAAGGCGTCACGTGTCTGTGGCGCCTTCCCGGCGAGAGGCTCGGGACTTCTACGCGCCGGCGAGCTCGCGCTCTGCGCGGATCCAGTTCTCGTGCGGGTCGTGTCCGCCCTCGGTGTGGAGGTAGTAGGCGCGGACTGCGATGTCTTCGTGCGTAATCGTCGGCGTGCGCTTCCGCCGGGTGGCCGGCTTCCGCTTCGCGGGCGCCTTGGCGGTCATCTGCTCGGTGCGCTTCACAGGCATTGCGTGCGACCCCTTTCTAAGGCGGAGCGGTGAAACGGACAGATGCTCGTCTGTTCGGACTGGCGGACGCCGTTCCTCCGGGCAGCACCAACTACGCGCCTTCCGCGACTGGGGCGAGGTCAAAGCGCGGGTGTCGGGACATCGCCGACGCCTTGCAGCCCGGATCCTGACCGCGGTTGGGCGGCGTCGCCCGAGGTCAGTATCGCGACAGCGACCCGTCTACGGAATCGACGAATGTGTGAGGCGGTTGCGCTCTACCCCTCGGCCTTCAGGTGCGTGTTGAAGAAGGAGACGATGCGCCGCGTAAGTTCTTCGCTGCCGTTGAACGGTCAGCGGTTCGTCCAACCGTTACGGGCTGACGCAGGAGATCGCGAATGCCCGAATGACCGCTCGCGGGACGCCGGGGCCGGGGCAGAAGCCGGGGTTTCCCGGTCCCCAGATGTTGCGCCAGCGGCCGCCGGTGAGGTGGGCGAAACCGCTCCCACCCTGGATCGGGTCAGCCGGGCCGACGGGCCCGAACGACCAGTCGACCCAGCTCCGATCGTGCGGGTCGTAGCGCACCGTAAGCGTGTACTCCCGCGGCGGGAACCCGACACGTTTCTTGATCATTGCGAGGAGCCCGCTCGGCATCACCGGGGTCAGCCCCACGAGCGGCATGAGCGAGACCGCGCCACTCTGGCAGACCGGTGTAGGGGGCTGCACCGGTACGAGGGTCGACGTGTCTCCGGCCGCGCTGACGCGAAGCTGCACGGAGGTCGGCTGGCATGGGCCTCCGGGACGGTGT
>JBEKEH010000113.1:0-12469 GCA_050013935.1 Gaiellaceae bacterium | reverse complement strand
TGGGCTTGCTCGAGCCGGGAGACCCATTCTTGGGTGGTGGCGAAGGCGGCGCGGTGGCCGCGTTCGCAGGCTTTGAGGGCGAGCGCGATCGCGCAGTGGGTCTTGCCGGTGCCGGGCGGTCCGAGGAAGCAGACGTTGCCGGCCTCTTCGATCCAGGCGAGCTGGGCGAGGTGGAGCATGAGTGGCTTCTCGGCGGAGGGTTGCGCGCTCCAGTTGAAGTCCTCGAGCGTTTTGAGCGCGGGGAAGGCGGCGTGGCGGATCCGCATCCGCGCGCCGGAGGCGTCGCGGGCGAAGACCTCTGCTTCGAGCAGCGTCTCGAGGAAACGCTCGTAGGGCCAGGCCTGCTCGCGCGCCAGCGCCGCGGTCTGCTCGAGCCGCTCCAGCACCCGTGGCGCTTTCAGCTTCGCGAGCAGAAACGGGAGCCGCTCGCCTGCCTTCGTCTTGCTCACGCGCACAGCTCCGCGTAGTCGGCCAGCTCGGGCGGCGCGACCGTGACCCGCGGCAGCGCAAGCGGCGGCGGCACCGCCGGCGGCTCCGCGCGCATGATCGGCGGCGGCAGCCAGACGCCCTGCTCGTAGCTGCGCGGGTAGCGGGCGACCTCGACGCCGCGGTGGCAGATCCAGAGCTGGTCGCGGTCGAAGCGCAACTCGACCCGCTCGTGCACAAGCCGCTCCGGCGCCCGGTAGAAGCAGCCGCTGTGGCGCAGGTATCCGTCGAGCGGTACTCGCGTCGTCCGGTGCCCCGACCAGTCGAAGCGCGTCGGCGGCAGCGGCCGCAGCGCCCGCCGCTCCTCGGCCAGCCGCTGGTCGACCGGGAAGCGGCCGCTCGCGTGCGTGCGCCGATTGCAGGTCCGGTCGCGCCAGTCGTCGTACTGGCCATCGAGCTCCGGCAGCGAGCCGAAGCGCCGCGCCGGCCAGAAGCCGCTCTTGAGGTGGCGCACGCCCGCTTCGACCGAGCCCTTCTCGCGCGGCGTCGCCGGCGTACACGCGGTCGCGTGGAAGCCGTAGTGGCCGCGCAGATGCAGAAACCGCGGATTCCAGACGACCCTTGCGCTCTCGCGGCGGGCGACGACCGAGCGCAGGTTGTCGTAGACGCACTCCCGCGGCACACCGCCCAACCACTCGAACGCGCGCACATGCCCCTCCAGGAACGACTCGATCGTCATATCGAGCGAAAAGAAGGCCGTCTGCGCGCCCGAGTACGGCAGCGACGCAACCAGCGCGTACACCCGTCGCTCCCGGCCGGCGAGCCGCGGGCGAGTCGCCATCTCCCCCCCAGTCGAGCTGCAACACCTGACCCGGCCGGTAACCGGTCCGCTGCGCCGGTCGCACGCTCGACGGCCGCAGCCGCTGCAGGTGCGCCTGCACCAGTCGCAGCGAGCCGGTATAGCCGTACTCGCAGCACAGGATCTCCGTCAGCCGCGGCGCCCGTCGGCGCCCGCCGATAGCGCGGCGGCTCCTCGCTCCGCGCCAACCGCGCGACCGTCCTCCGGTTGATCCCCAGCCGCTGCGCGATCTCCCGCTCCGAGACCCCGTCCGCGACTAACGCCCGCACCTGCGCCCACTCCAACGCGCTCCGCACCTCCGCACCTCTCGCTCGACGTCATCGACCGGTCGAGCCTCCAAGGCGAGGCGGACGCGATCAGCGACGCCGCGAGTGGCGCACTATTCGATTGCAGATCCCGGCGCAGTATTGGGCTGCGCGCGTCATGACCCGAAGACACGCCCCTCCCGGCAACCGCCCTTCGCTCGGTCGAGCGCGAGGACGCGGCGAAGCCTGACCTTCGCGGAAGAACCGCGCGCGGCGAATCCGCTCCCTCTCTTCGTCGCTCAGCCGTGCGAACTCCGATCTCCTGTCTCGTCTTCGAAAGTAGCCGCGCCGGAGTCGGGTTCCCCGCCCGAGAGTGGGGTACTTCGGGATACGTCCTATGCCGACGCGCACCCTGGAATCGCATGCCTCGCGCATCCGCTGCAAGCTCGCGGCCGCCGGGCTCACGGGCTGGGTCGTGAACAGCGGCGCATGCCGTTGTCCTCGGTCGGCCGCATACCTACGGGTATGCGGCCTCCCTGCGTCCTAGGCCTGCTTGGTTTGCGAACCGCCAGACACGAACGAACTTATGACCGCGTCCACTTAGCAAGCGATAGGCGTCGCGTGGTGTGGGGTCTCTGGGCCACGTTCTAGTCGGACGACGGTCGCCTGATGCCAGGCCGAACGTCATTGAGGTGGACGCAAGGGTCGGCCCGAGTACGGGCCCGCTATCGTCCCGGGGAGCCGTGGTTGTTAACGCAGGTGACGTCCAATGCGCCGAGGGAAAGACCACCTGGTTGCTGGTCGGGCTGCTCGTGCTCGTCTTCCTCCCAGTGCCGCTCTGGACCGTGTTCGGAGGCGCGGCGCTCAGGCCGCTGCAGCCCACGCCCGCTAAACCGGTCGCGACGCTCGAAGCGGGCCAGAAGATCGCGTTTGCGCCCGGCGACCTCGCCGTCGGCGACGGCCTGATGTGCGAGAGCGGGGGGCTGAGCGTCGGCGCCTGGGTGCCGAAGCCGGGTCACACGACCCGCTCCCGACTGGTGAACGCGAACGCCACCTGGACGGCGTCGATCCAGATTCACACGAGAAACGACGGCGCCGTGATCGTGCGCTGCTCCTGAAGCGGCGCTGTCCGCCCCGCAGTGGGGTACATCGGCTACTTCCTAGTGCCGACGCGCACCCTGGAATCGCATGCCTCGCGCGTCCGCTGCAAGCTCGCCCGCGCAGGCCTCTCCGGCCGGGTGGCGAACCTGTGGGGCGCGGGCTACAAGCTGCGGCTCGCGCCGCCGCTCGCCTGACTCCGCCCGAGCGTGGCGTCGAGCCAGGCGGCCGCGTGCGGCACGTGCACCGGGTCGATCGTGTGCCCGGCGTCCGACTCGTGGTACTCGACGTCGAGACCGCCGGACTCGAGCTGCCGGCGCGCGGCGTGGGCGAATCCGATCTGCATGATCGGGTCGTTGCGGCCGTGCGCGATGAAGACTCGAAGCTGCCGGCGGCTCGAGAGGTCGGGCTCCCAGCCCTCGACGACGGGTACGAACCCGGAGAACGCGAGGATGCCCGCCGGCGGCGGCCGGTCGGTGCCGAGCCCGAGCGAATAGCTCATTACCGTCCCCATCGAGAAGCCGCCGAGCACCGTGCGGTCCGGGCCGATTCCCGTGCGCTCGAACAGCTCGTCGTGGAACGCGGCCAGCTGCCGGTAGGCGGCGTGGAACGTGTCGGGATCCGGGTAGCCGACCCGGGGAACGACGTACCAGTGGTAGCCCGGCGACCCCGGCAGGGTCAGCGGCGCGCGCGGCGCGACGACGTGGAGGCGCTGCTCCCGGTCGAGCACGTCGCCGAGCCCGAGCAGGTCGAGCTCGTCGGCGCCGCGGCCGTGGTGGAGGACGAGCGAACCCGCCGCCACTCCGGCAGCCGGCCGCTCGCGGTACGTCAGCGCGCCCATGCGGTCACCGTATATCCAGCGCCGCAACGTCCGGTGCACACTGGAAGATCAGCGCATGATCCTGTTCGCAAGTCACTTCGCGAGACACGCGACGGTCCGCATCGAGGAGATCGGCTTCCTCCTCGGCGCGGTCGCCGGCGCCGTGCTCGCGCTCAGTGCGATGACGCCGCTCGGGAGGCGCGGCGGCCAGCTGCTCGCGGGGGTTGCGCTGGCTGCCGGCTCGGTCCTCCTGATCGTCGCCATCCGCTGGGGCACGGTCTAGCGCGGGCGAGACCTGCGGAGAAGGATGTGCTCCGCAGAGCGGACGGCGGCCGAGCCGCCGTCCTCTTGTCGCGCGGGGCGACGCCGTCTTCGGCGGGCGACGGTCGCGAGCTAGAGGATTGCGCCCTCTAGACGGAGGAGCTGCTCCTTGCGGCCGAGGCCGCCGGCGTAGCCGGTGAGCTTGCCGTTCGCGCCGACGACGCGGTGGCAGGGGAGCACGATCGGCACCGGATTGTGGTGCATCACCGTGCCGACGGCGCGCGCGGCGCGCGGGTTGCCGCTCTGCGCGGCGAGCGTCCCGTAGGTCGTCGTGTGGCCGTACTCGACCTGCGCCAGCTCGGCGAGCACACGCCGGTTATATGCCGGCAGCAGCCGCACGTCCGGCTCGACCTCGAAGTGGCGGCGCCGCCCGGCGAAGTACTCGTCGAGCTCCAGTCGCACCCGGTCGAGCGGCCGCGACGAGCGGAGCACGCGCGGGCCGAACAGCCGGGCGAGCTCCTCGAGCTCCCGCTCGGGCTCCGGGTCGAACGTGATCCGGCAGACGCCGTGGTCGGTGACGCCGAGCAGCAGCGAGCCGATCGGCGTGTCGGGCAGAAGGTCGTACGCCACGTCGAGCAGTCCCTCGGCGGCGGCGGCGGCGCGGAAGCGCTCGTCGAGGGCGGGGGAGAGGGTCTCGGTCACTGCTGCTCCTTTCGCAGGCGGCGCACGCCGGCGGAGGCCGCCTGCCGCGCCGCGGCCTCGGTCGAGCCGAGCGCGTCGCCGATCTCGTCGTAGCCGAGGCCGTAGCCGTAGCGGAGCACGACCGCGGCCCGTTCTTTCGGCGGCAGCCCGTCTGTCAGCGGCGCGAGCTCCTCGAAGGCGGGGCGCCCGTCCTCGGCGGCCAGCTCGGGCATGGCGCCCTGCGCCCGCGAGCGGCGGGCGAGGTCGAGCACGATCCGGCTCGCGATCGTCAGCACCCAGGCGCGCAGGTGCTCGCCGTGCTCGAGCCGCGGGTAGGCCCGCAGGGCACGCAGGAACGTCTCCTGGAAGGCGTCCTCCGCCCGCTCGTGCCCAAGACGCCGCCGCAGAAAGCCGAACACCTCGGCCTGGTGGGCCTCGTAGAAGGTCTCGAACGGGGGTACTGCGACGGCCATTGACACCTGAAACGTACTTCCGCGCCAAGATGTGAGCTATGAGGCTCGCTGTCGTCGGCCACGTCGAGTGGGTGGAGTTCGCCCGCGTGGAGCACGTGCCCGCCCCGGGAGAGATCGTGCACGCGCTCGAAACCTGGGAGGACCCCGCCGGCGGCGGCGCGGTCGGGGCCGTCCAGCTCCTGAACCTGAACGGCTCGGTGGAGCTCTACACGGCGCTCGGCGACGACGAGCTGGGGCGGCGTGCGTACGAGGAGCTGACGAGGCTCGGGGTCACCGTCCACGCCGCGCCGCCGCACGGGCCGCAGCGCCGCGCCTTCACGTACGTCGACGGCGAGGGCGAGCGGACGATCACCGTGCTCGGACGCAAGCTCGTGCCCTCGGGCGAGGACGGCTCGTTGCCCTGGGAGCAGCTCGCGCGCTGCGACGCCGTGTACTTCGTCAGCGGCGACGTTGCCGCCGTGCGGGCGGCGCGCCGAGCGCGCATGCTCGTCGCCACCTCGCGGGAGCTGGCGACGCTGCGGCGCGCGGCCGAGGAGCTCGACGTGCTCGTCGGCAGCGGCGAGGACCCGGGCGAGCGCTTCGAGCCGGGCGGGCTGGAACCGCCGCCGCGCGTCGTCATCACTACGGCGGGCGCGCTCGGCGGCTGGATCCGGCCGGGTGGACCGTTCCGGGCCGTGCCGCTGCCCGGCCCGATGCTGGACGCGTACGGGTGCGGCGACTGCTTCGCGGCCGGGCTGACGTTCGCGCTCGCGGAGGGTCGGCCCGTGGACGAGGCGGTGCAGCTCGGCGCCCGGTGCGGCGCCGCGGTCTTGACGGGCCGCGGCGCCTATGCGGGCCAGCTCACCGCTGCCGCGATCTAGTGGACGTGAGCGATCGGGCCCTCCGGGCCGCCGACTGCGTTCGACCACATCAACTGGATCGGCACCGTGCCGCTCCCGTCGGCGAGCGGCACCTCCTTCATCACGAGCGAGAGGTCGGCGCCTGCCTCCGCCATCGGAATGTCGCCGATCTCGCCGCCGCGTGACGAGTACCAGCCGAGCAGGCGCTCGCCCGCGGGCGTGGCGCCGGCGCGGATAGCGTCCTCGACGTCCGGGTCCGTACGCGCCTCGCAGAGCTCGTGGTAGAGGGTCGCGCAGACGTTCTGCCACGGCTGCGGGAAGGCGACGATTCCGTTCGAGCCCTCCGAGTAGACGGAGACCGCGTAGTAGACGGTCTCCTTGATCCGGCCGCGCCGGAGCACGTGCACCGAGCCGTGGTAGCCGCCGAGGCCGTGCTTCGAGTCGACCGCCTCGTCGCCCGGCTCCCGCTCGGCGTGCCCGCCGCGCTTGTCGCCGTCGACGAGCACGACGCCCTCGGGGAGCATCAAACAGACGACGGTGGAGCGGAGATCGAAAGCGGCGAACGCACCGCTGAGGTCGAGCTCGGTGACGATCGCCTCGACCGTGTCCTTGTAGACGCGCGCGGAAACGGTTCCTGCGCGCGCGTGTGAGCCCGCGAAGCTCGCGGAGATGGTCGTGCCGCGGAAGTACTGCGCGAGCACGTTGTTCAGGTGCGGATCGGTCATCGCCGCCGCGAGCGCGTGGTCGAGCTGTTCGCGCTCGCCGGCGCCCCAGCCGCCGAGGTAGACGTTCGTGAACGTCAGCCGAGGGATCGTCCTGCCGCCGAGATAGCGGAGGTCGAGGCCCGGCTGCGGCTCGAAGCCGGGCGCGAGCACGGCGCTGCGGTAGGCCGCCTCCGCGGGGGAGTGCGGGCGGAGCACGACGTTGAGCGGTCGCTCCGCGACGCGGGACCGGGTGCGAGTGGCCATGGAGCTCCTTTCGAGCGGTGGCTGCCGCAGACCGGTTGCCGCCGGGCGAGCGTACTCCCGGCAAGGCGGTGGAGCAAGTGCTGCACCGGGGAGTCGTTCAGACGAGAGCACGCTCGCCCAGGGGACGCTAGACGCACACGAGTTGATGTCGTGGCACTCCGAGAGGGTCCGCAACTTGACAAATTCGATGAGCAGTTGATGAACTGCGTACGGTATGAGCACCGCTCTCGACGTCCTCTTCGACCTCTCGCTCGCACGGACGCAACTCGCACGCGAGGTCGACCACCCGCTTTCCCAGCACGGGATCTCGCTCGCGGATCTCGCGGTCCTGCGCGAGCTGCGCCGGGCACCCGACCGGAAACTGCGCCGCTCCGAGCTCGCACACCGCCTCGCGATCACGCCGTCGGGGATCGCCCGTCAGGTGGCGCCGCTCGAGCGGATCGGTCTCGTCGACCGCGAATCGCACGAGCGGGACGCCCGACTCGCACTCGTCGTGCTGACCGCAGCGGGTACGCAAATCGTCGACGAGGCGCTCGAGACCGCCGAGTACGCCGCCGACCAGGCACTCGCCGCACGCTGGTCCGACGCCGAACGCGAGCGGCTAGCCAAGCTCTTCAGCCGCCGATAACCGCGTCACCCCGCGCTCTGAGTGCACTGCCGCACACTGGCGCAGCCGAGCGGGGTGACGTTTGCTACCCGTATCTGACCGCGTACACCGTCATGGCAGTGCCGAAGACGGCAAGGAAGAAGACGAACCACCAGCGGTAGGGATGGAGGCGGATTAGCCGGTCTCGCCAAGCCTCCGGGCCGACCGCCCAGAAGACGAGCGGATTGAGCATGAAGCCCACGAGTGCGACCGGCACGAGGCTCAGGGCGATGATGGTCAGCCACACGTACTGCACGAGTTCACGCTAGCTCCGCTGTGCCAATGAGCCGGTCTTTCTCCTCTCGGTCAGGCGTCATTCCGGAACACTGGCCCACGCGAGCCTGTATTAGCCGGAGGCGATCGCCGACTCGACCGGCCGCGTGGAAGGCCCAAGTCGGTAGGGCGGCCGTCAGGATCCCACGGGATCTAGCTTGCGTTGCAAGGCACTCGGCGGTATCTTGTAGTGCATGGCAGCAGTTGAGAGTCGCCGCAGCCAGCTGCTTCGGGGAGTGCTCGATCTCTGTCTGCTCGCAGTGATGCAGGAGGGACCGGCCTACGGCTACGAAATGACGAAGAGGCTTCGCGCTCGCGGGCTTTCGATCGTGGGCGAGGGGTCGATCTACCCGCTGCTCGGACGGTTGGAGCGTGACGGTCTCGTCGAGGCGCATCGGGCTGCAAGCGATGGCGGTCCGCCGAGGAAGTACTACCGGCCTTCCGCCGAGGGGCGACGTGCTCTGGCGGAAGGGGTGGCCGAGTGGCGCACGGCCCGCGATGCCGTCGATGCGATCGTGGGTCTGGTCGAGGCGGAGGTGCAGCGATGAGTGAGTTCATCGAAGAGTGTCGGCGCGAGTGGAGGCGGCTTCGGGTACCCGACCCTGTTGCGAACGAGATGGCAGCCGACCTCGCCGCCGATCTGCGGGAGGCGGAGGCTGAGGGCGCGTCGGCCGAGGTGGTGCTCGGGAGCGGCGCCTTCGATCCGAGGGCGTTCGCTGCGTCCTGGGCGACCGAACGAGGCGTGATGCGGCCCCGCTGGCGCGACCGACTGCGGCGGCGACCGGTGCTGCTCGCGGTCATGGCTGTGCTCGTTGTTCTGCTCGCTGCCTCTGCTGTCGGGGTGGTGCTTCTCACGGCCACGTCCGTTTCAAGCCCACGGATCGTAACGGCCAAGGCGGCGCCTGTCCCGGCCGTGGCCGCGTCGGTCGACGTGCCCGATGTCCTGGGCCTGCAGCAAGAGGAGGCGCTACGTGTCGCTCAAGCTTCCGGGTTCGTCGTGAAGGTCTCCTATCGCACAGCGGCGTCAGCCCGCGGCGGCATCGTGCTCCGCCAGAGCCCGGCAGCAGGAGACGTTGTTGCGCGCGGATCAACGCTTTCGCTAGTTGTCACGCGCTGAGATTCAGCCTTCGCAGGATTCGGCGCACCTTCGGCGGTCACGAGCGGCGAGCCTGACCCCATCGCGCGCTGACCTCGATCGGGTGACATTCCCGAACTCTCGCGCAGGGCACCTTGCTGTTTCGCGACGGTCTGCGGACCTCTCGATCCCTGGCAATCAGGGTGACTCGTGCTACGAGATCCCGCGACGGCGCCGCATCACGCTGCGCCACGCGGGATAGCTGACTACAAAGGCCACGAACGTCCATCCGGCTACCCGACCCCCGCCGAGAGCGAGCCTCGTCGGAACGTCTGCGCTTCACCTGGACGTAGCAGCGAGTGGTCTCTCAGGGGTGGACAAGTGGGAGATTGTGGTCTACTGTGGGGCAAAGTGGTGGAAGGGAGTCCGGCCCCGAGATGCTGCTCGGCGAGTACGAACACACGGTCGACGACAAGAATCGCCTCACGCTGCCTGCCCGCTTCCGGCAGGCTTTCGCCGAGGGGATCGTCGTGACGCGCGGCATGGACGGCTGCCTGTTCGCGTACACCCGCGAGGCCTGGGCGCACATGGTCGACAGCCGGCTGGTCACGCTGAACACGCTGAGCAAGGAGGGCCGCCGGATGCAGCGTTTCTTCTTCTCCGGCGCGACGGAGACCGAGCTCGACAAGCAGGGCCGGGTCGGGCTTCCCGCCGCGCTGCTCGCGCACGCGAAGCTCGGCCGCGACGTCGTCGTTGCGGGTGTCCACGACCACCTCGAGATCTGGGACCGGGCAGCCTGGCGGCTCGAGCTCGCCGAGGTCGAAGGGAGTGCAGAGCATGTTGCCGAACGTCTTGCAGCCCAGCGCGACTGATCACGTCCCCGTCCTGGCCGCCGAGGTCCGCGAAAGCCTCGCGGTGCGCCCGGGGGAGACGGTCGTCGACGCCACCTTCGGCGCGGGCGGGCACGCAGCGCTGTTCGCGGCCGACCTGCAGGGGAGCGGCAAGCTGATCGCGATCGACCGCGACCCGATCGCGCGCACGTACTTCGAGCGGCTCGAGAAGCGCCAGCGCGTGTCGGCGCGGCTGCTCCGCGGAGACTTCGGCGTCGTGCTGCCGCAGCTCGCGGCCAACGGCGTGCGCGCCGACGCGATCCTGCTCGACCTCGGCGTCTCGTCGATGCAGCTCGACCGCCCGGAGCGTGGCTTCTCGTACTCCGTCGACGCGCCGCTCGACATGCGCATGGACACCTCGCAGGACTTCTCCGCGCGCGACGTCGTCAACGAGTGGCCGGAGAGCGAGCTCATCTCCATCTTCCGCCGCTACGGCGAGGAGCGATACGCGCGGCAGATCGCGAAGGCGATCGGGCGTCGCCGCAAGGAGCAGCCGTTCGAGCGGACCGGCGAGCTGGTGGACACGATCAAGTGCGCGATCCCGGCGCCGGTGCGGTTCGGCGAGGGGCATCCGGCGAAGCGGGTCTTTCAGGCGCTGCGCATCGCCGTCAACGACGAGCTCGGCTCGCTCGAAGCGGCGCTGCCGGCGGCGCTCGAGATGCTGCGTCCCGGCGGCAGGCTCGCGGTGATCTCGTTCCACTCGCTCGAGGACCGGATCGTGAAGCAGTTCCTGCGCGAGAAGGAGCGCGGCTGCACGTGTCCGCCCGACTTCCCCGTCTGCGTCTGCGGCCACGAGCCGGAGCTGCGTGCGGTGCAGCGCCGGCCGGTGCGGCCGGGCGAGGCGGAGATCGCGGCGAATCCACGCGCAGCGTCGGCGCGGCTGCGCGCGGCGGTGAAGGCGGGGTAATGGCGGCGCTCGACTGGTTCGCCTCCACGGCGGTCGCTCCGGCGCCCGCGCATCCGCCGCGGCGGAGGCCTGCGCCAGCAGTCGCGCCGGCGCCGCGCCGGCGCGCCTCCGGCCGGCGGCTCACCGGCGGCATCCTCTGGATCTCGGCGCTCGCGCTGCTCCTGGCCGGCGTCGTCGCCGTCAACGTCGCCGTCCTGCGCGCGAACGTCGGCGTGACCAGGCTCGACAAGCAGGAACAGCAGCTGCAGGCGCAGAACGCGGCGCTCGCATCCCAGGTCTCGAGCGCGGGGGCGGCGCTGAAGATCGAGTCGACCGCGCGCAGGCTCGGGCTCGTGCCGGCGCCCGCGATGGACACGAGCTACATCGACCTCGGACGCGCCATCAGGCCGTGACGCGGGTCGTCAACTCGCGGATCCGGCTGTTGCTGCTCGTCGTCCTGGTGACGTTCGCGGGGCTGCTCGCGCGCGAGGCGTGGCTCGCTACCGTGCGGGCGGCGTCGCTGTCGAAGCTCGCGCAGGCGCAGACGAAGGCGCCGGTCGTGCTCGCGGCGGGGCGCGGCACGATCTTCGACGCGATGGGGGCGCCGCTCGCGATCGACCAGCAGATGACGACGGTGTTCGCCGACCCGCGCCAGATCGCGCATCCGAAGACGGATGCGCAGATCGCTGCGCGGATCCTCGGACTGCACGCGAACCAGCTCTACCCGCTGCTCGCCGACCAGTCGCACGGCTTCGTCTACGTCGAGCGCAAGGCGCCGCCGGACAAGGCCACCCTGCTTGCGAAGCGGAGCCTCACCGGCTTCTACTTCACGCCCGAGGACAAGCGCGTCTACCCGCAGGGCCCTGTCGCGGCGCCGGTGCTCGGGTATGCGGGCGTTGACAACACCGGGCTCGCCGGGCTCGAGCTCGAGCTCAACTCCAACCTCACCGGCACGCCGGGCAGGGAGACGGTCGTGCGCGACCCGCTCGGTCGCGTGATCGACGTGCAGAGCGAGAAGCCGGTGCGCGACGGTCACGACGTCTTCCTCTCGCTCGACCACACGATCCAGGCGAACGCGGAGCAGGTGCTGAAGGCGACGGTTGCGAAGTGGAAGGCGAAGGACGCCACGGCTATCGTGCTCGACCCGAAGACGGGCGGCGTGCTCGCGATGGCGATGGAGCCGGGCTACGACGCGAACTCCTTCCCGACAGCATTCGCGAAGGGCCTTCAGCGCAACCATGCCGTCACCGACGTGTACGAGCCGGGGTCGGTGTTCAAGATCGTCACGATTGCCGGCGCGCTCTCGGATGGGCTCGTCACGCCGCAGACGAAGTTCACGTTGCCGCCCTCGATCCGTGTCGCCGACCGCGTGATCCACGACGCGGAGCCGCGCGGCACGGAGACGATGACCGTCGCGCAGATCCTGCAGCGCTCGTCGAACGTCGGCGCGATCACGATCGCGGAGACGAAGCTCGGCCAGGCGCGGCTGCAGAGCTGGATCCGCCAGTTCGGCTTCGGGCAGCCGACCGGCATTGACTTCCCCGGCGAGAGCCCAGGTTTGCTGCCGGCGTACTGGTCGGGCTCGACGATCGGCAACGTGCCGATCGGGCAGGGCGTGTCGGTGACGGCGATCCAGCTCGCGTCGGTGTACGCGGCGGTCGCGAACGGCGGTCTCTGGATCCAACCGCACCTCGTCGACCACGTGCAGGGCGAGCAGCGGCCGAAGCTGCGTACCCGGCGCATCATCTCCCGCCGCGTCGACGGCGAGCTGCTGACGATGTTGAAAGGCGTCGTCTCCGACGTCGGCACGGCCGCCGCCGCAGAGATCCCCGGCTACAGCGTCGCCGGCAAGACCGGCACCGCGCAGAAGCCGGGGCCGCACGGCTACATCCCGGGCGCGTACGTGGCGACCTTCGTCGGCATGGTGCCTGCGAGCAATCCGCGCCTCGTCGTCCTCGTCACGGTCGACGAGCCGAGGCTCAACATCTTCGGCGGCGTCGTGGCCGCGCCGGCGTTCGCGCAGATCCTG
>JBEKEH010000112.1:0-10814 GCA_050013935.1 Gaiellaceae bacterium | reverse complement strand
GACGAGCCGCGTCGCCGCGGCGACGCCCGGGAACGTGCCGACGTTGCGCACGTCGCGGCCGTGCGCGGTGACGACGAGTGGCGCGCGCGAGCCGAGTGCGGCGATCAGCCCCGAGGGGACGAGGAAGTGCGCGTAGACGACGTCGGGACGCCAGGAGCGGGCACGCCGCGTTTGCCGCGCGAGTGTGAGATAGCGGAGCTTCCCGCCCGAGCGGGTGTCGAGCACTACGCGCTTCAGCTCGTGGCCGCGCTCGCCGAGCGCCCGCTCGACCTGCGCGACGAACGTGCCGAGGTCCGGGTCGTCCGGGCCCGGGTACATCTGGGAGACGAGCAGGATCCGCAACGCACAGCCTGTTCAGGCGCGCGGCCGCACGGCGTCGTACATGCCCCACTCCTCGCGCAGCGTCTCGCAGATCTCGCCGACGGTGCAGCGCGCACGCAGCGCGTCCCGCATCGGCGGCAGCAGGTTCGCGTCGCCGCGCGCCGTCTCGCGTACCGCGGCGAGCGCGCGCGTCGCCTCGTCCGCGTTCCGCTCGGCTCGCACGCGCGCCGTCCGCTCGAGCTGGCGCCGCTCCGTCTCCGGGTCGATCCGCTGCAGCTCGACTCTCTCCTCGTGCTCGTCCTGGAAGCGGTTGACGCCGACGATCACCCGCTCGCCGGCCTCGACCTGCTGCTGCCACGTGAACGCCGCCTGCTCGATCTCGCCCTGCACGAAGCCCTGCTCGATCGCCTCGACGGCGCCGCCGAGCTCGTCGACGCGCTCGATCAGCTCCCAGGCGCGCGCCTCGAGTTCGTCCGTGAGCGCCTCGATGAAGTACGAGCCGCCGAGCGGGTCGGCGGTGTCGGTGCCGCCGGCCTCTGCCGCGAGGATCTGCTGCGTGCGCAGCGCGATCGTCGCCGCGTGCTCGGTCGGCAGCGCGAGCGCCTCGTCGAACGAGTTCGTGTGCAGCGACTGCGCACCGCCGCAGACGGCGGACAGCGCCTGAATCGCCACGCGCACGACGTTGTTCTCCGGCTGCTGCGCGGTGAGCGTCGAGCCGCCGGTCTGCGCGTGGAAGCGCAGCGCCGTCGCCTTCGGGTTCGTCGCGCCGAAGCGCTCCCTCATGATCCGCGCCCATAGCCGGCGCGCCGCGCGGAACTTTGCGACCTCCTGGAAGAAGTCGTTGTGCGCGTTGAAGAAGAAGGAGAGCCGCTCGCCGAAGTCGTCCGGCGACTGCCCCGCCGCGACCGCGGCGCTGCAGTATGCGATCCCGTTGGCAAGCGTGAACGCAAGCTCCTGCACCGCGGTCGATCCGGCCTCGCGGATGTGGTAGCCGGAGATCGAGATCGTGTTCCAGTGCGGGATCCGCTCCGCGCAGTACGCGAAGAGGTCCGTCGTCAGCCGCATCGACGGCCTCGGCGGGAAGATGTAGTTCCCGCGCGCGACGTACTCCTTCAGGATGTCGTTCTGGACGGTGCCGCGCAGCTCCGTCGACGCGACGCCCTGCTGCTCGGCGACGAGCTCGTAGAGCAGGAGGAGGAGCGACGCCGGCGCGTTGATCGTCATCGACGTCGACACCTCGCCGAGCGGGATCCTGTCGAGCAGGACCTCCATGTCGGCGAGCGAGTCGATCGCGACGCCGGTGCGGCCGACCTCCCCGAGCGAGCGGCGGTCGTCGGAGTCGTAGCCGAGCTGGGTCGGCAGGTCGAACGCGATCGAGAGCCCGGTCTGTCCGGCCTCGAGCAGGTAGCGGTAGCGGGCGTTCGACTCCTCGGCGGAGGCGAAGCCCGCGTACTGGCGGATCGTCCACGGCCGGCCGCGGTACATGTCCGGGTACGGCCCGCGGGTGAACGGGTACTCGCCCGGCGGCTCGAGCGGCCTCGCCGCGTCGGCCGCCGTGTAGACCGCCTTCACCTCGATCCCGGACTCGGTGTGCCGGTTGCCGGTCGCCGCCATGTGACAGATCGTAGAGGCGCGCCGTACATTGGTCGTCGTGGTCGCCGCCGTCGCCGCCGCTGCCTTCGCCTGCCGCCCGCAGCCGGGGCTCGGCTCGGTCGCGCTCGCCCGCGGCGGGAAGCTCCACCTCGTCGACCTCGCCACCTGCCGCGACCGGGTGCTCGTCCGGCGCGGCGTCCAGGGCGGCGTCCGGTTTGTCGACGGCGGCCGGGCGCTCGAGTACGGGTACGGCCGCTGGATCGTCCCGGTCGCGGGCGGGACGCCGCGCAAGCAGGGAGCTGCGAGCGGGCTGGCCTCGCCGGACGGCCGAAGCGTCGCCGACGTCGTCGTGCACCGGCTCGGGCCGAAGGCGGCGGTGCAGACGATCGTCGTGCGCACGCGCGGCTCGACGCACAACGTCTACGCCGTGCACGAGTCGTACGCGAAGATCCCGGGCGGCATGCCCGGGCCGGTGGGGCTCGTCGCCTGGTCGCCGGACGCCCGCTGGCTCTTCTTCTACATCGACCCGATGAACTCGGCTTCGATCGCCGCCGACGGGCTGACGCTCCAGGTCGTGCCCGCCGCCGGCGGCACGCCGCACGACGTCGCGCTCGGGCTCCTGAACGCCGACTACCGCGCCTGGTGCGGCCGCACGCTCGTCATGACTGCCGGGGGCGACCGGATCGCGACGGCGCCAAAGCGCCTCGTCGCGGCGAGCGCGCCGGGGTGGGCGCCCCGCCCGCTCGTGCGCGCGTCCGGCCGCGCCTGGGGCTCGCTCGACTGCGCCCCCGACGGCCGCTCGGTCGTCGTCCAGTCGCAGCCCGCGAGCATGAACGCGGACTTCTTCGCGACGCACTGGTCGCTCTGGCGCGTCGGCCTCGACGGCGCCGTGCGGCGCCTGACCTCGCCGCCGTCCGCGTCCACCGACCAGTCGCCGCGCTTCTCGCGCGACGGGAGGACGATCCTCTTCGTCCGCTCCCACAAGGGTGCCGGGAAGCTCTACGCCCTCCGCGGCGGCCGGCTCCTCGGCCCGCTGCTCTCGCTCGGCTACGGGCCCGGCTACTACGGCCACGCGGACTGGTGGCAGGTGGCCGCCTGGTCGCTCGGCGGGACGCGCTAGAGGCTCGCGGCGCTCTCGGCCGCCTCGTGGCTGCTGCGCGCGACGCCGTCCTGGTGCGCCGCGGCCGCGACCGCGGCGGCGACGGCGGGGACGACCTCCCGGTTGAATACGCTCGGCACGATGTAGTCCGGGGCGAGCTCCTGCTCGCCGATCGTGGCGGCGATCGCATGGCCGGCCGCGACCTCCATCCGGTCGGTGATCGCCGCGGCGCGCACGTCGAGCGCGCCGCGGAAGATCCCCGGGAAGGCGAGCACGTTGTTGATCTGGTTCGGATAGTCGGAGCGCCCGGTCGCGATGACCGCGGCGAGGCCGGCGATCTCCTCGGGAAACACCTCGGGAGTCGGGTTCGCCATCGCGAACACGATCGCGTCGGGCGCCATGCGGCGGATGCCGTCGACCGTGACTGCGCCGGGCTGCGAGAGGCCGACGAAGACGTCCGCGCCGGCGAGCGCCTCGTCGGCGCTCCCCTGCACGCCCTCGGGGTTCGTCTCCTCGGCGTAGTGGGCCTTCACGTCCGTGAGGTCCGTGCGGCCGCGGTGGACGGCGCCGCGACTGTCGCAGCCGACGACGTTGCGCACACCCGCGGCCTGCAGCGTCTTCGTCACGGCGGTCCCTGCTGCGCCGACGCCCGTGACGACGACCTTCACGTCCTCGACCCGCTTGCCGACGACGCGCAGCGCGTTCAGGAACGCCGCGAGCACGACAACGGCGGTGCCGTGCTGGTCGTCGTGGAAGACGGGGATGTCGAGCGACGCGCGCAGCCGCGCCTCGACCTCGAAGCAGCGGGGCGCGGCGATGTCCTCGAGGTTGATGCCGCCGAAGCCGGGCGCGATCGCCTCGACCGCCGCCACGATCGCGTCCGGCTCCTGCGTGCTGAGGCAGATCGGCCACGCGTCGACGCCGCCGAACTCCTTGAAGAGCAGCGCCTTGCCCTCCATCACCGGCATCGCGGCCTCGGGCCCGATGTTGCCGAGGCCGAGCACGGCGCTGCCGTCGGTGACGACGGCGACCGTGTTGCGCTTGATCGTGAGGTTCCAGACGCTCTCGGGATCCGCCGCGATCGCCTGGCAAACGCGGGCGACGCCCGGCGTGTACGCCATCGAGAGGTCGTCGCGCGTCTTCACCGGCGCGTTCGAGCTCATGTGGATCTTCCCGCCGAGATGGAGCAGGAAGGTGCGGTCGGAGACGCGTTCTACCTCGACGCCCTCCACCTCGCGGCACGCGCGGACGATCGCGTCGGCGTGGGCGGCGTCGGTGGCGAGCACGCTGACGTCGCGCACCTTCGACCCGGTCTCGACGCGGACGAGGTCGATCGCGCCGAGCAGCCCGCCCGCGTCCGCGATCGCGCGCGCCAGGTCGGCGAAGCTGCCCAGACGGTCGTCGAGGCGAACGCGGAGCGTGAGGCTGAACGAGGCGGAGTAGTGGCTCACTGTGCGCTGTCCTTGTACCGGAACGTCTACAGCGCCGCCAGCGCGCCGAGCTCCGCGTCGCGCGCGGCGAGGGCGGTATAGCGGCCGCCGGCGAGGATCAGCTCCTCGTGACGGCCGACCTCGACCACCCGGCCGCGGTCGAGCACGATGATCTGGTCGGCATCGCGCACGGTCGAGAGCCGGTGCGCGATCGCGATCGTCGTCCGCCCCTCCGCGAGCCGGTCGAGCGCCTCCTGCACGAGCCGCTCCGTCTCGGTGTCGAGCGAGCTCGTCGCCTCGTCGAGAACGAGGACCGGGGGGTTGCGCAGGATCGTCCGCGCGATCGCCATGCGCTGCTTCTCGCCGCCGGAGAAGCGGTAACCGCGCTCGCCGACGATCGTGTCGTAGCCCTCCGACAGCGCCGCGATCACGTGGTGGATGCGCGCTGCCTCGGCCGCCGCCTCGACCTCGGCGTCGGTCGCGTCCGGCTTCGCGAAGCGCAGGTTCTCGCGCACCGATGCGTGAAAGAGGTACGTCTCCTGCGAGACGACGCCGACGAGATCCGAGAGCGCGCTGAACGAGAGGTTGCGGACGTCGACGCCACCGATCGAGATGCTGCCCCGGCCGACGTCGTAGAGTCGCGCCGCGAGGTAGCCGAGCGTCGTTTTCCCCGATCCCGTTTCGCCGACGATTGCGGTGGTCGTCCCCACCGCCACGGTGAACGAGACATCCTGCAGCGTCCATTCGTCGGCGTACCGGAACCAGACGTCGTCGAACACGACGTCGCCGACAGGTCCGATCGCGATAGCGTCCGGCTTCTCCTCGATCTCGACCCGCTGGTCGAGATACTCGAAGATGCGGTCGAAGAGCGCGAGCGACGTCTGCACGTCGAGCCCCACGCCGAGCAGCGAGCCCACCGGGAAGAAGAGGCGGGTCTGCAAAGTCGTGAAGGCGACGAGCGTCGGCACGCTGATCGCATGCGAGCCGTGGGCATACGCGAGTCCGCCGAACCAGTAGACGGCGGCCGGCATGATCGAGAAACTCGTCTGGATCATCGCCATCACCCAGCGGCCGGTCATGTTCTGCCGCACCTCGAGGTCCGCGAGCCGCCGCGAGTTCGCCTCGAAGCGGTCGGCGAGCTCCTTCGAGCGGCCCAGGGTCTTGCCGAGCATGATCCCGGAGACCGAGAGCGACTCCTGGACGAGGCTCGAGATGTCGGCGAGCGTCTCCTGCGTGGTCTTCGCGATCTTGCGGCGCTCGTTGCCGACCCGTCGCGTCAGGAAGACGAAGATCGGGATGAGCGCGAACGCGAACAACGCAAGCTTCCAGCTCAGCGCGATCATCGCGAACATCGTCGCCACCACGGTCGTCACGTTCGACGCGATGGAGGTGGCTGTGCTCGTCACAACGCTCTGGACGCCGCCGATGTCGTTGGAGATCCGCGACTGCACCTCGCCTGTGCGGGTGCGCGTGAAGAACGCGAGCGAGAGCCGCTGCAGATGCCGGAAGACCGCGGCACGCAGGTCGTGCATGACGCGCTGGCCCACCTGGTTCGAGAGCAGCGTCTGCCAGACGCCGAGCATGCCGGTGACGACGGCGATCGCGATCATGCCGCCGGCCGCGAACGAGAGCTTCGTCGTGTCCCGATCGTTGATCGCCTGCAGCGCGTCCCGCAGGAGAAACGCCGGGTAGACGCCGATGACCGACGAGAAGACGATGAGCGAAAGCACCGCTCCGAGGCGCAGCTTGTAGTGCGTGAAGAGGCGTGCGACGCGCCTCAGATTGGCGCGCCGAACCGCCGGATCGGCGGGCCGCTCCGGCGGCTCGTCTCTCGAGAAGTCCCAGCGTCTTCCAGGCATCCCCCGCTCAGGGTACGCGGTCGGGCATGATCGACGAAGTGCGCGTCACCGTCCGCCTCTTCGCCGGCCTGCGCGAGCGCGCGGGCCGCGCACGGCTCGAGCTCGAGGACATCGCGCGCGTCGGCGACGTCTGGCCTGCGCTCGGTCTCGGCGACGAGCCGGCGGGCCTCCTCTACGCGGTGAACCGCGAGTACGCGGATCGCGACCGAGAGCTGCGCGACGGCGACGAGGTCGCGTTGATCCCACCGGTCTCCGGCGGCGCCTTTCTGCTCAGCGCGGAGCCGCTCGACCTCAGCGCTGCGGTCGCCGAGGTCGAGAGCGTCGATGCCGGCGCGGTCGCGACCTTCGTCGGCACGGTGCGGCGCCGCTCACGCGGCCGTGACGTTCTCCACCTCGAGTACGAGGCCTACGAGGAGATGGCCGAGCAGATGCTGCGGGCGCTGGCCGAGGAGCTGAAGACGAAGCACGAGCTGAGCGAGGTCGCGATCCATCACCGCGTCGGCCGCGTCGAGATCGGCGAGCCGAGCGTCGTGATCGCGGTCTCCGCGCCCCACCGGGCCGCGGCCCTCGAGGCGTGCCGCGAAGCGATCGACACCTTGAAGGAGACCATCCCCCTCTGGAAGAAGGAGGTGTACGAGGGCGGCGCCGAGTGGATCGGCCGCGGCTCGTGACTACCCTGGTTCCGATCGATGGACGAGTTCCGCGACGAACGCCCGATCCACCCGCGCGGGAGGGGCATCCGGCGTTCGCTCGAGCGCCTGGGCGGCCTCGCGGTCCTGATCGGCGGGACGGCGCTGAAGTGGGGCTTCATCTTCGTCAAGTTCTTCGGCTTCTTCATCTCGGCGGCCGCGTACAAGCTGTGGTTCGGCAGCTGGACGTTCGCGTTCGGCTTCGTGCTGATGATCCTCGTGCACGAGATCGGCCATGCGATCGAGGCGCGGCGGCAGGGGCTCCATGTCTCCTGGCCGACGTTCATCCCGTTCTTCGGCGCCTACGTGACCATTCAGCACGCCGGGCTGACGCCGTGGCGGAACGCGCGCATCTCGCTGGCCGGCCCGCTCGCCGGCGGCCTCGCGGCCGCCGCCGTCTGGGGCATCGGCGCGCAGCGCGGCTCGTCGATGCTCGAGGTGCTCGCGAACATCGGCTTCCTGCTCAACGCCTTCAACCTGCTCCCCATCGGCTTCCTCGACGGGGGCTCGATCGCACGCTCGATCGGCGAGGCGTGGCGGATGCCGGTGATCCAGTTCGAGGGCGGCATACCGGTGCAGGCGTTCGCGCCTGACCGCACGCGCGCGCTGACGATCGCGATGGTCTACGTCGCCCTCGGCGGCGCGCTCGTGCTCGGAATGCTCGCCACCCGGCCGAACGGGATGCTGTAGGTGCCCGAAGACCGGCAGATGCTCCAGGCGCACGAGACGCTCGACGAGCGGCGGCGCCACGTGGAGTCGATCGCGGACGAGTTCTTCGCGGGCTTCGAGGCGGTTGACCGGCTCGACCGTCCTGCCGTCTCGATATTCGGGTCGGCGCGCGTCCAGGAGGGCTCCTTCGCCTACGACGCGGCGCGCGAGACAGGCCGTTTGTTCGGTGACGCCGGCTGGGCGGTCGTGACCGGCGGTGGGCCCGGTGTGATGGAGGCGGCGAACCGCGGCTGCCGCGAGGGCGGCGGACTCTCGGTCGGCTTCAACATCGACCTGCCGCACGAGCAGGGGCTCAATCCGTACTGCGACGTCTCGCTGACCTTCCACCACTTCTACGCGCGCAAGACGATGTTCGTAAAGGCGGCAGAGGGCTTCGTCGTCTTCCCGGGCGGCTTCGGCACGGCAGACGAGCTCTTCGAGTCGCTCACGCTCATTCAGACCGGCAAGGTGCTCCATTTCCCGGTCGTCCTGTTCGACTCGGCGTACTGGTCGCCGCTCGTCGACTGGGTGCGCGGGCGATCGCTGGTCGAGGGGATGGTCGACGAGGGCGATCTCGAGCTGCTCACGGTGACCGACGAGCCGGCGAAAGCCGTCCAGTACGTGCTCGAACGCTACGACCACCGCAACAATCACGCGAACGCCCGGTAGTAGCCTTTCGGTGTGGAGCCGCGCGATCTCCCGTCGGTCGACGAGCTCGCACGTAGCGTCGACGATCCGCTCGCCGTCGACGCGGCGCGGAGTGTTGTCGCGCGCGCGCGTGAAGAAATACAGACGGGAGCGGATCCCGGCGACCTCGCCGCCCGGCTGCGCGACGAGCTGATCGCCGTCCGGACGCCGAGCCTGCGGCGGGTTCTCAACGCGACCGGCGTGATCGTGCACACGAACCTCGGGCGCGCCCCGCTCGCCGAGGAGGCGCTCGCGCGCGTGGTCGAGACCGCGCGCGGCTACTCGAATCTCGAGCTCGACCTGCGCGACGGCGCGCGCGGCTCGCGCCAGGACCATATGGCGGCGATCCTGCGCCGACTCACGGGTGCCGAGGCCGCGCTCGTCGTGAACAACAACGCCGCCGCCGTCCTGCTCGCGCTCGCCGCGCTCGCCGAGGGGCGCGAGGTCGTCGTCTCGCGCGGCGAGCTGATCGAGATCGGCGACGGCTTCCGCATCCCCGACGTGCTCGCGCGCTCGGGCGCGCGGCTCGTCGAGGTCGGCACGACGAATCGCACGCGGGCCGCCGACTACGAGCGCGCGGTCGGCCCCGAGACGGCGCTGCTCCTGCGCGTGCACCAGTCGAACTTCCGCATCGTCGGCTTCGCCGAGCTGCCGCGGCTCACGGAGCTCGCCGCCGTGGCCGCGCGGCATGGATTGCCGCTCGTGGACGACCTCGGCTCCGGCGCGCTCGGTGAGATCGGCGACGAGCCGACGGCGAAGGAGAGCCTCGCCGCCGGCGCCGACCTCGTCTGCTTCTCCGGCGACAAGCTGCTCGGCGGCCCGCAGGCGGGCATCGTCGCCGGCCGCGCCGAGCTCGTCGAGAAGCTGCGGCGCCATCCGCTGCAACGGGCACTGCGGGTGGACAAGCTGACGCTCGCCGCGCTCGAGGGAACGCTGCGCCTCTACCTCGATGCGCCGGAGCGGATCCCCGTGCTGCGCATGCTCCGGCAGGACGCCGCCGCGATCCGCGCTCGGGCGGAGAAGCTCGCGACCGCTGTCGGCGGTACGGTCGAGGAGACCGTCGGCCGCGCCGGCGGCGGCGCGCTCCCGCTCGCCGAGCTGCCGAGCTTCGCCTGCGCCGTGGACGGGACGTTGGCCGCGCCGTTGCGCACCGGCGAGCCGCCGGTCGTCGGCATCGTCCGCGACGGAAAGCTGCTGCTCGACTGCCTGACGCTCGCCGACGAGGAGATCGACGAGGTTGCGGCCGCCGTACACGCATGCCTCTGACGGTCGCTACGGCAGGTCACATCGACCACGGCAAGACGGCGCTCGTCGAGGCGCTGACCGGCAGGAACACCGACCGCCTACCGGAGGAGCGCGCGCGCGGGATCTCGATCGACCTCGGGTACGCGCCGCTCGAGCTGCCGGACGGGACCCAGCTCTCGGTCGTCGACGTTCCCGGCCACGAGCGGTTCGTGCGGACGATGGTCGCCGGTGCGACCGGCGTCGACCTCTTCCTGCTCGTGATCGACGCGAACGAGGGCGCCCGGCCGCAGACACACGAGCATCTGGCGATCCTGCGCCTGCTCGGGATCGAGCGCGGCGTGGTGGCGCTGACGAAGGCGGATCTCGTCGACGAGGAGACGCTCGAGCTCGCTCGCGCCGAAGCGGAGGAGCTCGTCCCCGGCGCGCGCGTCGTCGCCGTCAGCGCGCGCACAGGCGCCGGTCTCGACGAGCTGCGCACGGCGCTCGCCGAGACCGCCGGCGAGCAGCGGCACGAAGGCGGCGACGGTCCCGCGCGCCTCTACGTCGACCGTGTCTTCACGCTGCACGGGATCGGCACCGTCGCCACCGGGACGCTCTGGTCCGGCTCGATCGGCGAGGGCGACGAGCTCCGCGCCGAGCCGGGCGGCCGCGGCGTGCGCGTGCGCAGCGTGCAGGTGCACGACCGGCCGGTCGAGCGCGCGGAGTCGGGCCAGCGCGTCGCGGTCGCGCTGCCCGGCGTCGAGCGGCACGAGCTCCGCCGCGGCGACGCGCTCGTCACGCCGGGCGCGTTCTCCGTCGGCTACCGGCTCGACGTCGCACTCGAGGAGCTGGCGGAGATCCCCTCGCACGTGCACGTCCACCACGGCACCGCCGAGGTCCCGGCGCGCGTCGTGCGCGTGGGCGAGCGCTGGGCGCAGCTCCGGCTCGCGCGGCCGGTTGTGGCCGCGCGCAACGACCGCGTCGTCCTCCGCGCCGGCACGACCGTCGGCGGCGGCCGCGTGCTCGACCCGGCGCCGCCGCGGCACGCGAGCGCGGAGCGGATGGAGCACGTCGAGCGCGGCGAGATCGCCGCGACCGTGCACGAGCCGGTCCGCGCAGAGTCGCTCGCGCATCTCGGCGAGCTCGGCGACCTCGAGCGTGCGGACGGCTGGGTGTTCTCGCGCGCGTGGCTCGACGAGTTGCG
>JBEKEH010000111.1:0-10978 GCA_050013935.1 Gaiellaceae bacterium | reverse complement strand
GTTTCGAGGGGCGCCTTCTTTGGCGCCCCTCTTCGTTTTACGGAGGCATGCTCATCGGCGCCGCTGGCGTCGGCAGCTCATACGCCCTCGCCAACGACGGCAAGGGGCGCCACGAGAACGGTCAGAAGACCGCCACCACCGGGTCCTGCCAGCGGGGCGCCGTCGTCGGCACCGCTTCCGGGCCGCAGACGTTTACGGTCACCGTGACGAAGGCCGGCGAGGACAGCTCGTTCGCGCCCGGCCAGGTCGTGACCGTGACGGTCGGCTCGAGCGGCCAGCCGGTGCACGTCACCGCGCTGGGCTGCGTCAACGGCTCGTCCGTGACCGCCCGCTCGGCGCTCGTGGCCGAAGCCAGGGCAAAGACGACCACCACGGGGACGACGACCACCACGCCGACGACCACGGCGGCGACGACCACCACCACGACCACCGGCCCCTAGGGCGGGCCGGCCGGGGGAGGCGCTGCAGGGGCGCCTCCCCCGGCCTCTGGACGAGGGCCGGCCGGCGCGCTACATTTCGCCGGCATACCGGCGTGGGCCGCAGGCCTTCGCTTGCGGTAAAGGGGTGTCTTCAGGTACCCTGGCGGGTTGCGCCGACGTTCCGCGACGTCCGCCGTCCTGCACGCCTGAATCCGCCTGATTTCGCCTGAGCTCGCACGTCCCCAAGGGAGGCTATTTTCTTTGACCACCAAGGTCGCATCGCCCCGTGCGCGTAAGTCCTTTTCCCGCCTCGAACACGTCCTCGACCTCCCCAACCTGATCGACATCCAGAAGGCCTCGTTCCAGTGGTTCCTGGACGAGGGCCTCCGGGAGACGATCGACGACATCTCACCGATCGAGGACTACACCGGCTCGCTCGCCGTCGAGTTCGGCGCCTACAAGTTCGGCCAGCCCCAGTTCTCGATCAAGGAATGCCGCGAGAAGGACCTGACCTACCAGGCTCCGCTCTCGATGACGGTCCGCTTCGTGAACAAGGACACGGGTGAGATCCGCGAGCAGACGGTCTTCATGGGCGACTTCCCGATGATGACCGGGTTCGGCACGTTCATCATCAACGGCACCGAGCGCGTCATCGTCACGCAGCTCGTGCGCTCGCCGGGCGCCTACCTGATGGAGCCGAAGGACCCGACGAAGCAGGTCTTCACGGCCAACCTGATGCCGAGCCGCGGCTCCTGGCTCGAGCTCGAGATCGACAAGAAGGGCGTCGTCTACGCCCGCATCGACCGCAAGCGCAAGCTGCCGATCACGACGCTCCTCCGTGCCCTCCCCGCCGAGGACCCCTCGACCGGCTTCGCGCTCGACACGTCGACGAACGAGGCGATCCTCGCCCTGTTCGACAACTCGTCGTACATCGTCAACACGCTCGAGAAGGACCCCTCCACGCGGGAGGAGGAGGCCCTGATCGAGGTGTTCAAGAAGCAGCGCCCCGGTGAGCCGCCGACGCTCGACAACGCGCGGAACCTGCTGCGGGCCCTCTTCTTCGACCCCAAGCGCTACGACCTGACGAAGGTCGGCCGCTACAAGCTCAACCAGCGGCTCGGCGTCGACGTGCCGGACGACGTTCGCGTGCTGACGATCGAGGACATCGTCGCGCTCGTGCGCAAGCTGATCGAGCTGCCGGTCAAGCTCGGCGTGCCGGAGGACTCCAAGGACTTCGCCGCCGATGCGATCGCGCTTCCCCGCGCGCCTATTGCGGCCGAGCTCGACGAGTACGAGCACTTCGGCAACCGCCGGCTGCGGACCGTCGGCGAGCTGATCCAGGAGGCGTTCCGCGTCGGCCTCTACCGCATGGAGCGCGTCGTGCGCGAGCGGATGACGACCGAGGACGTCGACACGATCACGCCGCAGACGATCATCAACATCCGTCCGGTCGTGGCGGCGCTGAAGGAGTTCTTCGGCTCCTCGCAGCTGTCGCAGTTCATGGACCAGACGAACTCGCTGGCCGGCCTCACGCACCGGCGCCGCCTCTCCGCGCTCGGCGCAGGCGGCCTCACGCGCGAGCGTGCCCCGATCGAGGTGCGCGACGTGCACCCGACCCACTACGGGCGCATGTGCCCGATCGAGACGCCTGAAGGTCCGAACATCGGCCTGATCGGTTACCTCGCCTCCTACGCGACGGTCTCGGAGTTCGGCTTCGTCCAGACGCCGTACCGGAAGGTCGTGGGCGGCAAGGTCACCGACGAGATCGTCTACCTCGACGCCGTTGAGGAGTCGCGCTACACGATCGCGCAGGCGACCGCCGACACCGACAAGAACGGCAAGCTGCTCGGCGACGCGGTGCTCTGCCGCTCCGCGGAGGGAGAGGCCGTCACGGCGCCGCCGAAGGCGGTCGAGTTCATGGACGTCGCGCCGGCGCAGATCGTCTCGGTGTCGACGGCGCTCATCCCGTTCCTCGAGCACAACGACGCGAACCGCGCGCTGATGGGCGCGAACATGCAGCGGCAGGCCGTGCCGCTGCTGATCCGGCAGGCGCCGCTCGTCGGCACCGGCCTCGAGTACCGCGCCGCCGTCGACTCGGGCGACGTCGTGATCGCGGAGCGCTCCGGCACCGTCGTCGACGTGGACGCCGACAAGATCGTCGTCGAGGCGAGGGACGGGCGCGACGAGTACACGATGACGAAGTTCATGCGCTCGAACCAGGGCACGCTCATCCACCACAAGCCGATCGTGCTCCTGGGCGACAAGGTGAAGGCGGGCGACGTCCTCGCGGACGGCAGCTCGACCGACAACGGCGAGCTCGCGCTCGGCGCGAACCTCCTGGTCGCCTTCATGCCGTTCGAGGGCTACAACTTCGAGGACGCGATCGTCCTCAGCGAGCGCATCGTCAAGGACGACATTCTCTCGTCGATCCACATCCACGAGTACGAGATCGACGCGCGTTCGACGAAGCTCGGCGACGAGGAGATTACGCGCGACATCCCGAACCGCTCGGAGGAGTCGCTCGCGCAGCTCGACGAGCGCGGGGTGGTGCGGATCGGCGCCGAGGTCGGCGCCGGCGACCTGCTCGTCGGCAAGGTGACGCCGAAGGGCGAGACCGAGCTGACGGCGGAGGAGAAGCTGATCCGCGCGATCTTCAAGGAGAAGGCGCGCGAGGTCCGCGACACGAGCCTCAAGGTGCCGCACGGCGAGGGCGGCGTCGTGATCGACGTGAAGACGTTCTCGCGCGACAGCGGCGACGACCTGAGCCCGGGCGTGAACGAGCTCGTCCGCGTCTACGTGGCGACGAAGCGCAAGATCGCCGAGGGCGACAAGCTCGCCGGACGCCACGGCAACAAGGGCGTCATCTCGAAGATCGTCCCCGAGGAGGACATGCCGTTCCTCCCGGACGGTCGGCCGGTCGACATCGTGCTCAACCCGCTCGGCGTGCCGAGCCGCATGAACATCGGCCAGGTGCTCGAGACGCACCTGGGCTGGGCAGCCGCGCACGGCGTCTTCTCGGAGGACGGTGATTCTGGGGCGCGTAGCGCAGAGATCAACTGGAAGCACCGGCGGCAGATCATCGCCGCGCCGGATCCGACCCCGGTGGCCACGCCCGTGTTCGACGGCGCGACGCCGGCCGACGTCGACGCGGCGCTGATCAAGTGGACGGAACAGAACCCGGACTCGCCGATCCAGATCGTCGTCGACCCGAAGCGCCCGGTGGGCCGGAAGTGCTCGGGCAAGGTGCAGCTCTACAACGGCCGCACCGGCGAGCCGTTCGAGCAGAAGGTCACCGTCGGCTTCATGTACATCCTCAAGCTGCTCCACCTCGTGGACGACAAGATCCACGCGCGGAGCACCGGCCCGTACTCGCTCGTGACGCAGCAGCCGCTCGGCGGCAAGGCGCAGTTCGGCGGCCAGCGCTTCGGCGAGATGGAGGTGTGGGCCCTCGAGGCGTACGGCGCCGCGTACACGCTCCAGGAGATGCTCACGATCAAGTCCGACGACACGGTCGGGCGCGTGAAGGCCTACGAGGCGATCGTCAAGGGCGAGAACATCGCCGAGCCGTCGATCCCCGAGTCCTTCAAGGTGCTGCTGAAGGAGATGCAGTCCCTGGCGCTCGACGTGCACGTGCTCTCGGACGAAGGCCGCGAGGTCGAGGTGCGCGAGGAGGAGGACGAGCTCCTGCGCGCCGCCGAGGAGCTCGGCATCGACCTCTCGCCCGGCTCGCTCCGCGCCGTCGGCCGCCAGCCGACCGCCGAGGAGGTCGAGGAGGGGCAGGAGCGCGTCGACCAGGACGGCGAGCTCGCCCTGCCGGTCGACGAGTCGCTCGGCGACCTCGACGACTCCGATGTGACGGAGGAGGCGCAGGCCGAGGAGGAGGCCGAAGAAGAGGTCGGCCCGCTCGGCGACGTGAATCTGGTGGATCTCGAGCTGGAGGACTGACGTCCTCCCGCTCGAGATCCACTAACTGAAAAAGCGAAGAGACAAAGTACGACGAGGAGCGACATTGCCACAGGTTTCCCATAGCGATTTCACCGGAGGTGAAATCGGTTGATCGACATCAACGAATTCGATGCGATTCGGATCGGGCTTGCTTCCAGCAAGCAGATCCGCGACTGGTCTTCGGGCGAGGTCACGAAGCCGGAGACGATCAACTACCGCACGCTCAAGCCCGAGCGCGACGGCCTGTTCTGCGAGCGCATCTTCGGGCCGACGCGCGACTGGGAGTGCTACTGCGGGAAATACAAGCGCGTCCGCTACAAGGGCATCATCTGCGAGCGTTGCGGTGTCGAGGTGACGCGGCAGAAGGTGCGCCGCGAGCGCATGGGGCACATCGACCTCGCCGCGCCCGTCTCGCACATCTGGTTCTTCAAGGGCGTGCCGAGCCGTATCGGCTACCTGCTCGACATCGCTCCGCGGGAGCTCGAGAAAGTCCTCTACTTCGCGGCTTCGATCGTCACGGCGGTCGACAACGAGAAGCGGGCGGCCGACGTCAACGCGCTCGAGGACCAGGTCAAGGCCGAGTCGGAGCGGATCGACGTCGACCGCGACGAGGCGCTCGCCGCGCTCGAGGACCGCCTTTCCCGCCGGCGCGACTACTTCGCCAAGGGCAAGGAGCGGAACTTCGACGAGGACGACGACTTCTGGATCCGGGGCCTCTCCAACTGGGCAGAGGAGCAGGGCCTGCCGACGCTGGAGGACGCGCGCGGCCTCGTCAACGGCCTGTTCGTCGAGCTCGTCGGGCAGATCACGACCGAGGACTCGAAGAAGATCCGTGAGCTCGTCCGCAACGCTGCGATCCGCGACGACCGCCGGTTGACGCCGCGCGAGCTCGACCAGGTCGCGCTCGCCGCGGAGCAGGTGCTCGCGGCGATCGCGTCGCTCGAGAGGGATCTGGACAAGGCGACGGGCGCAAAGAAGGGCGCGATCACGAAGCACATCCACCGCATCGTCGACGGCCTGCTCGCGGGCGAGGAGCTGAACGAGGAGGACGCGGTACGGGCGAAGGGCGTCGACCTGAAGAACCTCGAGAAGGCGCGCGAGCTCGGCAACGGGCTGCTCGCCGACACGATCGACGCAGCCGAGGCCGACAGCGACCTCCGGGAGCTGGCGAACGACCTCTGCCTGCGCACGGACGGGCGCATCCAGAAAGAGGATCTCGACGCGATCGTCCAGTGGGCGCTGAAGGTGCGTGAGATGTACCTCGACATCGAGTCTCGCCGCGAGGACTCGCGCGAGGCCGCGGTCGACTCGGTGCGTCGACTGGAGCAGACGTGGACGCTCTTCCGCGAGCTCGAGCCGAAGATGATCGTCAACGACGAGCAGATCTTCCGCGAGCTCAAGGACCGCTTCGGGTCGCCGTACGGGTTCGGTGTCTACTTCCGCGGCGGCATGGGGGCGGAGGCGGTCCGCGATCTGCTCAAGGACCTCGACCTCGGCGCCGAGTCCGCGCTGCTCCGCGAGACGATCAGCACCTCGAAGGGCCAGAAGCAGCAGCGCGCGATCAAGCGGCTGAAGGTCGTTTCCGCGTTCGTCACCTCCGAGAACCGCCCCGAGTGGATGATCCTCGAGGCCGTGCCGGTGATCCCACCGGAGCTGCGCCCGATGGTTCAGCTCGACGGTGGCCGCTTCGCGACGTCGGACCTGAACGACCTCTACCGCCGCGTCATCAACCGGAACAACCGCCTCAAGCGGCTGCTCGATCTCGGCGCGCCAGAGATCATCGTCAACAACGAGAAGCGCATGCTGCAGGAGGCCGTCGACGCGCTGTTCGACAACGGCCGTCGTGGCCGCGCCGTCACCGGGCCCGGCAACAGGCCGCTGAAGTCGCTGTCCGACATGCTCAAGGGCAAGCAGGGCCGGTTCCGCCAGAACCTGCTCGGCAAGCGCGTCGACTACTCCGGCCGTTCGGTGATCGTCGCCGGCCCGCACCTGAAGCTGCACCAGTGCGGCCTGCCGAAGCTGATGGCGCTCGAGCTCTTCAAGCCGTTCATCATGAGCCGGCTCGTCGAGCGGAAGATCGTCCAGAACATCAAGGCGGCCAAGCGGCATGTCGACCAGATGCAGGGCGAGGTCTGGGACATCCTCGAGGAGGTCATCCAAGAGCACCCGGTGCTGCTGAACCGGGCGCCGACGCTGCACCGCCTCGGCATCCAGGCCTTCGAGCCGACGCTCGTCGAGGGCAAGGCGATCCAGGTGCATCCGCTCGTGTGCCACGCGTTCAACGCGGACTTCGACGGCGACCAGATGGCCGTGCACGTGCCGCTGTCCGCGGAGGCGCAGGCCGAGGCGCGGATCCTGATGCTCTCGGCGAACAACATCCTCTCGCCGGCATCCGGCCGCGCGCTCGCGACGCCAACGCAGGACATGGTGCTGGGCTCGTACTACCTCACGTACTCGGACCTGAACTTCGACGAGCTCGCGGCGGAGGAGATGGACCCGCGGCCGAAGCGGTTCCGGACCGAGGAGGAGGTCGAGTTCTCGCTCGACGCGAAGCAGATCCATCTCCAGCAGCCGATCGAGTACCTGTGGGAGGGCGAGCTCGTCGTCACGACGGCGGGCCGCGTGATCTTCAACGCAGAGGTCGACCGGGCGCTGCGCGACGCTGTCGGAGAGCTCGACGGCGAGTACACGACCTACCACGACTACATCAACCGCACGCTCTCCAAGAAGGAGCTGGGCGACTTCATCACGACGCTCGTCGACGAGTACGGTGCGCACACTGTCGCGACGGTGCTCGACACGATCAAGGAGCTCGGCTTCCAGTACGCGACGCGCGCCGGCGTCACGATCTCGAAGAACGACATCGTGATCCCGCCGCAGAAGGAGAAGATCCTCGCCGAGTACGAGGCGCGGGTGGCGAAGGTCGAGCAGGCGTACGAGCACGGGCTCATCACCGAGTCCGAGCGGCACGAGTCGATCGTCAACATTTGGACGGAGGCGACGGACACGGTCGCCGACGCGATGATCGACAACCTGAACGAGCTCAACCCGATCTACATGATGGCCAACTCGGGCGCCCGCGGCTCGTTCACGCAGCTGCGCCAGCTCGCCGGCATGCGCGGCCTGATGGCGAATCCGAAGGGTGAGATCATCGAGCGCCCGATCAAGGCCAACTTCATGGAGGGCCTGTCGGTGCTCGAGTACTTCATCTCGACCCACGGCGCCCGCAAGGGCCTGGCGGACACGGCGCTGCGCACGGCCGACTCGGGCTACCTGACGCGCCGTCTCGTAGACGTTTCGCAGGACGTGATCATCCGCGAGGCGGACTGCAAGACGAAGGAGTTCATCGAGCTGCCGCTGTTCCTGCCCGAGGGCCTGAACAAGAGCGTCACCGCCCGCATCGTCGCCGAGGACGTCCACAAGCCGCTCTCGTCCGGCAAGCCGGGCAAGACGGTGATCGCGGACAAGGGCGAGGAGATCACGATGCCGCGCCTGCGCGAGATCATCGAGGAGCTCGGCGACTTCGCCGAGGACTTCACGGTCCCGGTTCGCTCGGTGCTGAAGTGCAAGGCGGAGACGGGCGTGTGCCAGGCGTGCTACGGCACGTTTCTCGCCACCGGCGAGATGTCGGAGATCGGCGACGCGGTCGGCATCATCGCCGCGCAGTCGATCGGCGAGCCGGGCACGCAGCTGACGATGCGCACGTTCCACACGGGCGGCATCGCCGGCGCCGACATCACGCACGGCCTCCCGCGCGTCGTCGAGATCTTCGAGGCGCGGAACCCGAAGGGCGCCGCGGAGCTCGCCGAGATCGACGGCACGATCGCAATCGAGGAGACCGAGCGGCAGGTGAAGCTCACCATCCTCCCGGACAGCGGTAAGGAGGAGGACGAGCGCTCGTACACCATCCCGCGCCGCACCCGCCTGCTCGTCTCGCACGGCCAGCGGGTGGAGGCCGGCGACGCGCTGCACGAGGGCTCGGTGAGCCCGGCCGACCTGCTGCGCCTGAAGGGCTACACGGCGACGGAGCTCTATCTCGTCGACCAGGTGCAGAAGGTCTACAAGTCGCAGGGCGTCGAGATCCACGACAAGCACATCGAGCTGATCGTCAGGCAGATGCTCAAGAAGGTCCGCGTCGAGAACGCGGGCCAGACGGACCTGCTGCCCGGGCAGCTCGTGGACAAGATCGTGCTCGAGCGCGAGAACGCGCGCGTCAAGAAGGAGAAGAAGGAGCAGGCGACCTCGGAGCCGCTGATCCTCGGCATCACGAAGGCGTCGCTCGCGACCGAGTCGTTCCTCTCGGCCGCCTCCTTCCAGGAGACGACGAAGGTGCTCACGGACGCCGCGATCGAGGGCAAGGTCGACCGGCTGCTCGGCCTGAAGGAGAATGTCATCATCGGGAAGCTGATCCCGGCGGCGACGGGGCTGAAGCGATACCGGACGATCGAGATCCGCCCCTCCGACGCGGTGCCGGCCAGCGCGTACACGCGGCCGCAGACCGAGGAGCAGCTGCTGGCGGCGCTCGAGGAGATCGGCTCGGACGGCGGCGACGGCCTCGCCGGGCTCGGGCTCGACTTCGGCGACGCGCCCGAGGGCGCCGTCGACCGGGGCCCGCTCGACGCCGAGGAAATCCCCGAGGTGGACTCTCCGCTCGACAACGAGTAGCGCGGGGAGCATGGAGAAGCCTGAAGGGGCGGCCTGTCGGGCCGCCCCTTTTGGTACACAGGAGGGGGGCCTGTGAGGAAGCTCGCCGCACTCATCCTGCTCGGCGCCGCCGCGCTCGCGCTCGGCGTCGCGCGTGCACCGGCTGCGATCCACCAGGCGCCGCCGGCGCCGTACGCGGGCCAGTGCGGGATCCCGGCGACGCAGCCGGTCTGGGCCGACTTCGGCTGGCCGACCGAACAGTTCGACCCGATCTTCGGCAAGCCCGGGATCGTGCTCGGCGCGTCGAGCGGCGACTACCCGGCGCGGATGCGCGCCGCCGGCGCAGCCACCGTCTACTTCGACCTCAACTTCAACAAGCGGATCGGCACGACGACGAAGCCCGCCGATCCCGCGACGATGCAGGCGAAGGCGCAGAGCCTCTTCACGTTCGCGGTCCAGCAGACCGGCTGCCCGACGCCGGTGATCGTGCTCAACGAGCTCTCCGGCGCGAGCCTCGTCACGCCCTGGTCGGACAGCAACGCCCAGTACCGGCAGAACGCGCTCGCGTTCGTCCAGAACCTCGCCGCCCTCGGCGCGCATCCGGTGCTGCTCGTCGCGACGTCCCCGTACACCGGGGGTGACGCGGCCGTCTGGTGGCAGCAGGCTGGCGCCTCCGCCGAGCTCGTCCGTGAATCGTACGTGTCGGCGACAGCGACGTGGAAGGCAGGCCCGATTCTCGGCAACCGAAACCTGCGCACGACGTACCGGCAAGCGGTCGGCGACTTCACCGCGATCGGCATCCCGCCCAGTCGAGTCGGCCTGATGGTCAGCTTCGCGACGACGAAGGGGTTCGGCGGCCGCAACGGCCTCGAGCCGGCCCAGGCGTGGTACGAGGTGGCGAAGTGGCAGCAACTCGCCTCGGCGCAGGTCGCCGCCGAGACCGGCATCGCATCCGTCTGGTCGTGGGGCTGGGGAGAGTGGAACGCCCCCGAGCAGGATCCGGACAAGCCGTATGCCCTCTGCTCCTGGCTGTGGACGCGGTCGCCGGCGCTCTGCAACGCTCCGAAGGCGATCGGATCGTCCTTCGACGTGTCGCGGAGCGAGGGCCAGCTGAGCCTGCTGCCAGCCGGCGTCGAATGCCTCGCCGGCAAGCAGACGCTCACCGATCAGGCGGTCCAGGAGCTCGCGCTCGTGACCGGCGACGGCGACACCGCGGCGAGCGCGCTCTACGAGCGGCTGGTCGAGAGCGCCGCCGAGCCGGTGCCGGACAGCGACGTGCTCGCCGCGGAGCGCGGCGTGATCCTCCAGGAGTTCCGCGGCAGCCGCGCGCTGTACACCGCCGCGCTTGCGAAGGCCCATGCGAGCGTCGCCGTCGCGCGCGGGATCCTCGCCGACCAGCTGCGGCAGGCGAAGGTGGAGGCGACGCTGCCGGCCGGGACGCCGACGGACGCCCAGGTCCAGACCTTCTACTCCTCGTACCCGGACCTCCCGGTGCGCCTGGTGAGCGCGGCGCCGTCAGCCTCCTGGCTCGGCCGCCGGCCGCAGGGACTGGCCTTGTCGCAGGTGGCGCCCAACCGGCTGTTCTCGCTCCCGACCGGACGGCGCGCGGTGATCCTTACGAGCGAGGGCTCGTTCACGGTGAAGACGCTGCAGGACGCGCTCGCGCTCGGCGCGGTGCCGCTCGGGAAGGCCCGGCCGGCCATCGTCGCGGCTCTGCAGGCGTTCGACCGCGGCCAGGAGTTCGAGCGGTGGACGGTCGCGAAGCAGCGCGCCGCCCAGAACACCGCCGTCTGCGCGAAGGACGACCTCCCGCAGCCGGCGGCCGTCGACCTCACGTCGTATATCCCGTTCCTCCGCCTCGGCTAAAGCGTCGGCGAACCTGCGGTTCGCCGACGGTCTGGAGTGTGCTCCGCAGAGCGGCCGCCGGCGGAGCCGGCGGCCTCTTCAGCTGCCGGGCGCTCGGGGTCGTG
>JBEKEH010000110.1:0-11131 GCA_050013935.1 Gaiellaceae bacterium | reverse complement strand
CGCTCCCGATGGTTGCGAGCTTCCGCATGAGACGAAGGGCGGACCATCGAACGGACAACCATGGCCTCAACCCACCGATCCGAAGGTACGGCCGCACGGAACCCCAGGCGGCGCCAGCCAGAGGCATCCAATCCCGCGCAAACCAGCCAAGCCGGTCATCGCCCCCTGTCGCGGCTCCCGCATTCTGCGACTCCGGGTCGGGCCGCGCCGCGAGGAAGGAGTGACCCGCGAGGCGTCGGCTCGTCCGCAAGATCACTCCGCACGTCGCGCCGGGCACTGGGGCTGGGGGCATGAGTGGCGCTTCGGCTACGGCTTCACCTGCGATGTCTGGGTGAGCTTCCGCTCCGACCCGACCGGCGACACAACCCAGACGCCCGACGCGCTCTGAGGGGCAGTGCTAGCCGTGCACGGCGGTCTGGATCAGCGAGACGTGGCCGTTCGTGAAGCAGAAGCGCATCCCGTCGATGCTCGTGCCCTTCTTGCTGGCGTGGTAGAGCCAGCAGTTCGCGCCAGCACGATAGGGCGTCCCTGCGACCTTCTGAACCTGCTGCTTCGTCATCCCGTTCTTGACCGCGAAGACGCCGCTCGCCTTGTGGCTACCACCGCAGCCCGCGAGCACAGCAACAAGCGCAAGGACGCCCGAGCTCGTCGATGTCTGCGACTCATCTAGTCGTACCCGAGTCCGAAGCCGTACGGAAACAGCGGGTCGTAGTCGGCGTCCCCGATGTTGATCGGGACCTGCTCAGCGCTACGCGGCCACGAGTGTGGCAGCTTGCCCGTCGGCGTCGCCTCGCCGAAGAGAACGTCGGCGACGCCTCCGCCCTCTGTGCCTGGGAGCCAGGCGACGACCAACGCGTTCCAGTGAGCTAGCTGCCCTGTGATCACGAGCGGCCGTCCCGAGACGAGCACCGCCACGGTCGGAACGCAGCTTGCAGCGACGCGCTCCACGACGCGCAGATCGTCGTCGTCGAGGCAGAGGGTGTCCGGTGCCGGCCGGTCGCCGCGGAACTCCGCATAAGACTCCTCGCCGATGACGACGATGGCGACGTCGTGCCTATCTGCGCCGACGCCGTCGGCGGCGAAATCGACGGTTCCAGCCGACCCGACAACCTCGCGAATCCCGTCGAGGATCGAGGTGCCGGGAACGGTCAGCCCGCTCCCTCCCTGCCAGGTGAGTGTCCAGCCGCCACACTGGTGGCCGACGTTGTCGGCGTTCTTGCCGGCAACGAAGATCTTCAGCCCGCCCTTCGCGAGCGGGAGGAGGTCCTGCTCGTTCTTCAGCAGCACGAGCGACGACCGGACGGCGCGACGCGCAAGCGTGCGGTGAGCGGCGCTGTTGATCTCGCGTGCGAGCGCCCGATCGGCGAACGGGTTCTCGAACAGCCCGAGCTCGAACTTCTTGCGCAGGATACGGACGACCGCGTCGTCGATGCGCTCTTTGGGGATCGCGCCGGATGCGACGACCTGCATTAGCGCTGCGAGCATCTCCTCGTAGTGCTCCGGCACCATGATCATGTCAATGCCGGCCGTGACGGCGGTGGCGACGTCGGCCGTGGAGAAGCCGGGCTCGCCGTCGAGGTCGTTGATCCCGCCCCAGTCGCTGACGACGAAGCCGTCGAAGCCGAGCTCGCCCTTGAGCAGACCGTTGAGGAGGTTTGCGTTTCCGTGCGAGCGGGTGCCGTTCCAGCTCGAGTGGCTCGCCATGATCGAGCCGACGCCGGCGGCGACCGCGTCGACGTAGGGCGCGAGGTGGATCGCGCGCAGCTCCTCCTCCGAGAGCTCGGTGTCTCCCTGGTCGGCGCCGCCCCTCGTGCCGCCGTCGCCGAGGTAGTGCTTCGCGGTCGCCAGGAGCGATGCCTGCGTGATCGTCTCCCCCTGGAGCGCCGTCACGAGCCTCCCCAACGTCAGGGCGAGCGCCGGATGCTCGCCCGCGCTCTCGTATGTTCGTCCCCAACGCTCGTTGCGCGCGACCGCGAGGCAAGGGGCGAATGTCCACCGTGGCCCTGTCGCGCGGACCTCGACGGCAACCGCCTCACCGATCTGCCGCACGAGCTCAGGGTTGTCGGCCGCGCCGAGACCAACGTTGTGGGGGAAGATCGTGGCGCCGTAGAGGTTGTTGTGCCCGTGGACTGCGTCGGTTCCGTACAGGAGCGGAATACCGAGCCGCGTCGAGAGCGCGACGCGCTGGTACCGGTCAACCATGTCCGCCCACGTCTCGGCGTCATTCGGCTCGGGTGCCGAGCCGCCGCCGCTGAAGACGGAGCCGAGGTGAAACGTCGCAAGGTGCGCCTCGTCGCGCAGGTAGCGGCGGTCGATCTGCATCATTTGCCCGAGCTTCTCTTCGAGCGTCATCCGCTCGAGGAGGTCGGCCACGCGGTCGGCGACGGCTGCCGACGGCTCCTTGTAGATCGGGCTGGTGACGGTGCTCACCGGGGCGACCCCTCGTGGTGGGCCCGTCTGCAGCGCTCCGGCGGCGGGCTTCTCATCTGCTCACCGTCCGGGCGGACGGCGAGGGTCGCGAAACCGGACGGTGGCTCGCGATGAAGTCGCGGTACCAGTAGAAGCTGTCCTTCGGCACGCGCTCGAGCGTCGGGTAGTCGACGTACACGATCCCGAAGCGCTTCGAGTAGCCGTACCCCCACTCGAAGTTGTCGAGCAGGCTCCAGACGAAGTAGCCCTTGACTGGGGCGCCTTCGGCGGCGGCCCGGGCGACCGCGTCGAGGTACGCCTCGACGTACGCCGTCCGCTCGGGGTCGTGCACCTTTCCGTCATGGCCGCGGACGTCGCCGAAGGCGGCGCCGTTCTCGGTCACGTACAGCGCCGGCGGGGAGTAGTCCTCGGTGACGCGGACGAGCAGCCGGTACAGGCCCTCGGGGTACACCTCCCAGTCCACGTCGGTGTGCTGCGCCTCCGGGCGCAGCAGCCGGGGACGATCGCCCCCGGCGGCCACGACGTTGCGGAAGTAGTTGTTGACGCCGAGGAAGTCGAGCGGCGCGGCGATGGCGGCGAGGTCGCCGTCGCGCACGTGCGGGGCGACGATCTCGTTTCGCTCGAGTAGGTCGGCCGGATACGAGCCGCGGAAGACCGGGTCGAGGAACCAGCGGTTGCCCTCGCCGTCCACCTGCCACGCCGCCGCCTCGTCCTCGGGCGAGTGGCTCGCGGGGTACGTGTGCGAGAGGTCGAGCGTGATCCCGACCTTCGCCGCCGGCGCGCCGCGCCGGATCGCCTCGACCGCCCAGCCGTGTGAGAGCAGCAGGTGATGCGCAGCCGCGACCGCGTCGGCCTCGCTCGTCCGACCCGGGGCATGCCTGCCCCGGGCGTGGCCGATCCAGGAGACGACCCACGGCTCGTTGTGCGTGATCCAGTGCCCGACACGGTCGCCAAGCCGCTCCGTCACCGCCTCGGCGTACTCAACGAAGGCCTCCGCCGTCGCGCGCACCGGCCAGCCGCCGGCGTCCTCCAGCGCCTGAGGCGTGTCCCAGTGGAACAGCGTCGGGAACGGCTCGATGCCATTGGCGAGCAGCTCGTCGACTAGCCGGTCGTAGAAGTCGAGGCCGGCCTGGTTGACGGCGCCCCGTCCCTCCGGGAGCACGCGCGGCCACGCGATCGAGAAGCGGAACGCGTCGAGCCCCAGCTCGCGCATCAGCCCGATGTCCTCGCGGTAGCGGTGGTAGAAGTCACACGCGATCTCGCCGCTGTCGCCGGTCCGTACCTTGCCGGGCGTCGCCGCGAAGCGGTCCCAGACGCTCTCGCCTCGCCCGTCTTCGCGGGCGGCACCCTCGATCTGGTAGGCCGCGGTCGCAGCGCCCCAGACGAAGTCGGCAGGAAAGCCGGTAGTCGTCTCAGCGGTCGTGGTCGTCCTCTCGGTCAAATTGGTGTCTATGCGGGGGCGGTACCGGGATGCCCGTCGCTCGCCGGGCCATACAGGACGCAGCGAACGCGATGGCGCGCTCCGATCTCACGCCATTCCGGCAACGCCGTCTGGCACTCGTCGCGTACGAACGGGCAGCGGGGGGCAAAGGGACAGCCCGCGGGGAGGGAGGTGAGGTCGGGCGGGTCGCCCTGCGCCTCAAATTGCGTGTCTCGGTCGAAGTGGCCCTCGGGGTCAGGCGCGGCCCGGCGGAGCAGCTGGGTGTAGGGGTGGCGCGGCTCGCCCATCACCTCTGACGAGGGTCCGACCTCCAAGAGGTGGCCGGCGTACATGATGGCGATCCGGTCGCTCATATAGTAGGCGCCGGCGAGGTCGTGGGTGACGAAAACGAGCGAGAGCGCCTTGCTGCGCTGCAGATCGAGCAGCAGGTTCATGATGCTGAGCCGGATGGAGACGTCCAGCATGGACGTCGGCTCGTCCGCCAGGATCAAAGCCGGGCGCGCCGCCAGCGCCCGGGCGACCCCGACCCGCTGGCGCTGCCCGCCGGAGAGCTGGTACGGGTGGCGGTCCAGGAAGGCGCCGGCAGGCACCAGACCCACCTGGGTGAAGAGCTCCTCGACCGCTTCGCGCTCAGCACGCCGGGGCACGATCCCGAACGCGCGAAGAGGGCGGGTGACGCTATAGCGGACCGTGTGCAGCGAGTCGAGCGACGAGTAGGGGTCCTGGAAGATCATCTGCACCTGGCGGCGGTGCTCGCGTAACCTGCGCGAGCTAGGCCGCTTGGGCAAGGCCTCCCCCCCCTGTACGCGGATCTCGCCGGCCGTCGGTCGGTCGAGCTGGAGCACCGTACGGATGAAGGTTGTCTTGCCCGAGCCGGACTCTCCCACCAGTCCCAGGACCTCACCCTTCTCCACGGAGAGGTCTATGTCGCTCAGCGCGTGCACGGTCTTCTGTCGCCCCAGCCGGCCGACCGAGTAGTGCTTGGTGAGCCCGCGCACCTCGAGGACGGGCGCCTCCGCGATCTCCTCCGTGCCGACCACCGGCTCCAGCGCGCTAGCCAATGCGGGCCTCTTTCTCGCTGTACAGGTGGCACACGACTACCTGCCCGCCATCTACCCGGATCGAGGGAGGATCGAGCCTTTCGCAGGTGCCTGCGATGACCTCGGGGCAGCGAGGGGCGAAGGAGCAGCCGGCCGGCAGGTGCCGCATGTCCGGCGGCTGGCCGGAAATACTCTCCAGCCGCTGGCGGGCTCCGCCGATCGGCGGAAAGGCGCTCATCAGCGAACGGGTGTAGGGGTGGCAGGGCTTTTTGTAGAGATCCCGCGCCGCTGCCTCCTCGACGACGGCGCCGGCATACATGATCGCGATCCGGTCTGCGATCTCGACGAGCAGGGAGAGGTCGTGAGTGATGAACACGACGCCGAAGCCGAGCTCGTGGCGGAGGTCGTTGAGCGACTGCAGGATGGAGCGCTGCACCACGACGTCGAGGGCGGTGGTCGGCTCGTCTAGGAAAAGCAGCTTCGGGCGCAGGACGAGCGCGAGGGCGATCACGGCCCGCTGGCGCATGCCGCCGCTGAGCTGGTGCGGGTAGGCGTCGAAGTACCGCCGGGGGATCTTCACGAGATCGAACGTCTCCTCGGCGCGCGCCCGAGCCTCCTCGGAGGAGCGAACGCCGTGCGCCGCCATTCCGTCCAGGAACTGGTCGCGGATGCGCATCACCGGGTTGAGCACGTTCATCGACGCCTGAAAGACCATGGAGATCTCGCTCAGGCGAAGCGCCCGGCGCTCCTCCGGCGAGAGGGAAACCAGGTCGGTCCCCTGGTAGCGCACCGAGCCCGACAGAACCCGGCCCGGCGGATCGAGCAGCCCGGTCGCGGCGAGCGCCAGCGTGGTCTTGCCACAGCCGGACTCGCCGGCGATCCCCACCACCTCGCCGGCGTCGACCGTCAGGTTCACGTCACGGACGGCGGGGACCAGCGGACGCCCCGGCCACCCGTATGCGACAGTGAGCTCGTCGATTTCCAGCACAGCGGGAATCTCAGTCCCTCCTCAGGTTGGGGTTGGCGATCTCGTCGACGGCGAAGTTGAGCAGCCCCAGCGAGGTGCCGAGCAGCAGGATGCAGAGGCCGGGCGCCAGGAGCCAGACCCACATCCCCTGCAGCATGGCCTCGCTGTTCTGAGCCCAGTAGAGCATCGTCCCCCAGGTGACGCTGTTGATATCGCCGAGCCCGATGAACTCCAGGCCCGCTTCGGCGAGCACGGCAAACAGCGCAGCGCCGAAGAAATTCGCCACCATGATCCCGAGCATGTTCGGCACGATGTGGGCGAGGACGATGTGCCAGCGGCTTTCACCCGAGATTCGGGCGGCCTCCACGAAGGGGCGGTCCCTCAGGGCGATCGCCTGCGCTCGCAGCACCCTCGCGCCCCAGGCCCAGCCGGTTATGGTGATCACGCCGACTAGCACGAGCAAGCTCCCGCCCTGCAAGTAAGCGGCGAGTACGATCAGCAGCGGAAGCGTGGGAAGAACGAGGAAGACGTTGGTGACCGATGAGAGCGTGGTGTCGGCCTTGCCGCCCACGTAGCCGGAGAACACGCCCATCACGAGCTGCACCAGGCAGATCATCGTGCCCGTCAGGAGCCCGACGGACAGGCTTGTTCGCGTGCCCCAGACCAGCTGGGAGAAGATGTCCTGGCCGTTCGTGGTGGTACCGAGTAGATGCTTGGCGCTCATCGGGAGCATCGGGGTGGAGTTGGTATCCGAGGGCGAGTAGGGCGCGATGAGCGGCGCCAGCAGAGCGACCAGGGCGAAGAAGCCCAGGATCGACGCACCCACGGCGGCGCGCCGGTTGGCGAGCAGCGCCCGCGGGCTCACTTGCCCGCCTCCACCCGGACGCGCGGGTCGATAAATACGTACAGCATCTCGACCAGGAAGTTGGCCAATAAGAGGGTGAGCGTGAAGATGAGGAAGATCCCCTGCATGAGCGGGTAGTCCTGGTTGTAGACCGCCGTCAGGAGCAGGTAGCCGATCCCCGGGTACGAGTACACGATCTCGATGAAGACCTGGCCGCCGACGACGACGCCCAGAGCCATCGCGAACTGCGTGAAGATCGGCAGGATCGCGTTCCGAGCTGCATAGCGATAGGCGATCGATCGATTCGGGAGGCCCTTGGCGCGGGCGAACTTCACGAAGTCATCGTTCAGGACGGTGAGCATGCTGTTGCGCATGAGCAGGATCCAGCCACCCATCGCGACAAGCGTGAGGGTGAACGCAGGAAGCACTGAGTGCCGGGCGATGTCGACCAAACCGGCGCTGCTGCTCTTCGACAGTCCCGGTTTGATGCCGCCGCCGATCGGGAACCAGCCGAGCTTGTAGCTGATGAAGTACACGAGCATCATCGCGAGCCAGAACGGCGGCATCGCGCTCAGCATCACGCCCGTGGGCACCAAGGCGGTGTCGAGACGCGAGTTCCTGTGCCACCCCGCCGAGCCGCGGCGCCAGGCCGCTACCATTCCGAGCCCGATCCCGAAGAGGAAGGCGAGGATCGTCGCAAAGCCGACCATTCCGAGCGTCCACGGGAGAGCCTGTCGGATCATAGAGCTGACGGTCGCCGGGAAGTAGGTATAGGACATGCCGAGGTTGCCGGTGAGGATTTGCCCCAGGTAGCTGAAGTACTGACCGGGCAAGCTCTGGTGGGTGTCCAGCCCGAAGTCGATCCTCAAGGCGTCCAACGCTCTAGGGCTGAGCTGGCCCCCATAGCGGGCCATCATGTTCGACGCGGGATCGCCCGGCATCAGTCGCGGCAAGGCGAAGTTGACCGTCACGGCAACCCACGCGGTCACGAGCAAAACCGCGACACGTCTCAGCAGGTATCGCACAGGCCTCCTTTCACAGCCGGCTTCCGCAGGGAGCGAGTCACCATCGTTCCACAGCCGGTTTATGCAGGGAGCGACTCACCATCCGGTGAGTCGCTCCCTGCATAGCTTGCGAATTACAGCCCTTCAGAACCAAGTGCTACGGCAGGTGCACGTTGAGGTAGAGCAGCCTGGCACCCGGCGAGTCGGGCGGGTCACCCGCGTTGTAGGGATTCGTGGCGTCCGGCCAGCCGGTGAACGTCTTCGTCTGGTAGTCGAACCAGTTCGGCCGACCCGTGAGGGCCACCATGGGCACGTTCGTCAGCACCTGCTGCATGATCGTGGCCAGGGCCGTCTTCTGCACCTTTATGTCGCTGCTTCCCGCGTAGGTGGACAGCGCCTTATTGATCGTCGGGTTGGAGAAGAAAGACCAGTTGGTGCCAGTTGGCCCGATTTTCGACTTCGCGAAGTCGTTGTAGTCCATGAAGTAGGGCGTCGGGCCGGGCCCGTTGCCCCAGGAGATGGCCAGTTGGTAGTTGCCCTTCGGGAGATTGGTGCTGTAGCTCCCCCAGGGCTGCTGCACGACCGAAGAACTGATGCCAAGCGCCTTCAGCTCCTGGGAGACCATCGTGGCTATGACGATGTAGTCAGTCCAGCCGGGGCCCCCGATCAGGATTTGCTGCTTCGGAATGGCCTTACCCTTCGGCGTTAGAAGCGTGCCGCCCTTCAACGTGTAGCCGGCCTGCTTGAGGAGCGCCTTCGCCGTGTTCACGTTGTAGGTCCACTCCAGCTTCTTGAGCGAGCTCGGATACCAGGCCGTCAGCTGACCCCCGACGACCGCGGCCTGCTGTCCGCCGGTGGATGCGTCGACCCCTCCGTAGTACGCGCGCTGGGCGATGAGCTTCGTGTTCAGCCCGTACGCCAGCGCCCTGCGGAGGGCCGGGTCGTTGAAGGGAGCCTTCGTGGTGTTGAAGTACAGGTAGTTGAGGTTGGTGTCCGGCCACCAGAACTTGTTCGTCGAAGGATTCTTGGCGACATAGGTCTGGGCGGGGTTGGTAATCGCGTCGTAGGTGTAATCGATGTTGCCCGCGAGCAGATCGAGCAAAGCGGTGTCATTCGACTTGACCGCCGCTATAACCACCGAGTCGATGTAGGGCCGGCCTGCCATCCAGTAGCTGGGGTTCTTGTCGTAGATGACAGCAGTCGGCGTGAACGACTTCAGCACGAACGGCCCCGTCCCCACCGGGTTGGTATTCGGATCGGTGTTAGGCGAGGTGTTGCTGGACCAGATGTGCTCGGGAATGATGTACACGCCCGCGATGAACACGAACATCGGCGTGTTCGGCTTGGAGAAGGTGAACACGACCTGATTCGTCCCCGTCGCCGCCACCGATGTCAGGTTGCTGCCCTTCCAGATGCCGTTCAGGTCGATCGCCGGGTATTGCTTTATATAGTTGAACGTGAAGGCCACGTCCGCAGCCGAGAACGGCTTGCCGTCGCTCCACGTGACACCCGAACGCGTGGTGATCGTGAGCTTCAGGTTGTCCTTTGACCACGTGTACTTCGTGCCGAGGACCGGCGTTATCTGGCTCGTCACCGTGTTCAAGAAGAAGAGCTGCTCGTAAAGGCAACTCAGCGTTCCGCCGGCGTTGGTGCCATTGGGAACCATGGGGTTGAAGTTGTCCGCTATCGTCCCCCACGGCATCTCGATGTTCAGCGTCCCGCCGGTCGTGACCGCCGACGTGGCGCGCGCGGATGTCGACAGCCCGAGAGCCAGGCTCAGAGCCACGGCCACCCCGACGACGGCGACGAGTGCCATCCTCGGCCTGATCGTCTTGGCGCCCTGTTCAATACGGCGTTTCACGATTCCACTCCTTCCGTTGCACGCCTCCACTCCTCCCGTTGCCCGCCGCACAAGCTGAAGACAACCGGAAAGTTCCGGAAAGAGTATCTAGGATCCGACCGCAAAGGTCAAGGAAGACATCGGTGATTTCCCGAAATTGCCCGCTTTTCCGTTTACGGACGTTCTCGGAACATGCTTCAATGTATGTGTGGAAGAGGTGGTACAGACAGGCCGTCATCGCCCCCATCGGGTAACGATTCGCGACATCGCCGATCTTGCCGGCGTCTCGGTCGCGACCGTCTCGCGCGTCGTCAACGGCCGCGACGATGTGTCCGACGACACCCGCCTGCTCGTCCGCCGCATCATCCGCGAGCACGGCTACGTCGCCAACCGGAACACACGCGGCCTCTCCGCCCGTCCCGGTGGCCTCGTCGTCGGAGTGCTGGTGCCACTCCTGCATCGCATGTACTTCTCGGCCATCCTTGCCGGCGCAGCCGAGGCGCTCTACGAGCAGAACATGCGGCTCATGCTCGCGCCGACCCAACACGAGCACCAGCGGGAAATCTCGCTGCTCGAGCGGCTGATGCACGGGATGAGCGACGGCGCCCTACTGATCCTGCCGGACGAATCGAGCGAGGAGCTTGAGGGCCTCCTCGACCGGGGATACCGGTACGTCGTCGTCGATCCGCGGAAGCCGCTGGCCGAGCGGATCCCGTCCGTGTCTGCCGCACACACGTCGGGCGCCGACCAAGCGATGCAGCACCTCCTCGGACTCGGTCACCGTCGGATCGCAGCGGTCACAGGCCCGCCCGGCTGGGCCGCGACCGACTGCCGCCGCCGCGGCTACCACGCGGCGCTCGCCGGCGCAGGGATCATGCCCGATCCAGCCCTCGAGGTAGAGGGAGACTTCGAGATCGCCGGAGGATTCAAGGCCGGCGACTACCTGTTCGAGCTGCGCGACCCACCGACGGCCATCTTCGCCTTCAACGACAATCTCGCGGTCGGCGTGATCCAGGCTGCGCGTGCCCGCGGCCTGCGCGTTCCCGAAGACGTCTCGGTCGTGGGCTTTGACGATCTCGAGTACGCCACGGTCGTCACGCCGCCGCTGACGACGATCCGCCAGCCGCTCGCGGAGATGGGACGGACGGCCGTGAGCATGCTGGTTCGTCTGCTCGAACGCCAACGTTTCGAGGCGCTCCACGTCGAGCTCGGAACCCGGCTCGTCGTCCGCGACTCGACGGCACCGCCTCCGCGCGAGCGCGCGCATGCACTGCAACCGAAGACCTGATCGCGTGCCGCAGTGTCGATGTGCTCGGAGGAAGCCCGGGCTGAGGGGTTTCAAGACTCGGTTCCGGTTCTGGATGCGGGTGGCGACGGGCTCTGGGATGTCAAGCGCAGCCGAAAAGTGCACCAGCGCCTTGGGGTGATGGCCGCCGGTCAGGCGGAGTCGCGGAGCGGCGGTGCCTGAGCGGCGGGTGTGACGTCGAGGCCGCGTTGGCGGAGGCGGTAGCTTTTGCCTTTGGGGGTGATCATGGTGGCGTGGTGGACGAGCCGGTCGATCAGGG
>JBEKEH010000109.1:0-15054 GCA_050013935.1 Gaiellaceae bacterium | reverse complement strand
TGCTCTCCGACGGCAACGCTGCGCACGACTCGTACGTGGTCGTTCAGTCGGTCACGCCGGCCGGTCTCGTCACCATCGCGTCGGCGCCGGCGATCGGCGCGAAGCTGAGCCTCGCCGTCGCCGCGGGCAGCGAGCCGACCGCCATGTCGCAGGAGTTCCGCCTCGTCGTTACGCCGCCGGCGACCTCGGCGGCCGCGGCGGAGCGGATCGAGCCGCTGTCGCTCGAGCCCACGCACCCCCGCAACGTGCTGAACGCCGGCGTTGTCGCCTCCGACTGGGTCGAGGTCGTCGCGCCCGCGACACCGCCGGGCACCACCGCCTACCCGGGCGCGCTCGCCCAGACGGCGTCGGGCGCGGCGCTGACAGGCGGCCAGGACGACCAGCCGCAGGCGCTGACCTCGGTCGACTTCCAGGGCGGCCTCGACACGCTGCGCGACGTCGACGACGTCAACCTCGTCGTCGTCCCGGACGCGGCCTCGCACGCGGAGCGGCAGACGATCCAGGAGGCGATGATCGACCACTGCCTGGCGATGGCCGACCGCTTCGCGATCCTCGACTCGGCCCCCGGGGCGCCACCGTACGGGCCGGGCAGCGTCGAGGAGCAGCGGTCGCAGGTGACCGCCGACCGCGGCTTCGCAGCGCTCTACTACCCGTGGCTGATCGTCCGCGACCCGCTGAGCTCGGGCCCGCTGCCGCGGACGATGACCGTGCCGCCGTCCGGGGCGATCGCCGGCGTCTACGCCCGCACCGACCAGGAGCGCGGCGTGCACAAGGCGCCGGCCAACACCGACGTCCGCGGCGTGCTCGGCCTCGAGCAACGGCTCTCCGACCGCCTCCAGGGACCGCTCAACCTCGAGGGCGTGAACGTCCTGCGGATCTTCCCGGGGAACGCCCAGGTGATCGTCTGGGGCGCCCGCACGACCGTCGAGCCGGACGTCACGGACTGGCTCTACGTGAACGTGCGGCGCCTGCTGCTCTACATCGAGGAGTCGATCCAGGAGGGGATCCGCTGGGCCGTTTTCGAGGGGAACGACCTCTCCCTCTGGCAGAAGCTGAACCGGACGATCTCCGCGTTCCTCACCGGAGTGTGGCGGGACGGCGGGCTCTTCGGCGCCAAGGCCGAGGACGCGTTCCAGGTGCGGATCGACGAGGCGCTCAACCCGCCGAGCGAGCGAGCACTCGGGCGGCTGCACATCGAGATCCAGGTCGCGCCAGTCCGGCCGGCCGAGTTCATCGTCGTCCGCATCGGCCTCTGGGACGGCGGCGACGACGTCAGCGAGTCGTAGGAAGGGAGAAGAGCGATGCCGACAGGCCAAAGAGTCGATCCGTACGGGGCCTACAACTACCTCGTCGAGATCGACGGCATCTCGCGGGCCGCGTTCCAGGACTGCACCGGGCTCGGCTCGACGATCGACGTGAAGGAGTACAACGAGGGCGGGCGCACGACGCCCATGAAGCTCGCCGGCCTCACGAAGTACTCGAACATCGTCCTCAAGCGGGGCGTCACCGACGACCGGCAGCTTTGGGACTGGCACAAGCAGGCGATCGACGGCAACGTCCAGCGCAAGAACGGCTCGATCGTCCTGCTCGACCGGGGCGGCCAGGAGAAGGCCCGCTGGAACTTCTTCGACGGCTGGGTCACGAAGTGGACCGGCCCGGACTTCAAGGCCGAAACCGGCGACATCGCGATCGAGACGATCGAGATCGCACACGAGCGCATGGAGCGGGCGTAGTCATGTTCCGCACCGAGCACGACTTCACCCTGCCGCTCGGCTACCTCGACGCCGACGGCACCCTTCACCGCGAGGGGGTCATGCGGCTCGCGACGGCTGCCGACGAGATCGAGCCGCTGCGCGACCCACGGGTGCAAAGGAACCCGGCGTTCCTCACGGTGATCCTGCTCTCGCGCGTCGTCACGCGGCTCGGCCTGCTCGACGCCGTCACGCCGAAGACGATCGAGGGGCTGTTCGCGGCCGACCTCGAATACCTGCAGCGGCTCTACAACGACGTGAACCGCCTGGACGGCGGCGAGACCGTCACCTGCCCGCAGTGCGAGCACGTCTTCGAGGCCGAGGCCGATCGCCTGGGGGGGTCGTTGGCTACCCAGTGGAGCGGCTGATGGAGGAGGCGGCGTTCATCTCGTACCACTTCCACTGGTCGCACGACGAGATCATGGCCCTCGAGCACCGTGACCGGCGCGGCTGGGTCGCCGGCATCTCCGCGATCAACGAGCGAATGGGAGGCGGCGAGTGAGGCTGCGGCCGCTCACGGCGCCGCGCGGGCGCTCGTCGCGCTTCGCGCGGGCGGTTCTCGGCCGCTACGGGCTGCGCCCGGGACGGGTGCCGCCCGTGGAGGCGTCGCTGCTCCGGCGGGCGGCTCCGGCGCTCGCCTGGCATCTGCACCTGCGCCGCAACGAGGTGCGGGTCGAGCCCCGGCTGCAGCTCGCGCTCGCGACGGCGCGCGGCGTCGAGCGGCGGGAACTGCGCGAGACGCGCATCGAGCGCGAGGGCCGGGGCGCCGCGCCGCCGCCGGTCGAGGCGGTCGTGCGGCGGTCGCTCGCCGAGCGCGAGCTCCGTGTCGTCGAGACGCGCGTCGCGCGCGAGGCGGACGCCGTCCTGCGGCGCGTCCTCGCACGGGCCACGCGGCTCGAGGCGGGCAACCCGGTCCCCGTGCCGGCCGGGGCCTCCGCGTACACGCCGCCGGGATTCACGGGTGTCCCGGCCGGCCCTCTCGCGACCGCGCCACGGCCCGCCTTCGCGGCCCCGTCCGAGGCTCCCGTGTACGCGCCGCCGAGGCTGCCAGCGCCACCCGCCGTTCCGCTCGTCACCCTGTCGCGCCCGGCCGCCCCGGCTCCGCCCGCGGCGGACCTGCGCGGCGCGCTCGCGGCGGCGGGCCGCGACGCGGCCTCGCCCGCCGCCGCCCGCGGCGTGCAGCCGGCGGCGGTCCTCCCGCAGGCGGCCCCGGTCGACGTGGAGCAACTGACCGAATCCGTCCTCGACGCGATCGACCGGCGCGTCGTCGCCCGGCGCGAGCGGCTCGGAAGGCTCTGACGATGGCGCAGCTCGAGAAGGCGACGGTCACGAACACCGTCACGGGCGACCGGATTCCGGTGCTCTTCAACCCGGAGGAGTACTCGCTGAAGCGCGACATCAACTACGCGCAGGCCGCGGTGCCGGGGCTCTCGGCGCCGATCCTCCAGTTCGTCAACGGGAACATGCAGACGCTCGACATGGAGCTGCTGCTCGACACCCACGAGGCGCACCGAAGCGGCGGCGCGACCGTGGAGGCCGGGTCGGACGTCCGCGCGCTCACGCGGAAGATCACCGACCTGATGAACATCGACCGAACGACGCACGCGCCGCCGGTGCTCCTCTTCACGTGGGCGTCGCTCACCTTCACTTGCGTGCTCGCGCGGGCGACGCAGCAGTTCCTCCTCTTCCTCCCGGACGGGACGCCGGTGCGGGCCCGCCTGCAGGTGACGTTCAACGAGTTCCGCAACGCCGACCTCGAGGCAAAGGAGGTCAAGCGCGAGACGGCCGACTACTCGAAGCTGCACGTCGCCCGCCAGGGCGAGACGTTGAGCTCGATCGCCGCCGCCGTCTACGGCGATCCCGCGCAGTGGCGCCCGATCGCGATCCGCAACGGCGTCGACGTCCCCGCCGCGATCGCCGTCGGCGACCGACTCGTCGTCCCCTCGCTGCCCTACCGCGACCCCGACACCGGCGAGGTGTTCCAGTAGCGATGGCCGCGAACCCTCGCTACGCACCCGAGCTGCGCCTGCTGATCGGCGGCCAGCCGATCCCCGCGGCGATGCGCGGCTCGGTCACCCGCCTCTCGGCGCAGTCCGGCCTCGGCGTCTCCGACCGGGTCGAGGTGGCGCTCGTCAACGACGGCCTGCGCTGGCTCGACCACCCGCTGCTCGCGCTCGACAGCGAGCTCGCCCTCTCGCTCGGCTATGCGCCCGACCCGCTCACGCAGCTCTTCGTCGGCGAGATCGTCGCGCACGAGGCGACCTTCCCCAGCAGCGGCCTGCCGATGCTCACGGTGGTCGCGCAGGACCGGCTCGAGCGTCTCCAGGAGGGGACGAAGGCCCGCTGGTTCGCGATTCCGACGCCGACCGTCGGCGACTTCCCGCTCCCCGACCCCGCGGTCGCGAGCATCGTTGCGCTCGAGAACGGCTTGATCCCGATCATCGAGCCGGTGGGCGCGGCGATCTCGGCGCTGCTCGGCGTCGCGGCGGGCGGCGCCGACCCGCAGCAGATGCAGGCGCTCGTCCGCCAGCAAGGCTCGGAGAACCGAGGCGAGAGCGACTTCGACTTCGCCTCGCGGATCGCGCGCGAGAACGGCTGGGAGCTCACGATCGACCACTCCGGGCCGCTCGGCGGGCTCCAGCTGCGCTTCCTCTCGCCGCTCGACCACCTGGCTCCCGACGTGACGCTCAAGTACGGCGCCTCGCTGCTCGAGTTCCGGCCGAGGATCAGCAAGGTCGGGCAGATCGTCTCGGTGACGGCAATGGTCTGGATCTCGCAGATCAAGACGAAGTTCGCGGTCACGGTGGGCTGGGACTGGGACTCGATGGCGCTCTCGATCGACGTCAAGCCGTCGTTCACGCCGACGGAGAGCGGGCCGTCCAAGGTCGTCTACGGCGAGCCGGTGACGCTGCTCTCGGCGCCGCGGACGATCGTCAGCGAGCTGATCCCGAAGCTGAACCAGCGGCTGACCGGCTCGGGGAGCTGCGTCGGCGACCCGCGGATCGTCGCGGGCGCGGTCGTCCGGCTCGAGGGGCTCGGCCTGCAGTTCGGCGGCCTCTACCGCGTCACCTCCGCCACGCACACGCTCGACTCGAGCGGCTACCGCACCTCCTTCGAGGTCCGCAAGGAGATCTGGTTCGGCTCGATCCCGCTGCCCGAGCAGGGCGCGTCCCCCATCAAGCTCTCCGCCCCCTTCGCCGCCTGAGGAGCACCGAATGCCCGGAGTGATCGACAACCTCAGCGCCGCCCCGGACTCCTCGACGAGCGGAAGGATCTACGGCGTCGCGGTCGCCCAGGTGATCGACAACGTCGACTCGCAGCGGCTCGGCCGCGTCCAGCTCTCGCTGCCGTGGCTGCCCGACTACGAGCCGTGGGCGCGGGTCGCCGTCCTCTCGGCCGGCTCGAGCCGCGGCACGTGGTTCATCCCGCAGGTGGGCGACGAGGTGCTCGTCGCGTTCGAGCAGGGCGACGTGCGCCAGCCGTACGTCGTCGGCTCGCTCTGGAACGGGACCGACACGCCGCCGGCCGACTCGCCCACCGACGCCGTCATGCGCCGGCTCGTGAAGACGCCCGTCGGGCACGAGATCGAGCTCGACGACGCGGAGCAGACGATCACGATCACGAGCTCGACCGGGCAGAAGGTCACGATCACGCCGGACAAGATCGAGCTCTCCGCCGGCGACGGCACGAGCGTCGCCACGCTCGAGACGACGGGGACGATCACCCTCAAGGCGGCGCTGAAGATCGAGCTGCAGGCGCCCGACATCACGCTCTCGGCGACGAACCTCGACCTGTCGGGCGACGCGGCCGTGAACCTCAAGGCCGGCGCGACCTGCAGCGTCCAGGGCTCCCTCGTGAGGATCAACTGATGGCCCCGGCGGCGCGCGTCGGCGACCCCACCGGACATCCCGGCGTCGTCTCGGGGCCCGGTGTCGCGACCGTGCTGATCGGCGGCATGCCGGCTGCCGTCGCGGGCGATCTCCACACGTGCTCGATGCCGCCGACCGCGGGGCCGCACCCGCCGTCACCGTTCCCGCCGGGGAGCGGGACGGTGCTCGTCGGCGGCCGTCCCGCCCTACGCGTCGGCGACGTGTCGGGCTGCGGCGCGCCGATCGTGTCGGGGGCGTTCACGGTGCTGGTGGGAGGCTGACGGTGGCGACGCCGCTCCAAGACAAGGCGTTCCTCGGGGTCGGTTGGGCCTTCCCGGTCGCGCCGGACCCGACCGGCGAGGCAGCGCTCGCCGCCTACGAGGAGGACGTGCGCCAGGCGATCGAGATCATCCTCGGCACCGATCCCGGCGAGCGCGTGATGCGACCCGACTTCGGCGCGGGGCTGCACGCGCTCGTCTTCGAGCCGATCGGAGCGACCACGGCCGCGCTCGTCCGCCACCGCGTCGAGGAGGCGCTCGTCCAATGGGAGCCGCGCATCGACGTGCTCGAGGTGCGCGTCAGCCAGGACGGGCCGCTCGGGAACCGGCTGCTAGTCGGGATCGACTACCGCATCCGCTCGACAAACACCTTCTACAACCTCGTCTACCCCTTCTACCTGCTGGAAGGCGAGCCGGCGTGAGCGCGGGCGGCCCCCCGGTCCTCGAGCCGCGCAGCGCCGACGGCTTCGCCGCCACCCTGCGCGGGCGCCTGCCGGCCTACGTGCCGGGCTGGCAGCCGCAGGCGGGCGGCCCGGGCGACGCGCTGCTCCTGATCTACGGGCGCTTCCTCGACGCGCTCGGCGAGCGGATCGACCGCACGCCGGACAAGAACGAGCTCGCCTTCCTCGACCTGCTCGGCCTCGACCTGCTGCCGGCGCAGGCGGCGCGGGCGCCCGTCGCCTTCGCGACCTCACCGCAGCTCGGCGACGCCCGCGCGCCGGCCGGGACCCGCCTGGCGGCGAAGGCGCCGGACGGCGGCGACCCGATCGTCTTCGAGACCGAGACGGAGATCGCGCTCGCCGCGGCGCGGATCGCCGAGGTCGTGACCGTCTGGCCGGCCCGCGACGCGTACGCCGACCACAGCGCCGAGGCGATCGGGGGACGGCCGTTCACGCTCTGGGAACCGCTCCAGCCGATCCGCCACGAGCTGTACCTCGCTCACCCGCTCCACCTCGCGCTCGCAGGGCGGGCGACCGTCGAGCTCGACGTCGAGCTGGCCGGAAACGGGAGCGCGCCCCTCTCGCTCGTCTGGCAGTACTGGGACGGCGACCTCTGGCGCGACTTCAAGCCGCAGGAGGTCGGCGACGACGGCAGCGCCGGCCTCACCCGCAGCGGCGCGGTCACGCTGCGCAGCGACTGCGCGCAGGCGAAGCCGACGACGGTCGGGGGCGTGAAGTCGTTCTGGCTGCGCGGCTCGCTTGCCGACCCACTGCCGCCGGATGCCTCCCGCACCCTGCCGCGGGTCGACCGGATCGCGCTGCGCACCGTGCTCGAGCGGAAGGTCGATCCGTCGGGCGTCGGCGGCCTTCTGCCCGACACGGCGTTCGCCGGCTCGTCGATGCTCGACCTGACGAAGCCGTTCCAGCCGTTCGGGCAGGCGCCGAACCCCGAGACGAGCTTCTACGTCGCCTGCGAGGAGGCGTTTTCGCGGCCCGGCGCCGCGGTGAAGATCGTCATCGACCGCCAGTACACCGCACAGGAGAAGAACGACATCGCGCTAGCGAAGTACGAGGTCGGCATCAACGAGGCGAAGGCGCGGCTCGACCAGATCAAGGCCGTGGCCGCTGCGCTCGACGCGGTGCTGAAGGCGCTCGTCGACCCCGCGACCGGCGATCTCCGAGCCGATGCGACTCCGCTCTTCGATCCGAACGTGCCCGAGCAGTGGTACACGGACGTCCACGACCGGGTGCAGAACGCCTACTCGGCCGCACGGGGCGTCGCGCAGTCGGCACAGATGGTGGAGATCAGCGATGCGGCGCTCGCCACTGGCCTCGCGATCTACGACCTCGTGCCCGGCCCGAATCCGATCGATCCGTTCGGGCTCGCGAAAGAGGTCGCGGGAGAGGTGCTCGGGGGCCTCGCACACATCCCGATCGCTGCGATCGCCGTTTGCAGCGCGCAGGTGATCGTGGCGCTCGCCGAAGTCGCGAAGCAGCTCTCCAGCGGAGACGCGAACCGCGAGCAGCACTTGACGAAGCTGAAGAACGACCTCGCGAACATCCAGAACGACGTCAATACGCTCGCCGATCCGAACGCGAGCGCTAGCGACAAGGGGAGCGCAGCGGTGAACGTGCTCGGCAGCCTCGGCTCGCTCGGCCCGGACTGGCTGCAGGTCGCGAGCGACCTCGGAGGCTGGCCGAGCTCGATCTTCCTCGACGCGAATCTACCCGGGTTCTTCCAGACGGCGCGCGACCGCTACGCCGAGGCGCGCAGGCGGATCGACGATGCCCGAACGGCTATCCAGGGAGCTCTCACGTCGTCGGGGAGCCTTATCGACCTGCTCGACAAGCTCACCCCCGAGATCGCGGCGGCCGCGGCCGGTGTCGTCAAGCCGAAACTCCCCAAGGCGACGCTCGCGTGGGAGTACTGGGACGGCTCGGCCTGGAAGCGGCTGCCGGAGCTGACGAGCGTCGCTCCCGACGGCAGCCCAAGCAAGGGGCCGCGGAATCTCCGCCACGGCCGCGGCGAGGTCACGTTCACCGCACCGCACGACTGGGAGACGACCAAGGTCAACAACGTCGAAGCGCGCTGGCTTCGCCTCCGGATCGTCGACGGCGCTTTCGCGATCGTGAAGCTCGTCAGCTGGTTCGACACACAGTCGCAGACGATCAACTACCTGGCGATCAGCGATCCCCGCCCGCCGCAGCTCGACCTGTTCAAGGTCGGCTACCGGTGGGTCTCCGACCCGTCCCCGCCGGAGCGCTGCCTGACGCTGAACGACTTCCAGTGGGCCGACCGGACCGACGAGGCCTCCTGGCGGGGCTCGGCGTTCGCCCCCTTCGTGCCGACCGACGACCTCGTGCCGGCGCTCTACCTCGGCTTCGACCGACCGCTGCCCGCCGATCTCGTCGGTCTGTTCCTCGACATCGCGGAGGTTCCCGGCGACACCGCCGGCCCCCCGCTCGAGTGGCAGTACTGGGATGGGAGCGGCTGGGGTCGGGTCTCCGTCGAAGACGAGACCGCCGACCTCGCGCTGCCCGGCGCGGTGCGCGCCCTCTGGCCCGGGACGGACCCGCTGCCCGAGGCGCCGATCGCTGCCGCCTCCGGCGCGGCCGTGCAGGTCGCCGACGCGCGCGCCGCGGCCGCGTTCGCCCCGGGCGACCTCCTCTGGGTCTCGCAGGGCAAAAGCGGGGAGCTCGCGACTGTCGACGCGGTCGCGGGCGACACGATCGCGCTCCGGGCGCCGCTCGCCGGCAGCTACGCCCGCGGGACGGTCGCGCGGGCCGGGCTGCCGCGCTTCGGCGTCCCCCGCACCTGGCTGCGTGCCCGGCTGCGGACGGACGGTGACCCGCGCCGATCGACCGTCTCCGGCCTTTACTCGAACGCGGTCTGGGCGGCGCAGATCCAGACGATCCGGGACGAGCTGCTCGGCTCGTCGAACGGCCAGCCGCGCCAGACGTTCTTCTTCACACGGTCGCCCGTCCTGCGCGGCGAGACGCTCGAGGTGCGGGAGCTCGAGGGGCCGGCCGCCGCAGTGGAGTACCCGCTCCTCGTCGACGAGCTCGCGCGCGCGGGGATCCGCGAGACGGACCTGCGCACGGTGACGAGCCCGCAGACCGGCAAGATCAGCGAGGTCTGGGTGCCGTGGCGCGAGCGGCCGAGCCTGCTCTTCTCCGGGCCCGACGACCGCGACTACGCGATCGAGCGCAACCACGGCCGGCTCATCTTCGGCGACGGCGTAAATGGGCGGATCCCGCCCGCCGGCTCGAACTCGATCAGGGCGCGAACCTACCGCTCCGGCGGCGGCACGGCGGGGAACGTCCTCGCGGGCGCGATCTCCCAGGCCCTCTCCGGCGTCGTCGTCCAGAGCGTCTCGAATCCCCTCCCGGGCGAGGGCGGCGCCGAGGGCGAGCCGGACGACGCCGTGCTCGGCCGCGGCCCGCTCACGCTGCGCAACTGGCGGCAGGCGCTCTCGGCCGACGACTACGAGGCGCTCGCGCGCGAGGCATCGCCGGCGGTCGCGCTCGCCCGCGCGCTGCCGATGACCGGCCCCAGCGGCCGCCGCGGGCCCGGCTGGGTCACCGTGGTCGTCGTCCCGCGGAGCCCGGCCGCCGAGCCGCAGCCGTCGTACGAGCTGCGGCGGGAGGTGCGCTCGTTCCTGCTCGCCCGCACGCCGGCGGCGCTCGCGGGCCGGCTCGCGGTCGTCGGGCCGAGCTACCTGCGCGTGGGCGTCGAGGCCGTCGTCGCCCCAAAGCGGCTCGAGCAGGGCGGTGCCGTCGCCGAGGCAGCCCGCGCCGCGCTCGCCGCGTTCCTGCACCCGCTCACCGGCGGCCCGGACGGCACCGGCTGGGGTAGCCGCCGGGAGGTGTGCCTCTCCGACGTCGCCGCGCTGTTCGAGCCGCTCGACGGCGTCGACTACGTCGAGAGGCTCCTCCTCGTCGACCGCGGCGTCCCCACGGGCGACGTCCTCTCCGTCCCAGCCGACCGGCTCGTCGCCGCCGGCCCCGTCACGGTGCAACTCACCGGGCAGGAGGCCTGACCGTGCCGCTGCCGACGATCGACCTCGACACCCGCCGCTACCCCGACCTCGTCGACGAGGCACGCTCGCTGATCCCGCGCTACGCGCCGGCGTGGACGAACGAGAACGCCTCCGACCCTGGGATCACGCTGCTCGAGCTGTTCGCCTTCCTGACCGAGCAGCTCGTCTACCGAGCCAACCGGATACCTGAGCGCCACCGGCGGAAGTTCCTCGAGCTCGTCGGCTTCGCGCCCGAGCCGCCGCACGCGGCGAGGACGGCGCTCTCGTTCCGACCCGGGAGCGGCGGCGACGGCCTCGTGCTCCCCGCGGGGCTCGCGCTCGTCGCGGGCGGCGTCCCGTTCCGCACCCTCGAGCACCTGACCCTGACCGCGACCTCGCTCGCGACGGTGCAGGTCTTCGACGGCTCTGCGTTCACGGACGTGACGCCGCTGCTCCGGGAGGGGCAGCCGATCGAGGCGTTCGGGGACGATCCGGAGCCGGGGCCGTCGCACGCGGCGGACGAGCAGCCGACGCTCTACCTCGGGTTCGATGCGCCCATCCCGGCCGGCCGCCGCGTCTCCCTCCGGGTCGCGGTCGCCGGGACGCGCACGGGCAACGAGGAACGCAGGCGGATCGAGGACGAGGCCGCCGCGGCCGCCGCCGCATGCGCGCCGCCTTCGTTCCCGTCCTGCGCGCCCGAGGAGAGCGCCGCCGCGCCGGCGGGCGGCACCCCGCCGCACCACTCCGTCCGCACCGCCTGGGACGTCTACGACGGCGGCGTCCTCTGCCCGCCCGTCGCAGTGGCCTCGATCGCGGTCGGCAACGTGACGGACGCGCGCTTCTACCTCCGCTGCCGCCTCGTCTCGGGCACGCCGGATACCGCGCCCGCCCTGCGCGGCATCGCGGTCAACGCCGTCGAGGCGGAGCAGCGCTCGCTCGTGCGCGAGACCTTCACGATCGCGCCGGGCACCACGGCGCCTGCGACGGCGCCGACGCCGGGCGCGAACGGAGCGATCGAGCTCCGCCTCGACGACATGGGCGCGATCGTCTCCTTCGGGACAGCGGCAGCAGAGTCGCCCACCGCGCTCGTGCTCGGCTACCGCGCGGCGACGACGACCGCCGCGGGTTCGCTCACCCTCGCGCTCGCTCAGGTGGGTCGGGGCTCGGGCGGCCCCGAGCAGCGACTCGTCCTCCCCGGCGCTCCGGTCGCCGAGGGCGAGCTCGCCCTCTGGACGCTCGAGCAGGGCGGAGCGCGGACGTGGAGCCTCGTCCCCGACTTCGACGCGGCCGGACGGGCCGACTCCGTCTTCGCCGTCGACCCGGAGACCGGCGTCGTCACCTTCGGCGGCGGCCTGCACGGCCGCGTCCCGCCCGAGGGCGCGCCGATCCTTGCCCGCTACGACGTGACCCGCACCGCCGCCGGCAACGTCCCTGCGCAGGACGGCTGGCAGCTCGCGGAAGCCGACGACCAGCTCGACGCCGCGCTCCTTGGCGGCGACTCCGCTGCGACGCAGGCGCTGCTGGCGCTCGTCTCGAGCCCCTTCGCGGCGATCGGCGGAGCGGAGGCCGAGTCACTCGAGCACGCGGCCGGCCGCGCGGCGGCGCGCCTCTGGTCGCACGAGCGGCTCGTCCAGCTGTGCGCCGACGCGGGCGCGGACACGCTCGACCAGCTCGACCGCGACGCCGTGCTCCTCCGCGCTGCGCCGCCGAGGGCAGCGACCCAGCTCGACCTCGAGCGGCTCGCCCTCGACGTCCCGGGGACGCGCGTCGCGCGGGCGCGCGCCTTCGGCGGCATCGACGGCCGCTACCCGGGCCTCGTCGCGCCGGGGACGGTCACCGTCGTCGTGGTCGGCGGGCTGCCGCAGCGACGGCCCGTGCCGAGCCGGGCGCTGCTCGACTCGATCGGCGGCTTCCTCAGGCGTCGCAAGACGCTCGGGACGCGCCTCGTCGTCGTCGGCCCGACTTACGTCGAGGTGACGGTGACGGCCACCCTCAGCGTCCGCGCAAACGCCGACCCGGCCAGGGTCACGCGCGATGGGCTGTCGGCACTCGCGGGCTACCTCGACCCGGTCACCGGCGGGCCGGCAGGGCGCGGCTGGCCGTTCGGCCGGGACGTGTACCGCAGCGAGCTGCTCCAGCTCCTCGACGGCGTCGACGGTGTCGATCACGTCGCGACCCTCGACTTGGCGGGGCCCGACGGATCGAGCTGCGGCAACGTCTGCATCCCGCCGACGGGGCTCCCCGTCTCCGGCACGCACTCGATCGCGGTCGCGCCGTGAGCTCGCGCGCCTCGATCGAGCGCGTCCGCTTCGTCCACGGCCAGCGGCTGCCGGCCGCCGACCTCGCGGACAGCTCCGGCGGCGAGCTGCGTCGCCAGGAGCTCCACATCGTCGGCGCCCACCGGACGTGGGGCGCCGCGCTCGGCCTCGAGGTCAAGGCGCACTCGGCCGGGCTCAGCGTCTCGCCGGGCCTTGCCTACGACGCGTACGGGCGGGCGCTCCTCCTGCGGCGGCAGTGGGGGATGCTGACGCCCGCCGAGCTCGCGACCGCCACGGAGGCGAGGGACGTCGTCATCGCGTGGACGGAGTGCGGCTCTGCGCTCCGCCTCGCCACCGCCGGCGACACCCGACCCGGGCTCGACGTGCCGCTCGCGCGCTTCTGGATCCAGAAGGGCGTGCTCGGCTGGCCCGACCTCGGCTACCGCCGGTGCGTCCGCTCGCTCGCGGCTCCGCGCATCGGCGCGGGCCACGTCCCCATCGACGTCCGGCTCGACGGCGGGACGGACGTCTTCAGCGCGCCCGTCGACACGAGCGCAGCCGGCTTCCGCTCGACTCCCGCGTACGTCGTCACGCCCACCGTCACGTCCACGACCGACCTCGCCCGCGCGGCGAGCGCAGGCGCCGCCGGCCCGTTCGTCTCCATCTCGAGCCCGGACGCAGCCGGCTTCACCGTTGACGTCCGCGTCTGGCGCCCGCTCTACGAGGACGAGCGGGTCGCGGTCGAGCTCGGCCTCGAGATCGCCTGGCTCGGCGTCGAGGCCCCACCCACCTGCGGGCGGATCCTGGAGAAGCTCATGACCCCGATCGAGGTGCCCTGATGACGATCAACATCGACCTGCCCGCGGTCAAGCGCCCGCTCTTCTTCGACGGCGAGCGCCTGACCGCAGCCGACCTGCTCGACGCCGAGACGTACGAGCGGGCGCTGCGCTGGCTCCACAACCGCTGCCTGCACCCGTGGGGGATCGCGCTCGGCCTCGCGGCGACGGGCGCCCGCGGCGACAAGGCCGTCGCAGTCGGCGCCGGCTACGCGCTCGACTGCCGTGGACGCGATCTGATCGTCGCCGACCCGGTCACCCTCCAGGTGCCGCCGGTCGCGGACGACGGCAAGGGCGGCGCGGCCGCCTACCTGCTCACTGTCTCGTATCTCGACGACGATGCGCTGCCGGCCGAGACGCGGGTGGGCGTGTGCGGCACGAGCGGCGCCGTGCGGCTCCCCGAGCGCGCACTCGTCCGCTGGCAGACGATCGCAGACGTCGACGCCGACACGCGCTACCGGCCGGGCCTCGACGTCGTGATCGCCGGCGCCTCGGTCAAGGGCTGCAAGCTCGACGCGGCGCCGTCGACGGCGGAGCGGCAGGAGGCGGCGGTCCCCACGCCGTACGTCGCCGGCGGCCGGACCGAGGCGGGCCGCACCGGCTGGAGCCTGTGGCCCGATGCGACCTCGCCGCTCGGCGTGACCGCCAACGTCTCCACGTCGTCGGCCGGTTTCGGCGCCACGCCGCGCTACCAGGCGGAGGTCGTCGGCACCCGCGCCTTCCAGGCCGACGACGGGAGCGATGCGGCGGTGGACGGCTTTGTCGAGGTCGCGAACGGGGGCCCGTCGAGCTTCGACGTCTGTGTGCTGCTGTCGCCCGGGCGCTCGGGCTCGAGCCTCAACCCGCCCGAGGTCCTCACGGCGTCCTTCCTCGACCGCCTCGACGGCGAGCTCGGCTGGTACGTGACCTGGGTCGGTGTCGAGGGGTGAGCGAGGCGCCCGGCTACCTCGAGCTCGACCTCGCCGACCCTCGGCTCGAGCTCCTGCTCGACGGTGTGGTCGTCGAGAACGGCGTCCTGCGCCTCGCGCCGGTTCCCGGAGCGCCGCAGCCGCTCGGCGGGCCGCTCCAGCCGGCTGAGGCCTTCTCGGGCCCGGCCGGCATCGCCGTCGACGACACGGGCGATGTCTTCCTCGCCGACCCTGTCGGAAGCCGCGTGCTGCGGCTCGCCGCATGCGAGACGGACGTGAAGCCCGTCGGCTGCGTCACCGGCCCGGGCCGCGGGCCCGGCAAGGTCGACCGCCCGCGCGGCGTCGCGACCGGCCCGCGCCACCGGCTTTACGTCGCCGACACGGGCAACGACCGCATCCAGGCGTTCGACCTCGGGACGTTCCAGCTCGTCGGCGTGATGGGCGACATCGCCGAGCCGTGGGACCTCGCGGTCGACTCGGCGGGGAGCCTCTACGCCGTCGCGCACGGAACGGCGCAGGTGCTGAAGCTCGACGCCGACGGCGTCCTCGTGCCGGCGTTCGCGCAGACGGTCGCCGCTCAGGCGACCGTCCCGGCCGAGTCGACCTCGGTCGCGGTCGCGCTCGTCGAGAGTGAGGAGCGGCTCGTCGTCGTCGACGGAGGCTCCCAGGGCCGGCTGCTTGTCTACGGGCTCGAC
>JBEKEH010000108.1:0-11365 GCA_050013935.1 Gaiellaceae bacterium | reverse complement strand
CAGCGGCTCGAGCACCGGCGCGGCGGACTGCTCGAGCTCGAGGAGGGACGACCGGAGCGCAGCCGCCGCGGCGGCGGCGCCGACGGCGAAGCGGCCCGGGTGGACGCCCGCGTCCAGCGCCAGCCGGATCGTCCCGACCAGGCGGTCGCCCCAGCCGAGCTTGCGGTCGGGGTCGCGTGTGACGCGCTCGATCGTGTCGAGCAGGAGCGGGTTCGTCATCCGCTCGAGCAGGTCGTCGGCGTACGCGCCGTAGCCCTGCGCCGTGAACAGCGCGTCCACGCTCCGGTGCCGGCGGATCAGCGTCTCGCCCGACTCCTCCACGAAGGCGTCGCGGAGGAACGGCAGGAGCCCCGGTACGCGTCCGAGCTCGGAGAAGAGGCGCACGCCGGCGAGCGCTCCCAGGTAGCCGCCGAGGGCGTGCGTCGCGTTGTGGCCGTACAGTTTCGCCTCCTCGAAGGGCAGGAGGTCATCCTTCTCCTCGAACGCGGAGATCCCGCGCTCGAATCCGCCGCCGAAGTGGATCCTCGAGATCAGGATCCGGTTGAAAGCCTCGACGAGGAACGCGCGCGGCAGTCCGGGCGTGAGCGGAGCAAGCCCGTGCGCCCGCACCTCCTCGGGATCGGAGACGACCCGGCTCATCTTCCCGATCACGGTGTTCAGGAAGCGCACGTTCCCGGACACCGCTGCGCGCTCGCGCTCGGGCACCGCGGACAGCACCGCCTCCTCGAGGATCTCCGCGGCGTGGTTGTGGTTCTCGGCGGCGTAGACGACCGCCCGCGGCCCGTCCTGGACGGCCTTCTGCCGCAGCCCGGCCGCGAGCACGCGGTGGACGCTCCCCGCCGTGGCGGAGACGTAGCGATCGACGCTCGGCACGGCGGTCGCGATCTCCTCCGCCGCCGCGATCGCCTCGATGAGCGCCCGGCGGTCGGCCGGCGCGGCGGGATCCATGATCTCGACCGCCTCGAGAACGGCACGCTCCACGCGCTCGCGATGCGCGACGTTGACCGAGCAGCGGCCGCCGGCCGCGCGGACGGCCGCCACCGCCTCCGGGGCGATCTCGGCGACGACCAGCCGCCCGAACGCGCCGGAGCGCGAGGCCTCGTGCAGGAACAGCCCGGCCTGGATCGGCCCGAAGCCGAAGCCGACGAACACGCGCGGGCCGGTGAGCGCCACGACTACCTCGCCGCGTCGAGGTAGTCGCGCTCGTCCGCGGCGGTCCACGAGCCGACCGCCAGGATCTCCCCGCTGCGCCGGTGCGGGTAGACGACAGCCTTTCCGTCGAGCTTGCGGGCCTTGACCAGCGCGAGCAACTCGGGCGCATGCTCGAGGTCGCCGATCCGCGTGAGGTGCAGCGCCGGGTCGATCGCGCCCGCGGCCATGAGCTCCAGCGTCCGGCTCACGTCCCACGGCGATCCGCCGCTCGAGCCGGTGACGACGAGCTCGCGGTAGTGGACGGCGACCGTGTCGAGCGGGACGAGATGCTCGCCGTGCCTGAGGCCGCCGAAGAGGTTGAGGACGCCGCCCCGGCCGACGAGTCGCTGCGCGGCGGCGATCGCCTCGGCGGAGGCGACCGCGACGATCACGTCGTCCGCGCCCCGGCCCTCGCTCAACCCGCCGACGATCTCCTCGACGCCGGCTTCCGCGCCGGCGGCGACGAGCTGGATGCCGAGCCGCTCCGCCCGCGCCGCGAACAGCGTGCGCGCCCGCTCGAGCCGCTCCGGGATCCGGTCGGTGACGACGATCGCGCGCGGCCCGGACGAGAGCGCCAGGTCGACGTGGATGCGGCCCATTGCGCCGGCGCCGATGACGACGGTCACGCCGCCCGGCCGCAGCCCGATTCGCGCCGTGCGCGCCGACAGCGGGTCGTCCTGCACGAGGTGGACGTGGTGGGCCTGCGCGGAGATGACGCACGAGATCGGCTCCGCCATCGCCGCGTGCGCGTACGGCAGCGCGGCGTCGGGCACGGGCAGGAGGCAGCCGGCCTCGAGGATCTCCTCCGTGACGAGGACGTACTCGGCGAGCTGGCCGCCGAGCGTGTAGCCGACGGCGACCTTCCGCACGTCCCTGCCGCCGTCGCGGTAGCGCTCGCGATGGTTCACCGGCGCGTGGTCGACCGCCGGCTGGACGACCCAGCGTGAGCCGTTCGCGTACGCGTGACGAAGCTCCGTGCCGGCCTCGACGATCGTCACCGAGCCCTCGTCGCCGAGGATCAGCGGCCAGCGAGCCGGATCCCACCCGGAGAGGAGCTCGTGCGCCCGCCCCTGCTCGACCAGCTTGATCAGCGAGGTGCAGATGCCGGCGCAGTCGACGCGGGCGAGCAGCTGGCAGGGCCCCGGCCGCGGCGTCGGCACGCGTTCGACCCGCAGGCACTCGAAGCCTGTGCCCGACAGGACGAGGGCCCGCATCTCGGAGGGGATCTCCACCGTGCCCACGCCGTCAGCGCGCGTGCGCGGCGAGGGCCGCTGCGGAGGCCCGGTGGCCGGGCAGCCGCATCTCCGGCAGCGCGCGGCGCGCCCAGCGGTTGCACAGTGGGTCTGCGACCGCGAGCAGCCGCTCAGCGCGCATCGCGCGCCGCGAGCGTCTCGATGCCGAGGTACCGCTGCTGCATCTCCCGATCCGCCGAGAGCTGCGCGGCGGTCGTCTCGGTCACGATCTCACCGCCGACCATCACGAGCTGCCGCTCGGCGAGCGCGGTCGCCACGCCGAGCTTCTGCTCGATGAGGAGGACGTGCAGCCCGCCTTCGGCGAGATTCCGGAAGACGTCGACGAGATGGTCGACGATCGTCGGCGCGAGGCCCTCGGAGGGCTCGTCCATCACCAGCAGCGTCGGGTTCGTGAGCAACGCTCTTCCGATCGCGAGCATCTGCTGCTCACCGCCCGAGAGCTCGGCGCCGCCGTGGCGCCGCCGCTCGGAAAGCTGCGGAAAGAGCTCGTACACCTGCCTCGCGCCCCAGGCGCCGCGGCCACGCGCGTCGAGCATGCGCAGGTGCTCGTCCACGGAGAGCGAGGGGAAGAGCCGCCGGCCCTGGGGGACGTAGCCGATCCCCGCGCCGGCGATCGCCTCCGGCGGGCGACCGACGAGCTCCTTGCCCAGGAAGCGGATGGAGCCGCGCACCGACCCCCGCATGGACGGCATCAGACCCATGATCGCCGTGCAGAGCGTCGTCTTCCCCATTCCGTTTCGTCCGACGACGGCCACGGTCTCGTCGCCCATCTCGAAGCTGATGTTCTGAAGGACATGCGCCGACTCGTAGTACGCGTCGAGGCCTTCGACGACGAGGACGGGCTCGCTCACGGCGCTGCGCTCGCAGGAGCGTGTTCACCGAGGTACAGCTCGCGCACGAGGTCGTTGCTCCGGATCTCGTCCGTCGTCCCCTCGACGATGGCGCGCCCGTCGTGCAGCATCGTCACCTTCTCGGCGACGCGCAGAGCGACGTCCATGTCGTGCTCGATCACGAGCAGCGTGATCGAGCGGTCGAGCCCGATCAGCAGCTCGGAGACAAGCTGGCGCTCACCGCGGGAGAGGCCGGAAGCAGGCTCATCGAGCATCAGGATGCGCGGCTTGACCGCCAGCGCCATTGCGAGCGCGACCTGCCTGAGCTCACCGTGCGACAGCGAGCCGACGAGCTCGCCCAGCTTGCCGTCGATCGCGACCGTATGCGCCGCTTCCCGCGCGCGCTCGCGCATCGCCCGGTCACGACGGAGAGCGAGCGGGCGTTGGTGTCCTCCCTCGACGCCCAGGATGGCGAGATAGATGCTGTCCTCCACCGAGAGCCCGCGGAACGGTCGGGCCTGCTGGTACGTCCGGGCGAGCCCGAGCCGTGCACGGTGCCGCGAGGGGAGGTGGGTCACGTTCTGGCCGAACAGCTCGACCGTCCCCGAGGTGGCCGTCAGGTCGCCGGCGATCACGTTGAACAGGGTCGTCTTGCCGGCGCCGTTCGGCCCGAGGATCGCGCGCCGTTCGCCGGGGAACACGTCGAGGTCGATGTCGCGGACGGCCTCGAGCCCGCCGAAGCGCCGGCCGACCCCCCGCAAGCGGAGGGTCGGCTCGGCGTTCGAGGCAGGCGGCACGGGATCGGTGGCGACTGCCGTCATGCGTCCATTACTACTTGATGACCCCGTTGACGACCGGGATTTCCTTCCCCGTCCACGGAAGCTTCTTGTGGACGCAGGTCGGGAACGTGCGACCCGGCGAGGGGGTCGCATGGCTGAAGACGCCGCCGAACGTCTGGTTCACTTTCGGGACCATTGCCACCGTCTTGATGGCCAGCTGGTTCTTGCTGTTCTTGTAGAGCTGATCGATGTAGACGTTCTCGATCGCGTTTCGATTCGCGTCGAGCGTCATCGTGCTGTACGCGGTGGTGAGCTGCACCTTGGCCAGCGCTGCCTTCAGGGCGCTCTCGTTGTTGGAGAGGTCGCCGTTAACGGCCTGCAGGCCCTTGATCAGCCCCTCCGTGTTGGCGAAGTAGTCGTAGACGAAGATGCTCGCCTGCTGCCCCACGCTGGAGCCGAACGGCGGGATCTTCTTGAACGTGCTCGTGATGACGGAGTTGTAGTGGAGCGCCGCCGCCGTCTTCAGGTCGCCGGCCTCCTCGCCCCCGCCGACGTACGTGCCGGCGACGTCGTTGCTCAGCGCCTGGAACTCGCCCGGCGTGCCCCAGAACAGGTTGCCGGTCGTCTGGCTCGACTTGATCGGGCCCTTGGCGGTCTCGTACGCCTTCAGCGCCGAGAGCAGGCCGGAGCCGCCGACGGCCCAGAAGACACCGTTCGTGTCACTGGCGCCCGTGCCCAGCGTGGGAAGCTGCTGGACGAAGGACGAGTAGTCGGTTGTGTTCAGAGGCGGGAACACCCGCTTCGTGATGTTGCCGCCGGCTGCGCAGAAGTCGGCGATGAAGCCGGCCGTGGAAGTCCACGCGAAGCTGTAGTCGTCGGAGATGACCGCAGCGTTCTTCCAGCCCAGCTTCCGGACCGCGAAGTCGCCGAGACCGGCGTTCCACATCGCACCGTCACCGTTGAAGCGGAAGAAGTTCGGCGCCTGCACCTTGAGCGTCGTGTCCTGCGCGCCCGCGGCGCCGTCCAGGAACGTCCACTGCTGGTGCGCCTTCGCGTAGTTCGCGACGGCGATCGACTCGTCACCCGACAGCGGCCCGATCATGATCTGTGCGCCCAGCTGCTCCATGAGCCGGCGTGTCTGCGTGATGGCCATGCCCGCTGTGTCGTTCGAGCAGCCGAACCCGACGATCTGGATCGGATGGCCGCTGATCGAGCCGCCGACCATTCCGGCCGACGGGTTGTTGGGGTTCTTTGCCTTCGCTCCCGTGAACTCCACGAACGCGGCGATCGATCCGGCGAGGTCCTGGTTGTAGAACGAGCCGAAGTCGCCCTGACAGTCGGACAGAATTCCGATCTTGATCGGCGTCGCGGAGGCGCCGGCCTTGCCGCTATTGGCGGCCATCGCGCCCGAGGCAACCAGAGCGACGACCGCAATCGTAAACAAGGCGCCGACGACCGCTACGAGACGATTCCTCCCGGCGGAGCGGCCCTTCTTGGTGAAGCGATCCATGCTCCTCCCCTTCCTTTTCTTTGCGTGCCGTCCGGAGGTACGCTCTCCGGCTCGGCGATCACCGATGCCTGGCGTCCCGCGACTTCGGCTCCGGCCGCATACGGATCGTACGAACGGCTCGGCGCCCGGACCGGCAGGCCATGGAGCATACTTTTCTCGCCGCCGCGCGAGAGCCGCATCAGCGCCGCGCCACAATCGGCACGCGGGTAAATACGCACGCTGCACGCTCCCAGAAGGCAGCAGGCTGGGGGCCCTCCGGCCTTTCGTATTTCCCCGCACGAGCATCCGCGCTTTTTCCGATGAATCCGGCGCGGTGGAGTTCATAATCTCGCCCGGTGACCCTCGTGAAGCCGATGCCGCTGCCGAGCGATGGTCGCCCGCAGAAGCTGAGCGCTCGCCTGAAGGCGCTCCTCGTCGGGAACGGATCGCGGTCCGCGATCGTTGGGCGGACGTCGCTGCTGCTCGCCATCGTCTTCGGCATCGCATGGGTGCTGTTCATCGCGGCGCCGTCTCCGACGTCGGGAGCCTCGAACTGGCGCTCGACCACGTTCGGCTCGGCCGTCCACGACCCGACCGACTTCCTGAAGACGCTGCTCGACACGCTGACCTACGCGGGTCTGCTGTTCGTCGTCGCGAGCGGGTTCACGCTCGTCTTCGGCCTGATGCGCGTCGTCAACATGGCGCACGGCTCGTTCTTCCTGCTGGCCGGCTACATCGGCGTCCGGCTGCAGAAGAGCTACACGCACGCCGGCGTGTTCGGGCTGTCGAGCTCGCAGGTGTCCCTGTGGAAGGACTGGGTCCTCCCGCTCGTGCTCGCCGTGCTCGTGGTTGCCGGCGTCGGGCTCGTCGTCCAGCAGCTGCTCCTGCGCTGGAACCAGGGGCAGGAGCTGCGGCAGGCGCTGATCACGATCGCGCTGTCGCTGATCGCGGCCGACCAGATCATGGCGCACTTCGTACGCGGCGGTGCCGAGAGCATGGCCTGGCCGAACATCCTCGGCCCCGACAAGCAGCTCGCCGTCGGCAGCGTCACGTATCCCTGGAGCCGCATCTTCATGCTGCTGCTCGCGCTCGGGATCGGCCTGGGCCTGCTCATGTGGCTGTACCAGACGAGGACAGGGCTCGTCATTCGCGCCGGTGTCGACGACCGGCACATGGTGCGTGCGCTCGGGATCCGCATCGAGCGCGTCTTCGCGGTCGCGTTCGTCGTCGGCGCCGCCCTCGCGGCGTTGGGCGGCGTGGTCGGCGCCTCGTTCGCCGCCGTCGACTCCGGCGTCGACGGGCAGTGGCTGCTCAACTCTCTGGTCGTGGTGATCATCGGCGGCATGGGCTCGCTCGGCGGCGCCGCCGTCGGCGCGCTCCTCTACGCCGCGATCAGCAATTTCGCGGCCGTGTACGTGCCGACGACGAGCTCGAACTGCTGCACCGAGTACTCGATCATCCTCACGTTCGCCCTGCTCGTCGTCGTGCTCGCGATCCGGCCCTACGGGCTGTTCGGAAGACCGGCATGAGCACGGCCCGGCTCGCGCGTCCTTCGCTCGACCGCTCGATCGGCACGGTGGTGCTCGTCGTCGCCGCCCTCGGGCCGCTGATCTTCTCGGCCTTCTGGGTGAGCTTCATCCTCACGCAGGTCTTCTGGTACGCGATCGCGGCCGCGAGCATGATCTTCCTCAACGCGTACGGCGGCATGATCTCGCTCGCACAGGTGTCGATCTACGGCGTCGCCGGCTTCGTGCTCGGGAACGCCGTCACGACGGGCGAGACGAAGGGGCTCAACCTCGGCCTCAGCCCGTGGATCGGGTTCGTCGCGGGGGTCTTGATCGCGACGATCGTCGCAGTCCTGCTCGGCGCGGTCGCGAGCCGCTCCACCGGCATCTACTTCCTGATGCTGACTCTGAGCTTCGCGGTCATGGTCAACTACTTCTTCGGCCAGGTCACCGTCGTGTCCGGCTTCGGCGGCATCGGCGGCATCCAGAACCACACGCCGTTCGGCCGCCCCGACCTTCATCCGAACCGGCTCTACTACATCGCGCTGGTGGCGACCGTCGGCGTCTACGCCCTCCTGCGCTATCTCCTGCGCACGCCGTTCGGGCTCGTGCTGCAGGGGATCCGCGACGACCCGGTGCGCATGTCGTCGCTCGGCTACAACGTCACGCTGCACAAGACGCTTGCCTTCGGGCTCGCCGGGTTCGTCGCCTCGTTCGCCGGCGTCCTGTTCGTCTGGTGGAACAACCAGATCTCGCCCAGCTCGATCGACATCACCGCCGCGCTGAACCTGCTCGTGATCGCGGTCATCGGCGGCCTCCACCGGCTCGAGGGCGCCTGGGTCGGGGCCTTCGTCTTCGTGATCGTCAGCGACTACGCGCAGAGCGTGGGCTTCCTGCGCGGGATCGGGTTGACGCAGACGAGGTTCGAGACCCTGATCGGGCTCGTCTTCCTCGCGATCGTGCTGCTGTCGCCCAACGGACTGCTGGGGATCTGGGAATGGATCCGGGCCGCCGTCCCGCGCGCGACCCGGCAGGCGCGGGGCCCGAAGGATGAGCCGCCGCAGGCGTCGCCGGCGTAACGCCGCGACGCGGAAAGGAGCTGGTCATGAACCCGATCGGCGTTTGCACCTGGATCTGGGTCTCGCCGTTCACCGACGAGGACGCCCATCTCGTCGGACATGCAAAGGAGCTCGGGGCTGACGTGCTCGAGCTCTGTATCGAGGACACGAGCCGCGTCACCGCCGAAGCCGTCCTGGCGGCGGCCGACGGGGCCGGCATCGCCTTCTCGGTCTGCGGCGCGTTCGGCCCGGAGCGCGACCTCTCGCACGAGGACCCGCGCTACCGGCGCCTGGGTGTCGACTACCTCGAGTTCCTCATCGACCTCGCCGCCGCGATCGGGGCGCCGAACGTCGTCGGACCGATGTACTCGGCCGTCGGCAAGGCGCGCATGCTCAACGCCGACGAGCGCGAGCAGCAGCGACGCTGGGCGGTGGAGAGCCTGCGCGAGGCGGCGGACTACGCCGGCAAGAAGGGCGTCCGCCTGGCCGTCGAGCCGCTCAACCGCTTCGAGACCGACCTCGTGAACACGACTGAGCAGGCGCTGGAGCTCTGCGACCGGATCGGTCGCGACAACGTCGGCCTCCTGCTCGACACGTTCCACATGAACATCGAGGAGAAGTCCGTTCCCGACGCCATCCGGCTCGCCGGGGACAGGCTGTTCCATGTTCACAGCTGCGAGAACGACCGCGGCACGCCCGGCACCGGCCACGTCGCGTGGCCCGAGGTGTTCCGGGCCTTGCACGACATCGGCTACGAGGGGCAGCTCGTGATTGAGTCGTTCACGCCGGCCGTGCAGGAGATCGCGAAGGCGGTCTCGATGTGGCGGCCGCTCGACGCGACGGGCGACGAGCTCGCGCGGCAGGGCCTCGGCTTCGTCCGGGCCGGAGTCCGCGCCGCCGCCCCGGAGCCGGCGGTTTCCTGATCGAAAGGAGCCAGAGATGGCACGTCCCGTAACACTGTTCACCGGCCAGTGGGCCGACCTGCCGCTCGAGGAGCTCGCGGCGAAGGCGGGTGAATGGGGCTTCGACGGCCTGGAGCTCGCCTGCTGGGGAGACCATTTCGAGGTCGGCCGGGCGCTGGCCGAGCCGGGCTACTGCGCGGAGAAGCGCTCGCTGCTCGAGCGGCACGGGCTGCAATGCTGGGCGCTCGGCGCCCACCTCGTCGGCCAGGCGGTCTGCGACCGCATCGACACGAGGCACCAGGGCACGCTGCCCCCCGAGATCTGGGGCGACGGCGAGCCGGAGGGTGTCCGGAAGCGTGCTGCCGAGGAACTGAAGGACACGGCCCGCGCCGCGGCGGCCTTGGGGGTCACCAAGGTCACCGGATTCACCGGCTCGCCGGTGTGGCATCTCCTCTACTCGTTCCCCCCGAACGACTTCGACGAGATCGAGCGTGCCTACGAGGAGGTCGCGGAGCGGTTCGGCCCGATCCTCGACGTCTTCGACCACGAGGGCGTGCGGTTCGGGCTCGAGGTGCACCCGACGGAGATCGCCTACGACTTCGTCACGACGCGCAAGCTGCTCGAGGCGCTCGACCGCCGCGAGGCGTTCGGGATCAACCTCGATCCGAGCCACTTCGCACACCAGTTCCTCGATCCCGCCGAGTTCGCGATCGAGTTTGCGGACCGGATCTACCACGTCCACGTCAAGGACTCGAAGAAGACGCTCGACGGACGCAAGAGCATCCTCGCCGGGCATCTGAACTTCGGCCAGCGCGACCGTGGCTGGGACTTCGTCTCGCCGGGCCACGGCGACGTCGATTTCGAGGCGCTCTTCCGCGCGTTGAACACCATCGGCTACACGGGTCCTCTCTCGATCGAGTGGGAGGACTCCGGCATGGACCGCGAGTGGGGCGCGCAGGACGCGCTCGCATTCGTGCGCCGCACGGACTTCGCTCCGTCCGCGGTCGTCTTCGACAAGGCGATGCAAAGGAGCGCGTGATGGCCCCCAAGAGTGGAGCGAAGAGCGGCATCGGAGCCGCCCCTGAGGTCGCCGCCGCGGCCGATCTCGGTGAGATCGGCGTCGGCATGCTCGGCTACGCGTTCATGGGCAAGGCGCACACGAACGCGTACCGGACGCTCGCGTACATGACGTGGCCGCCGCCTCTCGTGCCGAGGCTCGTCTCGATCGCGGGCCGGAACGCGGAGGCGGTCGAAGCTGCAGCGCACCGCTACGGCTACGAGAGCTCGACCACTGACTGGCGCGAGCTCGTCGCCGACCCTCGCGTCGGCCTGTTCGACAACAACGGCCCGAACAGCATGCACGCCGCGCCGACGATCGCGGCAGCCCGGAACGGGAAGCACGTCCTCTGCGAGAAGCCGCTCGGCCGCACTGCGGACGAGAGCTTCGAGATCTGGCAGGAGGTGGCGGCTGCAGGCGTGAAGCACATGTGCGCCTTCAACTACCGCTTCGTGCCGGCGGTGCGCATGGCGCGCGAGATGATCGAGGCGGGCGAGCTCGGAGAGATCCGGCACTTCCGGGGCCGCTACCTGCAGGACTGGGGCGACGACCCGACGCTCGACACCTGGCGTTTCCACTCCGACGAGGCCGGCTCGGGCTCGCTCGGCGACCTCGGCGCGCACGTGATCGATCTCGCCCGCTTCCTCGTGGGCGAGGTCTCCTCGGTCGCCTCGGTCGCTCGCACGTTCATCCCGGGACGGCAGGTCGACGATGCGATCGAGGCCGCCGCAGAGTTCGAAGCCGGTGCGGTCGGCACGATCGAGGCGACCCGGCTCGCGCTCGGACATCGCAACGGCCTGCAGTGGGAGATCAACGGCAGCAAGGCGTCGCTCGCATTCGACCTCGAGCGCCTCAACGAGCTCCAGCTCTACCGTGCGGACGGCGACAAGGCGCCCGGCTTCAAGACCGTGCTCGTCTCCGAGCCGGGCATGCCCTTCTGGTCCTGGTGGTGGCCGCCCGGCCACATGATCGGCTGGGAGCACACCTTCATCCACGAGATCCACCACCTCCTGACCGCGATCGCCGAGGACGCAGACGTCGCGCCCTACGGCGCGACGTTCGAGGACGGCTACCGCGCCGCCGAGGTGTGCGACGCGATCCTGCGTTCCGCCGAGTCCGGCGAGCGGGCGACGGTCTCGTACCGGACACCGGTGAAGGCGGGTGCGTGAGATGGCCGACCGTCGCGTCAACGTCGCCATCGTGGGGCTCGGCTTCGGCGCCGAGTTCATCCCGATCTACCAGCGTCACCCCGGCGCGAACCTCGTTGCGATCTGCCGGCGCAACCGGAAGGGTCTCAACGA
>JBEKEH010000107.1:0-11388 GCA_050013935.1 Gaiellaceae bacterium | reverse complement strand
GGTCGCGCCCGTAGCTTCAGCTACGAGCGCTCCCTGCGTCCTTGCCTCGCACTCGCCCATCGCGGCCAGTCGACGAGGATCATCCTGATTCGACCTCTCTCCCGGCGTCGTTTCCTCGGGGGCGCGGCCGCCGCTGCACTCGGCGGAGCCGGCGTCTACGAGCTCGTCGACCGCCTCTCGCCGGCGCCGAACCGCAGGGTCGCGGAGCCGGCGGGCATGCCGGCGGAGCAGCACGTGATCGATCTCGGGACGGTCGAGAGCGAGGGCGTCGAGGTGGTCGTGCCGCCGCTGCACAGCGAGGTCGTGACCGCGACGCTGGATGTCTCGAAGCTGCGCGACGCGCAGCAAGAGCTCGAGGAAGCGCTCCGCGCACTCGACGCCCGCTTCGCCCTGAACCCGGCCGGCCTGGCCGTCACGGTCGCCTGGGGGCTCCCGTACTTCGAGCGCTACGTGCCGGCGCAGGCGAAGCTCCACCTGCCGCACGACCGCCGGGCGGGGAAGCCGGCGCTGCTGCCGACGCGCACGTTCCCCAGCGATCCCGAAGCGACGCTCCTCGAGCAGAACGACGTCGCCGTGCTTCTCCGCAGCGACAGGCTCGAGCACATCGACGCCGCCCGCAAGGCGCTCTTCGACGATCTCTCGCTCTTCCGGATGACGAGTATCCGGCGCGGCTTCGCCGGCGGCGGCTTCCACGGCGGGCAGAGCCTGCCGCAGAAGATGGCCGTCGCCGCCGGCGTCCCCGGCGCCGACCTGATCCCGGAGGGGTCTGAGCTGTTCCTCGGCTTCACCTCGACACAGAAGGCCGGGCTCGGGCCGCGGCTGATCGCGAATCACGAGACGCTCGGCTACGTCGACCTCGGCTCCGGGTACTTCCGCAACGGCACGCACATGCACCTCTCACACCTGACCGAGGACCTCGAGGCGTGGTACCTGAACTTCGACTTCGACGAGCGCGTGCTGACGGCGTTCCGGCCCGGGATGACGCAGGTTCGCCAGGGGACGCAGACGGTCGCGCAGGGGCCGAAGGACGTCTCGTCGGTCGAGCTGCTCGAGCGCCAGTTCAAGGAGACCGGCCGCTTCGGGCACAGCGCGTCGATCCAGGCGACGTCACGCATGCAGCAGGACACCGTCGGCGATGACGGTACGGTCTACCCGAAGGGGACTGCGGTTCCGCAGCGCGCCGACTTCAACACGCTCGACAACCCGTTTGCGTGGACCGTCGATCCGAAGCGGGACCAGTGGAGCGACCAGCCGGTCGCGGGCGTGCACTTCGTCGTCTTCAACCCGTCGAGCGACGACTTCGACCGGAACCGGCTCGCGATGGACGGCGTCCTCCCGGACGGCACGAGGCTGTCCGTTCCGCCGCGCACGCGCGCGCAGGGCTTCAACTCGATCCTGACGACGACGCACCGCCAGAACTTCCTCGTGCCGCCGCGCCGGCACCGCTCCTTCCCGCTCGCCGAGCTATGACGGACGGAGGCAGCTCGACTCCGGAGGTGCACGCGCTGCTGCGCGTGCTCGCCGCCGGCCGGGACGTCGCAGAGATCGGCACCGCGTACGGCGAGGGCGCGGCCGCGCTCACCGAGACGGCACGCTCGGTCGTCACGGTCGAGAGCGACCCGGAGCGGGCGGCCGTCGCGCGCGCGCGGCTCGCGCGGTATGCGAACGTCGAGCTGCTCGTGGGCGACTGCTACGAGGCACTGCGCGGCCGCGGGCCGTTCGGGCTCGTGTTCGTCGACGGCGGCCGGCCGTTCGACTGGGAGGCGATTCTCGCGCTGCTCGAGCCCGGCGGCCTGCTCGTGAAGGACGACCTCACGCCCGGGCGCCCGGTCGAGGGCGACCCGGTGCGCGAGTTCCTGCTCCGCGACGCGCGGCTCGCCGGCGTGGAGATCCTGACGACACCGACGACGGCGGCGATCGTCGCGGTGCGGCTCTCGTCAGGAGCCTGAGAGGCGCCGGCGGACGAGCTCCGAATAGCCGGCCTCGGTGTTGCTCAGGAGCTTCGCCCCGCGCAGCCGGGCCCACACGATGCCGACGAGCCAGGGAGAGGCGAAGAAGAGCACCAGCGGCGTCCACCACACGATCGCAGCCAGGCCGACGACTGCCGGTACGGCAGGGACCAGCAGCCACAGCGGCGGCCGCCGGAGTGTCTCCATGACTGAAGTATGCGCCGCGCGGCGGCAGGCGCAACTAGCCGAAGAAGGCTTGCGCGACCGCGTACCACTCGGGCGGCACGGTCTTCAGCTCGGCGGTCGCCTCCTGGAGCGAGACCGCGACGATGTCGTCGCCGCGCAGCGCTGCCATCTGGCCGAACTGCCCCGCGTGCGCGAGCTCGGCCGCCTTGAGGCCGAAGCGGGTCGCGAGCACGCGGTCGCGCGCGGTGGGTGAGCCGCCCCGCTGGACGTGTCCGAGCACGGTAACGCGTGTCTCGAAGCCGGTGCGGTTCTCGATCTCCCGGCCGAGCGACTCGCCGACGCCGCCGAGCACGACGTGGCCGAACTGGTCGGTCGCGCGCGCCTCGCCGGCGACGAGCTTGCTCTCGCCGCTCTCGTAGGTGAGCTCGTAGCCCTCGCTGACGACGACGATCGAGAAGCTCTTGCCGCGCGCGTGGCGGCGGCGGAGCTCCTCGCAGGCCGCCTCGACTGTCATCCGCTGCTCGGGGATCAGGATCACGTCCGCGCCGCCGGCGATGCCGCTCATGACGGCGATCCAGCCGGCGTGGCGTCCCATCACCTCGAGCACCATCACGCGGTTGTGCGACTCGGCGGTCGTGTGCAGGCGGTCGATCGCCTCCGTGGCGATCGACACCGCGGTGTCGAAGCCGAACGTGTAGTCGGTGCCGGAGAGGTCGTTGTCGATCGTCTTCGGGACGCCCACCACCGGGAACTGGTGCTCGTCGAACAGCTGCGCGGCGACGCCGAGGGTGTCCTCGCCGCCGATGACGACGATTGCATCGAAGCCGCGGTCGTCGAAGTTCTGGAGCGCCTTCTCGACGCCCCCGTCCAGCTTGTACGGGTTCGTCCGGCTCGTGCCGATGATCGTGCCGCCGCGCGGCAGGATCCCGGACACCTCCTGCGGGCCGAGGTCGCGGAAGTGGCCCTCGACGAGGCCGCGCCAGCCCTCGAGCACGGCGACGCAGTCCCAGCCCGCCGCGTCGGAGCAGCGCACGACCGCGCGGATGACCGCGTTGAGGCCCGGGCAGTCGCCGCCGCCGGTCAGGATCCCGATCGTCTTCGCCACAGCCCTAAGTCATACCGGCTGCGCGCGCGCGATGTGGCGGTGCCTGTCCGCAGCCGCCGCCCGGGTTCCGGGTTTGATACGGCGGCGTCTACCATCCCTTCAGGCCGAAGTGGCGGAACTGGCAGACGCGCCGGACTCAAAATCCGGTGCCCCGTGAGGGGCGTGTGGGTTCGATTCCCACCTTCGGCATCGTTCAGCGGTCCGGCGCAGCCGGTTCTCCACCTCGGGGGCGGCTCGCCCCGGCGGGGCCGCTGTCAGCCAGCGCCGACGGGTCGCGCCCGCCCGAAACCGTTCGAGATCATCGCCGGGGTCGACGCCATCGCCCCGGCCTGCCGCATCGCCATCGTCGCCAAGCCCTTCGCCGCAGTTGGTAGACGCATCGGCGGAATCGGGGAGGGGACGGTCACCCCATCGGGAGACTTCGGGCGCCCCGGCGGCGCGGGGAAAAACGGCGCGGGGAAAAACTATATGACGCATATACTTGCCGCTCGCTGGGAAAAATAGGTTCTCCCGCGGAAACCCGGCGATCGGAACATGAGGAGGAAGCGTGAGTAGAAAGTTCTCGCTGTTGGCGCTGGTCGGCGCGGCCGTAGTCGTCGCCGCCCTCGCCGCAGGCTACTCGGGGAGTGCACGAAGCGCGACGAGCAGTGTTACGCCGCTGCCGTCGTCGTCGTGCGGCCCGGTGGTCTACAAGGGATCCGGGAGCCCCGACTTCATCGTCGCCTCGGACCTGCCCCTGCAGGGTGCGATCCGCGCCCAGACGGTGCAGATCTCGCGGGCGATCATCTGGGCGCTTCAGGACAAGGGTTGGAAGGCCGGTTCGTACAAGATCGGCTACCAGTCCTGCGACGACTCGACCGCGCAATCGGGCGGTTGGGACTCGGGTAAGTGCGCGACGAACGCGCGCCTCTATGCCGGCGACAAGTCGGTGATCGGCGTCGTCGGAACGTTCAACTCCGGCTGCGCCGAGATCGAGGTCCCGATCGAGGGTCGCGCGAATCCCGGCCCGCTCGGGATGGTCAGCCCGGCGAACACGTACCCGGGACTGACGAAGAAGTGGGCTCCGGGCGAGCCGAACAAGTACTACCCGACCGGCGTGCGGAACTACGCCCGCGTCGTGGCCACGGACGACTACCAGGGGCCGGCGGACGCCCTGTGGACGCAGTCCCTCGGAATCAAGAAGGTCTACGTGCTGAACGACCGCCAGGTCTACGGCGCCGGTGTCGCGGGGACGTACACGACCGCGGCGAAGAAGCTCGGCATCACGGTGGTCACCAACGTCGGCTGGGACGCGAAGGCGTCGAGCTACGAGGCGCTCGCCGAGGCGATCAAGAAGTCCGGCGCGCAGGCGGTATTCCTCGGCGGCATCGTCTGCAACAACGGCGCGAAGCTGATGCAGGACATCAAGTCGGTCAATCCGAAGATCCAGCTGCAGATGCCCGACGGCTTCAGCGATCCGAACGCGAACGGTGCGGTCGGCAACGGCGCGTACATCAGCGTCGCCGGCGAGCCGCCGTCCGGGCTGAAGGGCGCCGGGGCGAACTTCGTCACGAGCTTCGGCAAGTCGGTCGGGGCGACCCCGAACCCGTATGCGGCCTACGGCGCGCAGGCGATGGAGGTCATGCTTCAGGCGATCTCCGTCGGCGGTGGCCAGCGGTCGACGACGACGAAGGCCCTGTTCGGCCTCCACGTGCCGAACGGCATCCTCGGCAGCTTCACGATCGGCGCCTCCGGCGACACGGACCTGACGCCCGTGACGATCTACAAGCAGAAGGGCAAGGCGCTCGTCCCGGCCAAGACGCTCGTGCCGTCCGCGAGCCTGGTCGGGTAGGGTACCGAGCCGGCAGCATTGACGACTCTCCGGGGGAGGCAATGCCTCCCCCGGAGTCCATCTCGCCCCTTTTCCACACGAGTGGCCGCCCACGCCCACACCGAAGCGCCCGTGCGGATGAGACGCTCCGTCGGCTCGTACGTGACGCCGGTGACGGCGACGCTGCTGCTTCTGCTGCTGCTCGTGTGGCTCGGGATCAACTTCGCGAAGGGACCGGCGTACTTCTTCACGATCTCGTTCATCGGGCTGACGAACGGCGCCGTCTACGCGCTCGTCGCCCTCGGCTACACGATCGTCTACGGGATTCTCGAGCTGATCAACTTTGCGCACGGCGACGTCTTCATGCTCGGCGGGATGTTCTCGGCGACGATGATCCTTTCGGTCTTCCACCTCTCGACGCACGCGTCGGCGGGCTCGCTCGTCGCGGCCATCGTCGTCTCGCTGCTCGTCGCGATGGCTGCATGTGGGCTGATCAACGTGACGATCGAACGCGTCGCCTACCGTCCGTTGCGCGGCGCGCCGCGACTTGCGCCGCTGATCACCGCGATCGGCATGTCGTTCATCCTCGAGGACGTGGCGATCGGATGGAGGGGGCCCGGCTACACCGCCATCCCCGAGGTGCTGCCGCACGGGCACGTCTTCTCGTTCGACGGTGTCACGTACACGTGGGAGAAACTGATCGTCGTCGTGATCACCGTCCCTGTGCTGGTTGCGCTCATCTGGCTCGTGCAGCGCACGCGCCAGGGCAAGGCGATGCGTGCGGCCGCGCAGGACAGGGATGCGGCGGCGATGATGGGGATCAACGTCAACCGGACGATCTCGTTCACGTTCCTGATCGCCGGTGCGCTCGCGGGAGCGGGCGGGCTGCTCTACGCCCTCTACTTCGGGCAGATCCGCTACGACACGGGGTTCTCGCTCGGGCTGATCGCGTTCACGGCCGCGGTACTGGGCGGGATCGGCAACCTGCCGGGCGCCGTCCTCGGCGCGCTGTGCATCGGCTTCATCCAGGCGTACAACGAAGGGCTGACCTGGCACGCACCGGGATCGAACTGGACGGAGTCGATCGTCTTCTCGATCCTCATCCTCATCCTCGTCTTCCGGCCGGAAGGCCTGCTCGGCGAGCGCACGCCGGAAGGCGGCTGACGTGCGCCGCCGGGTCAGAGAGGCGATCGCGCGCAGGTGGTGGGCCACCCTTTCCCGGGCCGGAGTGAGCCAGCACCGCTGGCGGTCGTGGCCCGCCCCGACGCGGCGTGCGGTGAAGGCGGTGCTCGCGCTCGGAATCGGGCTCGCCCTCGTCGCGCTCTTCGGCGTCTGGAAGACGACGGCGCTCGCGGTCGCCGCAGTCATCCTCATTCTCTTCGTGCCGCGGTGGGAGCGGGTCACGTTCCGCGGCCGGCGCGTCGGCAAGTACGTGACGCCGCTCGCGGCGTTCGGGATCGTGATCGCGTATCCGTACTACGTGAACTCGATGCCGCAGGTGCCCATCTTCGGTCCATTCCCGATGCTCAGCACGATGGTCGCGATGATGATCTTCTCGGTGATGGCCCTCGGCCTGAACTTCGTCGTCGGCTATGCGGGTCTGCTCGATCTCGGCTATGTCGCGTTCTACGCCATGGGTGCGTACATGGCCGGCTGGTTCGCGTCGGATCAATTCTCGAACCAGCACCTGAACCTCGGCGCGGTCGGTCTGTCGCCGGGCTGGATCGGCTTCCACTTCTCGATCTGGCTCGTGCTGCCGATGGCCGGCATCGCGACGGCGATCGTGGGCGTGATCATCGGCTTGCCCACACTGCGCCTCCGCGGCGACTATCTCGCCATCGTGACGCTCGGCTTCGGCGAGATCCTCCCGCAGGTCGCGCGCAACGGGAACAGCCTCTTCGGCTACAACCTCACGAACGGGCCGGAAGGGATCACCCCGATCGACGGACCCGGCTTCGGCAGCTGGCTGCACCAGAACCTCCACCTCCCGAACAGCTATCTCGCGGTCGGGAACTACGACGCCGTCTTCCTCTGGACGGCGCTCGCGCTCGTCGCCGTCACCGTCTTCGGCAGCATGCGGCTCCGCGACTCGCGCCTCGGCCGCGCGTGGGTCGCGATCCGCGAGGACGAGGTCGCCGCCGCTGCGATGGGCATCCCCCTGATGCGGACGAAGACCTGGTCGTACGCGACCGGTGCGTTCTTCGGCGGCGTCGCCGGCGCGTTCTACGCGAGTTACAAGAGCGGCGCGTTCCCGGATGACTTCTTCTTCCAGATCTCCGTCTTCATCTTGTGCATGGTCATCCTCGGCGGCATGGGGAACATCTGGGGCGTCATCTTCGGCGCGTGCTTCCTCTCGTATCTCGATCGCGAGGGTCTCTCGAACGTCGGAACGTGGATGAATACGCACCTCGGCACCCACGTCAACGTGCCGCTGTACGAGTTCGGGATCTACGGCGCGATCATCGTGATCGTGATGCTCTTCCGGCCCGAGGGTCTGATCCCGAGCTCGCGGCGTGCGGCCGAGTTCCACGAGGGCGTGCACGACGAGCCGCTCTACGACGTCGAGCACGACGAGCGCCTGTACACGCCGGAGCCGATGTGACAGGCGACGGGCTGTTGCAGACGCTTGCCCTGCGCAAGGAGTTCGGCGGCCTCGTCGCCGTCGCCGACGTCAGCTTCGAGGTTCCCGAAGGCTCGATCGTCAGCCTCATCGGCCCGAACGGCGCGGGGAAGACGACCTTCTTCAACATGCTCACCGGTGTCTACAAGCCGACCGCGGGCCGCGTGATCTTCGCCGGCGAGGATCTCACCGGAAAGCCGCCGCACGCCTTCACGCAGCGCGGGATCGGACGGACGTTCCAGAACATCCGGCTGTTCAAGAACATGACGGCGCTCGAGAACGTGCTCGTCGGCATGCACGTGCGCCTGAAGGGGAGCCTGGTGGAGGCGATCCTGCGCACGCCGCGTGTGCGTCACGAGGAAGCGGAGGCGCGGGCACGCGCACGAGAGCTGCTCGAGTTCTCCGGCCTGCGCCGCAAAGACGAGGAGATTGGGCGGAACCTCTCGTACGGCGACCAGCGCCGCCTCGAGGTCGCACGTGCGCTCGCGACGCAGCCGAAGCTGCTGCTGCTCGACGAGCCGACCGCGGGCATGAACCCACAGGAGACGCTCGAGTTCACCGGCTTCGTCGGCCGGCTCCGCGCCGAGCGCGGGCTGACCGTGCTCCTGATCGAGCACGACATGCGCGTCGTGATGGGCATCTCGGACCGCGTGACCGTGCTCGACTACGGCGAGAAGATCGCAGAGGGCACGCCGCAGGAGATCCAGAAGAACGAGCGCGTGATCGAGGCGTACCTCGGCTCGGCGGCGGTGAGCTCGTGAGCGCCGCTCCGGACACCCTCCTCAAGCTCGAGGGCGTCGAGACGTTCTACGGCTCGATCCAGGCGCTCAAGGGCATCTCGATCGAGGTGCGCGAGGGCGAGATCGTGACGCTGATCGGCGCCAACGGCGCCGGGAAGTCGACGACGCTTCGCTCGATCAACGGGCTCAACCATCCGCGCCGGGGCAAGATCTGGTTCCAGGGGCGCGACATCACCCACGAGCCGGCGCACAACGTCGTGAAGCTCGGCATTGCCCAGTCGCCCGAGGGCCGCAAGCTCTTCCCGCGCATGACGGTGACGGAGAACCTCGAGATGGGCGCCTTCCAGCGGCGCGACAAGGGCGGCATGCGCGAGGACATGGACCGCGTCTTCACGCTCTTCCCCCGCCTCGCCGAGCGGCAGCACCAGAAGGCGGGGACCCTGTCGGGCGGCGAGCAGCAGATGTGCGCGATCGGACGGGCCCTGATGGCACGGCCGACGCTGCTCATGCTCGACGAGCCCTCGATGGGGCTCGCGCCGCTCTTCGTCCAGCGCATCTTCGAGACGATCCTCGAGGTGAACAAGCAGGGGACGTCGATCCTGCTCGTCGAGCAGAACGCCCTGATGGCACTCGAGGTCGCCGGCCGGGGCTACGTGCTCGAGACCGGGAAGGTCAAGCTCGCCGACGACGCCAAAGCCCTCGCCCAAGATCCCGAGGTACGTAAGACCTATCTGGGCGAGGTGTGACGCAGCGAAGCCTGCGGCTTCGCTGCGTTTTGAGGTTGTGCTCCGCAGAGCGGGCGCCGGCGGAGCCGGCGCCCGCTCTGGGCGCGAGGCGACGGGTGCGCTGCGCGGCCGGTGGGGCTGAAGCCTCCCCGGCCGCGTGAGTTCGCCTGCGGCGAACGCGCCTGCGGCCGCGTTCGCCTTCGGCCTTTCTGGCTCGGGTGGGCCCTTGTCTCAGGCGCTCGTCACGCGCAGCGGGAAGTACGGCGGCGAGAGCAGGAAGCCGATGCGCGGCGCGTCGCTGCTGCTGCGGCCGCGGGCCAGATCGAGGGCGGGGCCGACGCCGTGCACGGGAACGAAGCCGAGCTGCCGCACGACGGCGGCGTCGCCCGCGCCCGCGACGAGCACGGCGCCGAGGCGCCCGAGCGCCGGCTGGCAGGCGTTCCAGTCCCGGAACGGCAGCAACGGGTGCACGGTGCGGCCCGCGCGGTATTCCGCAAGCGCGCGCTCGTCCACGGCGGCCGCGCGCTCCGCCTCTGCGAGCAGACGCGGGTCGCGGCCGCCACGCGTCGCGTGGAAGAAGGACCGGTACGGCTGCTGCGTCGGGTGCGCGAAATGCCGCGCGAAGCCGTTGACGAGGATCGCGGTGCCGCCGTCCTTCACCGGGAACGCATCCCGCCAGAGGCGGAGGGCCAGCCCCAGGCCGAGATAGGCCGCGAGCAGCGGGTTGGGCCGCTCGCGGGGCAGGTACGGCGTCACCCCCGGCACACCGATCACGATCGCGTCGAGCGGCTCCTCGAGCTCCGTGCAGCGCAGCTCGACCGCGCGCAGCAAGGCCTCGGCGTGCGCCACCGACGGCGGGCCTGCGAACGCCTCCGCCGCCGTCAGCTCCGTCGGGATCGCGCGTAGCAGCTGCAGCCGCGCCGGCTCCGGCAGAACCGAGAGGAGATGGCGGAACGGAGAGCGCGCGATCCGCTCCAGCGCCTCCGGGTCGTACGGATACCCGCGCGCCGGGCCCGAGATCTCCGGATGGTTGAGGACGAGCGAGACGCCGATCAACGGCACCCGCTGTCCGAGCGCCCGCTCGAGCGCGAGCGCGAGCAGCCAGCCCTGCGAGGACGAGGTCTCCAGAAGCGAGAAGGCGCCGGAGGCCCGCAGCGCATCCGCTCCGGAGGCGCCGAGCAGCGCCGCCGGGCCGCCGTGGAGCACGGACTCCGCCGCGGTGACGACGACGACGAGATCGGTCTCCACGAGCAAGCGGTTCACCCGCAGCGGCGGGCGCGACGTCTCGTCCAGCCGCAGCAGCTCCGGATCCTCGACGTCGTGCACGACGACGTTGCCGTGGAACCGCCGCGCGAGCTCGGGCATGACCAGCGACTCGAGCTCCCGCTGGGACATCCGCCGGGCGAGCCCGCAGGAGACGAGGATCGTCTGGTACCCGCTCGGGATGCCCAGGCGCTCGAGCTCGTCCACGACGGCGCCGATCGCGACTTGCCGCGGGTCGAAGGAGGACCCGGGGATCGGCAGTGCCGGCGACTCGACCACGATCGTCGCCCGCGTGCGCCGGCCCGCGAGGGCGGCGAGGGGCTCGCCCTCGAGCGGGAAGCGGAGCGCGTCGCGCACGGCGGCGCCGACGTCGGCCGCCTCGCCCGGCGGCGGCGGCCGCAGGACGAGCGCGTCGTCCGGCGCCGCGGCGATCACCAGGCGCGTGCCTGACAGGAGGGGAACGCGGCGCACGGGCTGATTCAAGCAGCACTCCGCACCGCGGCTGCGGCATGCTACGCATGCAAGGGCGCCCGGCGATCGGGCAACGTCCGGCCAATCGGTGAAGCTCGCGGAGGAGCGACATGGACGACCAGGAGACGCGGCAGGACGACTCGGGCACCTCGGTGCTGGCGGCGGTGCTGGCCGCCGCCGTGGCCGCGGTGGCCGCGGGGGTGGCGATCGGGTTCGCCGCAGGCCACTACACGTCGCGTGTCACGACCGTCGGGACCGCCGCCGCAGCCGCGCCCGCCGCCCTGGCGTCGGCGCCGGTCAGCCCGGCCGTCGCGGCCGGTGCGCACACGTTTGTGCAGTTCGCGTGTTCGCAGTGTCACGGCCCGAACGGTCTCGGCGGCGTCTCGCCGGACGTGCCGGCGCTCACCAGCCTCGGGAAGACGCTGACCGTCGCGCAGCTCACCAACATCATCGACCACGGCCTCGGTGAGTCGGCGAACCCGACGAAGCCGTACATGCCGGTTTGGGGTGAGGTGATCT
>JBEKEH010000106.1:0-11483 GCA_050013935.1 Gaiellaceae bacterium | reverse complement strand
GGCGCGCGCCGCTGCCGGCCGCGAAGCGTGAGCTGCTCGTCTCCGTCGACGTCGGTGAGCAGCGCGTCGCGGTGCTTGAGGACGGCAAGGTCGCCGAGGTCTACCTCGAGCGGCCGGACCGCCGCTCGATCGCCGGGAACATCTATCTCGGCACGGTCGACAACGTTCTCCCGGGAATGGAGGCCGCATTCGTCGAGATCGGCCTCGAGAAAAACGGCTTCCTCTACGTCGACGAGATCGTCGGCCCCGAGCTGGAGCGCGGCCAAGGCCGCAAGATCCAGGACCTGATCAACAAGGGCCAGACGATCCTCGTCCAGGCGGTGAAGGACCCGATGAAGACGAAGGGCGCCCGTCTGACGACGCAGATCTCGCTGCCCGGCCGCTTCGTCGTCTTCGTCCCGCAGGGCGAGGGGCTCGGCGTCTCGCGCCGCCTCGACGACGAGGAGCGCGCGCGGCTGAAGGAGATCCTCCGCAAGCTCGAGGTGAAGGAGGGCGGCATCATCGTCCGCACCGCGGCCGAGGGCGCGTCCGAGGAGGACATCGAGCGCGACCTCGTCTTCCTGCAGCGGCTCTGGAAGTCGATCCAGGCGAAGGCGAAGGCGACGAAGGCGCCGGAGCTGATCTACCAGGAGGCCGAGCTGCCGCTGCGTGTGACGCGTGACCTCTTCACCGGCGACTTCGAGAAGGCGTACGTCGACAACGACCAGGCGTACAAGCGCATCACCGGCTACCTGAAGAAGACGTCGCCGCACATGGTCGAGCGCGTGATCCGGTACCGCGAGAAGGCGCTGATGGAGGCGTTCGGCGTCGACCAGGAGATCAAGTCGACGCTGAGCCGGCGGGTCGATCTCCCGTCCGGCGGCTATTTGATCTTCGACTACGCGGAGGCGTTCACCGTCATCGACGTGAACACCGGGCGCTTCGTCGGCTCGCGCGGCCGGAACTCCGCTGGGCGGCTCGAGGACACGATCACGAAGAACAACCTCGAGGCGGTGAGGGAGGTGGTGCGCCAGCTTCGCCTGCGCGACATCGGCGGGATCATCGTCATCGACTTCATCGACATGGCGAACCCGAAGAACCGCGCCACCGTCGAGGAGGCGCTGCGCACGGAGCTCGAGCGCGACCGGACGAAGACGTACGTCGTCGAGATCTCGCCGCTCGGTCTCGTCGAGATGACGCGGCAGAACGTCACCGACGGCCCGCGCGAGGTGATGACGCGCAAGTGCCCGACGTGCGGCGGCGACGGCATCGTCTACTCGGAGGCGTCGGCGGCGATCGACGTCGAGCGGCGCCTGCGCGCGCTCGCCGCGGGCTCGCGCTCGCAGGCCTTCCGCGTCGAGCTCGCCGCGCCGATCGCGAGCGCGCTCGTCGGACCGGGCGGCCGGCGGTTGATCGAGCTGGAGGCGCTCACGAAGCGGCGCTTCTTCCTCCAGCGCAAGCCGAACATGCATCTCGACCACTTCGTCGTGCTCTCCGAGGGCAAGCTCGCCGACCTGGCGCCCGCCGCGCCCATCGCCGAAGGCACCGAGCTCCAGCTCGAGCTCGTCGAGGTCGACCGCCACGACGCGTCCGCCGCGGTCGGGAAGCTCGACGGTCTCGACGTCTGCGTCGGCGAGGCCGCAGAGCTCGTCGGCAAGAAGGTGAAGGTGCGGGTCGAGCGCGTCCTCGACCGCATCGCGTACGCGACGCTCGTGCGCCGCGCCGGCAGCAGGGCGCCGGAGCCGCTGACGGCGGAGGCGGAGGCCGAGAAGCCGACGCGCCGGCCGCCGGCCCGGAAGCCCGGCACGGGCGCCGAGACCGAGGCCGTGACCGCGGAGCCGGCCGGCGAGCAGCCCGAGATCGAAGAGCCGGAGGCAGAGGAGCCGGCCGGCGAGGAGCCCGAGGCAGAGGAGCCCGAGGTAGAGGAGCCCGAGGCAGAGGTCGCAGAGGCGGAGGCGGCCGGCAAGGAGCCTGCCGCCGGGGCGCCGGCGAAGAAGAAGACGCGCCGCGGCTCCCGCGGCGGCCGGAAACGGAAGAAGAAGCCCGCCGAGGCGGGCGCTGCCGCGCAGCCGGCCGCGGAAGCGGCGGAGGAGCCCCAGGAGGTGCCCGAGCCGCCCCGCACGGTGACGATCCACCTGCCGGACGAGGAGCTCGGGCGCGAGCCTGCCGGGGCGGCCGCCGAGCCCGCGGCCGAAGGCGAGAAGCCGGCCGAGGGGGGCGCCGCGCCGACGAAGAAGCGCACGCGCCGCGGCTCGCGCGGCGGACGGAAGCGCAAGAAGCCGGCCACGGCGTCCACGAACGGCGCCGAGCCGGAGGGCGAGGCGGAGGCCGAGAGCGAGGCGGAGCCGGAACCGGCCGTCGAGTTCGAGCCTGCGCTCGAGCCGGAGCCCGTGGCGGCTGCGGTCGAGTCCGGCGAGCCGTCCCCCAACGGCGAGTCGGCGGCGCCCGGCGAGTGGGGTTACGTGCCGATGTCCGAGTGGGGCGACGAGCTCGACTCGTCCCGCTAACGGAGCCGATTCCGCTACACTGCCCCGGTTCGCGGGCCCCGCGCGGCCTGCGTTTTCCACGCCCATGAGCTACGCGATCATCACCGTCGGCGGCAAGCAGTACCGCGTCCAGGAGGGCGAGCAGCTGCTCGTGGACCGGCTGGCGGAGGGCGAGGGGAACACGTTCAGCCCGCGCGTCCTGCTCGTCGGCGGCAACGGCAAGACCGACCTCGCGCCGACCACCACCGTCACCGCCCGCATCGTCGGCCACGAGCTCGGCGAGAAGGTGCGGATCGGGAAGTACAAGCGGCGCACCGGCTACCGGCTCCACAACGGCTACCGCAGCCGGCTGACGCGGATCGAGATCGAGGCGATCGGCGCCAGCGGGCGCACTTCCGCCGCGAAGAAGGCTCCGGAAGCCGAGGCTGTGCCGAAGCAGGCGGCGCCGAAGGCCGAGACCGCCCCGAAGGCCGAGGCGGCCCCGAAGGCCGAGGCGGCCCCGAAGGCCGAGGCCCCGGCGCGCCAGGCGCACCCGCCGAAGGGCTACGAGGAGCTGACGGTCGCCCAGATCGCCGAGGCCGCGCCCGGCTGGCGGCGCCCGAACCTCGAGGCCGCTCTCGAGTACGAGCGGGAGCACGCGAACCGGAAGGGCGCGATCGCGGCGCTCGAGTCGGCCCTGGCCGCGAAGGAGGAGGGCCACTGATATGGCACACAAGAAGGGACTCGGCTCGTCGCGGAACGGCCGCGACTCGAACCCGCAGATGCTCGGCGTCAAGCTGTTCGCCGGCCAGGACGTGACCTCAGGCATGATCCTCGTCCGCCAGCGCGGCACGAGGTTCCGCGCCGGCGCCGGCGCCGGCATCGGCAAGGACGACACGATCTTCGCCACACGCGACGGTAGGGTCACATTCAGGACGAGCGGCGACCGCCGCTTCATCAGCGTCGTCGACGCGTAGCCCCGAGAACCACCAAGTAACAGTCTGTTACCTGGCAGGGTGACGTACCGTTCGCTGCGATGTTCCACGACCGAGCGAAGCTGTTCGTGCAGGCCGGGCGCGGCGGCGACGGCTCGATTCATTTCCGGCGCGAGAAGTTCGTGCCGAGGGGCGGGCCGGACGGCGGCGACGGCGGCGACGGCGGCGACGTCGTCCTCGCCGCGGAGCCACGGCGGCGCGACCTCTCCGGCGTCCGGCCGAACCAGAAGCTGCGCGCCGGGCGCGGCGGCCCCGGCGCGGGCCGGCTCTCGCACGGGGCGCGCGGCGAGGACGCGGTGCTGCACGTTCCCGTGGGCACGCAGGTGCTCGACGAGGAGGAGCGGCTCGTCGCCGACCTTGCGCATCCGGGCGCGCGCGTCGTCGTCGCGCACGGCGGCGTCGGCGGGCGCGGCAACAAGCGCTTCGCAACCCCGACGAGGCAGACGCCGCGCTTCGCCGAGATCGGCCTCCCGGGCGAGGAGGGCGAGATCGAGCTCCGCTTGAAGCTGCTCGCCGACGCGGCGCTCGTCGGCCTGCCGAACGCCGGCAAGTCGTCGCTGCTGACGCGGATCTCGAACGCGCGCCCGAAGGTCGCGGACTACCCGTTCACGACGCTCGCACCGGTGCTCGGCACCGTCGAGACGCCCGACGGTCGCCAGCTCGTCGTCGCGGACGTACCGGGGCTGATCGAGGGCGCGAGCGAGGGTGCCGGGCTCGGCCACGAGTTCCTCGCCCACCTCGAGCGCGCGCGCCTGCTCCTGCACGTGATCGACGCCGCCCAGGACGACACGGATGAGCGCTGGCGCACGATCGACGCCGAGCTCGCCGCGTACGGCGCCGGCGTCGACGAGCGACCGCAGGTCGTCGTGCTGAACAAGATCGACCTGCGCCCGGACTCGCCGCCGTTCGGAATCGAGGACGAGCGGATCGTGCGCGTCTTCCGCGTCTCCGCCGCGACCGGCGCCGGCATCGACGCGCTACGGCTCGCCCTCTTCGCGCTCGTCCCCGAGGAGGAGCCCGCGCCGCCCCGGCCCGAGGAGCAGGAACTCCTCGACTACCTCGTCTACCGGCCCCGGCCGGCGCGGCGCGCGTACCGCATCTTCCGCACCGAGAACGGGTTCCGCATCACCGGCCGTCCGCCTGAGGGCGCCGAGCTGGAGGCGATCCTCAAGGCCGCCGGCGCCCGCGAGGGCGACGAGGTGGAGCTCGGCGACGAGGTGCTCGAGTGGGGTTGAGGTGAGAGTCGCTGCGCTCTACGACGTGCACGGCAACCTGCCGGCGCTCGAGGCGGTGCTCGCGGAGGTCGAACGCGATGCCCCGGACGTCGTCCTGTTCGGCGGTGACCTGATCTGGGGCGCATGGCCGCGGGAGACGCTCGAGCTCGCGCTGACGCTCGGCGAGCGTGCGCGGTTCATCCGCGGCAACACCGACCGCGGCGCGCTCGAGAGCCCCGGTGACTCGGCGGTCTGGACGCGCGAGCGTCTGACGCCGGAGCAACGCGACCTCGTCGCCTCCTGGCCGGTGACGCTGACGCTGGACATCGACGGCCTCGGCGCCACGCTCTTCTGCCACGCGACGCCTCGGAGCGACGAGGTGGTGGTCACGCCGGCCTCGCCGGACGCTCGCTGGGAGATCCTGCTCGACGGTGTCACCGCCGGGGTCGTGGTCTGCGGCCACACGCATCTGCAGTACGACGAGCGCCGCGCGGGCCGCCGCATCGTCAATCCGGGCAGCATCGGCAATCCGACCGGACGGGCTGCCGCATACTGGGCGCTGCTCGGGCCGGACGCCGAGCTGCGGTCGACCGACTACGATGCCGCTGGCGCCGCGGCGGCGATGCGCGCGACGGGCTTCCCGCGCACGGACTTCGCCGACGAGCTGCTGCAGCCCTATTCGTGGGAGCGCGCCGTCAGCGAGCTGGAGCGGCACACGAGCTCGACCGGGCTCTACGGCGGCGCCTTCGATCCGCCCCACCTCGGTCACGTCGGCGTCGCCGAGGCGGCGAAGCGCCACTTCGGCCTCACGAAGCTCGTCGTGCTCGTCGCGGAGCATCCGGGCCACAAGGGCGTGCACGCGCCGGCCGAGGCACGGCTCGAGCTCGCGCGCGCCGCCTTCCCGAACGACGACGTGCGCCTCGACCCGTACCCGCGAACGATCGACCTGCTCCGTGGCGAGTCGTTCGACGACCCTCTGTTCGTGATCGGCGCCGACCAGTTCTGCGATTTCCCGACCTGGAAGGAGCCGGACGCCGTGCTCGAGCGCACGCGGCTCGCGGTGGCGACGCGGCCGGGCTTCCCGCGCGAGCGGCTCGACGCGGTGCTCCGCACGCTGCTGCGGCCGCGGCGCGTCCTCTTCTTCGACGTCGAGCCCAACCCGGCCGCCTCGCGCGACATCCGCGGCCTCGCCGCCGCGGGCGAGCCGCTCGACGGGCTCGTCCCGCCCGCCGTGGCCGCGCTGATCGAGGAGCGCGGCCTCTACCGCGGGGATTGACGTCCGCCGTTCGCGGCTACACTGAGACCGATCCCGCGCGCCAGGAAACCGATCCAGCTCTGACACCGCTCGAACAAGCACGCCGCATCGCGGCTCTCGCCCAGGAGAAGCTGGCCGAGGATGTCGTCATTCTCGACATGCGGCCGGTGTGCACCTTCACCGACTTCTTCGTGATCGCCACCGGGCGCAACGCGCGCCAGACCGTGGGTATCTGGGACGAGGTGCACGGCAAGCTCAAGCAGGAGGAGCGGCTGATCCCGCGCAGCGTCGACGGGATGCAGGAGGGGACGTGGATCCTCGCCGATTACCTCGACGTCGTCCTGCACGTGTTCACGCCCGACGCGCGCGGCTACTACAAGCTCGAGGACCTGTGGAGCGACGTGCCGGCGGTGGAGCTCGAGACCGCCGCGGCCGCGTCCTAGGCGGACTGCGCGCCGCTGCGCGAGAGCAGGAGGTTGGCCGGCGCCGCGGGAAGGCCGCCCACCGGGTGCCCGGCGACCTGGATGTCCAGCGCGGACGGCCGGCCCATGCGCACCCAGACTGCGTGCGTGAGCGCGAACCGCTTCGTCGCGCCCCGGGCGAGGATGCCCTCGAAGAGCACCGCGCCGTGAGGGCCGCCTGCGCGCACCGAGAGCCAGCAGGCCCCGCGTGCCGCGTCGATCACCGCGAAGGCCGGCGCGGCCTTCGGCGCCGCCGCCGCCCTCGTCTTCTGCGGCTTCTCCTTCACGACCGGCGCCGGGGCCGCAGCGGCCGCCGGCGCTCCGGAGGCGGGCTGCTGGACGGCGGGCGACGGGGACGAGCCGGCCAGACGCCACGCCGCCAGGCCGCCGACCGCCGAGGCGAGCACGAGCGCGCCCGCGAGCGTCCGCAGCGCCCCGCTCGACGGACGCTGCCGGGAGGCGAGCGACTCCGGCACGAGCGGCTCTTCGTCACGGCGCCGCTCGCGCGAGTTGTACTCGTCGACGTAGAGCTGGCCGTCGAGGCCCAGGAACTCCGCGTACGTGCGCAGGAAGCCCTTCGTGTAGGCCTCGCCCGGCAGCATCTCCCAGCGCTCCTCCTCGAGCGCGCTGAGGTAGCGCTCCCGGATGCGGATGCCCTTCTGGACGTCGTCCGCGCTCAGCCCACGACGTGTCCGTGCTTCGCGGAGGCTGTCACCGATCTCGAACATTGCGGCCTGTGGATTGTGACTGAAGCTGTGGAAAAGTGCGAGCCGCCTGTGGAAACTGTGTGGAGAACGCCGGAAGAGGGCGCCCGCTGTGCGGCCATAGCAATACTGGCTGGCCTGTTCGTGGTCAGGTGGGCGATCTCGCTGCTCGTCGAGAGGGTGCACCGCAGCGAGCAGCGCCTCGAGGATGGCCTGTCGCCACGGTCCGCCGCAGCTCGGTCGAACGCCCCGTAGCGAGAGCGGGCATCAGCTCGTCCACGCGCTGCTCAGCTTCGCGACGCGCGACGCGGCCGTCCAGACCTGCCGGGCGCGTTCGGTCTCGGCCTCGCGCTGCGCCACCTTCACCCCCTTCGTCGCGGCCGCGACGAACGTCTCCTGCGGGACGGCTGCGACCTCCGCGACCGTCTTCCCGGCGATGTGCTTGCCCACGGCCGAATCGGTCTCGACCCCCCGCAACGTGTGCGCCGGCAGCTCGCCGGCCGCGGCGGGCGAGCCGCCGTGCGCCTGGTCGAGGCGCTCGAGGCCGTGCTTGTCGATCAGCTCGTCGTAGGTGCCGCGCACGACGCGCAGGCCGGCGACGTCGATCTTCGCGCCCTCGAGCGGCGCCAGTGCGTCCGCCACCGAGGTCACCTTCGTGGCGGGGTCGGCGCCGGCCGCCGCGTAGACCTCGCGCAGGGTCATCGTCTGGCCGCTCGAGGCGTCGACGAGCGTGCGGTCGCCCTCGCGGGCGAGCACCTCGCCGAGCGTCTTCTCCTCGGGCTTCACCTCGAACGTGCCCGGGATGGTGAGCCAGCGCCCGTCTCCGGTCTTCGCGGCGACGGTCGCCGCCGGCGGCGCCTTCTCCTCGACCCGCAACGAGTACGCGGTCGTGTCAACGAGCGTCGACTCCTTCGCGAACTGCCCGAGCAGCGGGAAGCTCAGGCCCCCGGCCTCGCAGCGGAAGAAGTAGTCGCCGAACGAGGCGACGTAGCGGCGGTGACTCGCGCAGTCGATCGTGACGGCGCCCGCCGCGTCGAGCTCGACGTCGGCGAGGATCACCCACGGCGAGGCGGGACAAGGCGGGCACGCCCTCGGCTCGCGGATGCACGCGAACGAGCGCAGCAGCAGGAGGATCTCCGCCGCCGGCGTCAGGTCCTCGAAGAGCAGGTACGTCGAAGGCAGCTCGGTCAGCACCTTCAGCTCGAAGCTGTCGCGGGTGCGGCTGTACTCGCACTCGGTGTCGTCGCAAACGCAGCCGCACGCGGCGACGCGCACCGGCCGCGTGTCGCACTCGGAGTAGCGGACGGCGAGGTACATCACCTGGCCTGCGTCGCGCCGGACGCGGACGTCGGCGCACCACGGGTCGGCGCTGCCGCAGCCGTCGGCGGCGGCGCCGGTTGGGTCCTCCTTGCAGAGGTCGACCGTGATCTCCTTGTCGATGACGATCTCGTCGCCGTACGGCCCGAGCACGTAGCCAGGCTCGACGACGACCTCGCAGGCGTTCTTGCCGGCCTTGACGCGCGCGCCGCATGCGATGCCCCAACCGTGCAACAGCCGGTTGTGCCGCCGGGCCTTGTCGCGGAAGTACGTCTGGTCCTGCGTCAGGTCGTCCGGGCCGATGAGCTGGCGCGCGAAGAAGCGTGTCCGCTCGAGGCCGACGAGCTCGCTCCCGGCGCACGTTCCGCAGCCGCACCCGCCGGTGCCGTTCGCGGCCGTCACGTCGGTGCCGGCCAGCAGGTTGGTCATGGTCGTGTACTCGCTGATCGACACGGTTCAGCTCTCCTTCGCAGTGGCGGTGAGCGGTACGTAGTCGCCGCTCGGGATCGAGGCGCGGGCGGTCTGGTCGCCGGCGGCGCCGAGCGTCCATGCGGCAGAGGCCTGCCCGCGCGCGTTCGTGTTGCGGATCGCAGGCACGAAGCCTCCGCCCGTATCCGAGGTGACCTCGAACTTGACCGCGATGCCGCGCACCGGCTTGCGGTTCTCCGTCACCGTCACGACCACCCGCCTCGGCAGTTCGGCGCCCGGCTTCCCGGACTGCTCGTTGCCGGAGACCTCGATCGCGAGCGCTCCCTTCGTCGCCTCGCAGCAGCGCTCGACGGCGCTCGCGAGGCAGAGCACGGCCTCGTAGAGGGTGTCGTTCGAGAGCACCGTGCGCCGGTAGGTGAAGGAGTCGACCTCGGTCGGCGCGTTCCCGGCGGGGAGCGTCACCGTGGCGAGCGCGACGCAGGTCTCCGTGGTTGGGTCGCAGCTGAACAGGTCGGAGACGGACGGGGTGACCGGTTGGTGACCGCGCGGCGGGAGAGTGACCTCCTCCAGGGCCAGGCCGGCGGCGCGCTGCATCGAGGGACCCGTTCCTTGCGCCTGGCTCGTCGGCGTGTCGCGTGCCTCGAGCTCGGTCAGCCGCTCGGCCAGCAGGTGGCAGATCGAGCGGACGTCCCCGTAGGGCGGGCTCTCCGGCACGCCGTCGTGGACGAGCAAGGCGTAGCGCTCGCGGATCGCTCCGGCCGCGCAGCCCTCGCGCACGTCGCAGTCGGAGACGAGCACGGGGGTCGGCTCGGACTCGCACTCGTGGTAGGCGAGGCAGAGCGTGACCTTCTCCCGCCTCGCGGTCCCCGCCGGCCTGCCGCAGTCGTCCGTGAGCTGCGAGGGATCGGCGATGCAGATCGGCTCGGTGACGAGGATCTCGCGGCCGAGGCCGTCGATCGCGAACCCGGGCGAGACGATCACGGCCTTGTGGTCGGCGGCCACCGTGACATCGAGGCCGCAGACGACGCCGTAGCCGATCGTCAGCCGGTTGAGCAGCCGGCGCTGCTCGAGGAAGTACCGCTGCTCGAGCTCGAGGTGGTAGACGTCGAGCAGCTTGCCGTAGTAGTAGCGGTTGCGCACGGGCGCGGTCAGCGGGGGCGCGGGCGGGTCGGCGAGCACCACGCGGCCGCCCGTCATCCCGTTTCCGATCACCCTGTGCGCGTATCTGTCCTCCATCTCGGGCCTCCTTGTTCCTAGGTCAGTCGTGCGGTGAGTCCGACGCGCGCGCCGAAGCCGAGCCGCCCTGGCCCGCCTTCGCGCCGGGGCGGGAGCGCGGAGTCGAAGCCGAGCCCGCCGGGGCCGTCCAGCGTCAGGCGGCCGGGTCCCGCGGCGACGATCGCGTCGACGCCGACCCGAGCCTGGAAGCCGACGCGGGCACGCGGCTCGATCACGCAGACGTGGCTCTCCGTCTCGGCGGGGCGCTCGCGCTCCACGAGCCGCTCGAGCCCCGCGAGGGAGTCCGCGCCGCTCAGGTCGGCGGCGTAGACGTGGACGCAGAAGCGGCTCGCGAGCTCCACGAAGAGCGGCGCTCCGATCTCCGCGTCGTCGATCAGGTCGGAGCCGCCGAGGATCGCGGTCGTGCCGAGCACCGCGCCCTGCGCCTCGGTGCCCGCGAGCTGGGTCGTGAAGCCGAGCGACGAGCCGTCGCCGCCGAGCTGCCAGAGCCAGACGCGGTCGCCGGGCTCGGTCACGCGTACGTCGAGGCCGAGCGCGAGCCTGATCAGCTCGCGCAGGCCGATCGCGGTGCCGCGCTGCCCGTTGAGCTCGAACGCGCCCGCGACCGCGGTCCGGCGGGTGTCCGGTGTCCACCGCTCGTCGAGCGGGAACGCGAGCCAGCCGGCAAGCCAGTCGAGCCAGCGCGCGCCGGGCAGGTCGGGCGCACTCCAGGCGCCGAGCAGCCGCGGCAGGCCGTCGAGGAGCGCGTCCTCGTCCTCGAGCGCGCTCTCCGCGAGTGCCAGCAGGCGCGTGAGGAAGGCGCGGCTCGCGTCGTCGCGGGCGTAGATCGCGGGGAGCAGGGGCAGCCAGCCGTCCCGGTCGTGCTCGATCCGCAGGCGGTCGACCGCCGGCGGGCCCGCGTCGCCCGCCCAGAGCCGGCCGCCGATCCAGAGGTAGGGCCCCGGCTCGTTCAGGACGAGGAGGTCGAGCGCGTCGAGCGGCGCCGGGCGCCATACGTCGAGCGGCGTCGGCTCGATGCCGGGATCGGCGAGGCCGTCGGGCAAGGGCGGCGGCTCGTCGGGGCGGTCGCTCGCGTACGTGAACAGGCGCACGTGGGCCGGCGGGGCGATCGTCGCGCCGGCGAGGAGCCGCTGCCACGCCGTCTCGGGGGCCGGCGGGTGGGCAAGCGCGACGGGACCGATCCGGAACGTTCCCGTCGGGACGACGGCGTCGACGCTGAGGCGGACGGCCTGCCCGGTGCCGGGATGGACGAGCAGCCGCCCCTGGGCGTCGATCGCGAGGCCCGCGGCGCCCGCACGGTAGCCCGTCGAGCGGCCGAGGAACGTCCCGTCGAGCGCGAACGCGAGCACGCCGCCCGTTGCGTCCTCGCCGACGTAGAGCGTGCCGCCGCCGATCGCGACGCCACCGAGCGCCGCGGCGTCGCCGAGG
>JBEKEH010000105.1:0-11509 GCA_050013935.1 Gaiellaceae bacterium | reverse complement strand
CAGGCGGCCCGGGCTCTACTCCTTCGTGACGCGCAGGCTGCCCGGCCCCGCGTCCATCCGCTCCTGCACCGTGCTGCCCGGCTAGACCTTCCACCCCCAGTGGAGGGCGACGATCGCGAGCACGAAGCAGGCCGTCACGAGCGCCGCGGCGAGGAGGTTCACCCACGCCACGGCGGGCAGCCGCTTCCCGACGGCGCGGGTGACGGCGCCGAGCCCGAAGACGGCCGCCCCGACCGCCCCGAGCAGGAGCGCGATCTCCGTCAGCCGCCGCGACCCGCTCATGCCGAAAGCAAGAAGCAACGATGTCATCTCATCTCCCTGTCGCAGGGGTATGACCGTGCCCCCGAATCTACACCCCCGCACCCACGGAGCACAGGAGGGCCGACGTCGTGCGCACGCATGCTCCTGCGAATGGGCTGTTGGGCGGTTCGCGCGGCTTGAGCCGGACAGGTGTACAGGCTGAGCAGATCTTGGGCTAGCCCATTCGATTGGCCCATTCCGGTGAGAACGGGCTGTTGCGGAGGCGCGCTTCGCGGGGCTTGTTTGGCGCGGCGCGAGCGAGGCTGAGGCGGCGCGGACGGTCGGCAGCCTGTCGTCTTTCCACCAAAAGACGACACGTCCGGCGATCCGTTGGTGCTGCGTTGGTTAGCCTGGTCTGGATGGAGCGCATGGTGTGTGTGGTGTTCGGCCCGTCGCGGTCGAAGCGGTTCGGGAAGGCGGTCGCCGAGGCGCACAGCGGGGCCGGCGAGTGCAGCGAAGTCGAGCCGGGTCGGTTCCGGGCGAGCTTCCTGTTGGGCGTCGAGGCAGCCGCCTACACCGGCCTGGCGCGGTTGTTGAGCACGTGAGCGGCGCGCGGTTTTTCGCGCGGTTTGACCGGGCCGGGCTTCGGTGCGTTGCGCTCGGCGAGCCGGGATCGCCGCCGCCGTTCCTCGTCCCGGTGTCGCAACCGCTGACGCTCGTTCGCGACGGCGCGCTACCGAAACCGGCAAACGTTGCCGGTCAAACCACTAGTTGAGCCGACGCACGCGCGCACGGATGTGGCGTGTGTTCAGGAATGTGTGCAGGCCTTCTGGTCCGAGGTCGCGGCCGGATCCGGACAGCTTCCAGCCGCCGAACGGCGCCTGTAGCTCGGTCACGTCGTTGACGTTGATACCGACCGCGCCAGCCTCCACTCGGTCAGCGAATGCCCAGGCGCGCTCGAGATTGTTCGAGTAGACGTACGCGGCGAGCCCGTAGGGGAGTGCATTCGCCAGCTCGAGCAACTGGGTGTCTGTCCGCGCGCCTGCGACCGGCATCACTGGCCCGAATGTCTCCTCGGTCATCACCAAGGCATCGAGGGGAACATCGTCGAGCACGGCGGGTTCGACGAAGAACCCGCTGCGATCGAGTCGCTTGCCGCCGGTGACGAGGCGCGCGCCGCGGTTGACCGCATCCTGAATGTGCGCGTGCGTCTTGTCGAGCACGGCTTCGCTGAACGCCGGGCCGTACTCGACACCGATGTCGAGGCCGTTCCCGATCCGCAGCGCGCGGGTGCGCTCGGCGACCGCTTCGACAAACTCTTCCCGGCGCGTCTCGGCGACGAGAACCCTGTTGACTGCGATGCAGATCTGCCCCATGTTCGAGAAGCTCCGGCGGACGGCTGCCGTCGCGGCTTCGACGATGTCGGCGTCGTCAAGCACGACGAACGGAGTCTGCCCACCAAGCTCGAGCGTGAGCCGCTTCAGCGTCGGCGCCGCGGCCCGCATGATGTCGCGTCCTGTCTGGGTGGAGACCGTGGCCGTGATCGCGGAGACATCCGGATGGCCGACGAGTGCGCCGCCGAGTTCCGGACCGCCTGGGAGATCGGCGAGTGCTCCGGCCGGTAGACCGGCGTCAACGAGTGCCTCGACGATCGCGGCGATGGCGAGCGGTGCATCCGCGGGGGGCTTCGCGATCACCGGGCAGCCGACGGCAAGCGCGGGAGCGACCTTCCAGGCGTAGAGGTCGACCGGGTAGTTCCAGGGGACGATGGCGCCGACCAGACCGACGGGTGCGTAGCTGACGATGCTCTTGACGTCGTCCCGCGCGGAGGGCCGTAGCGAGCCCCAGATCCGCTTCCCCTCCTCGCCGTAGTAACGGAAGACCTCCGCTGCGAAGCGGATCTCCTTGATCGAGTCCGGCAACGGCTTCCCCTGCTCACGGGTGAGCTGGACGGCGATCTCCTCGATCCGGTCGTCGATCAGGTCGGCTGCCCGTTCGAGAACGCGGCCGCGCGCGTCGGGCGTCGCCTCGGTCCATGCCCGTCCTTGGGCACGCCCGGCGCGGACGGCCAACTCGAGATCGGCCTCTCCCGCGAGCGCGGTCGTGCCGGCGGAGCCGCCGGTTGCCGGGTCGAGGACGGTCGCGGTCGCGCCGTCCGCCGGCTCCCGCCAGCGGCCGTCGATGAAGAGGAGTCGATGCGGCTCGGCCACGTCAGCGTGAGGAAAGCAGCCGCCAGAGCTGCTCGTAGTTCTCGTCGTTGTGGGCATGCGCCGCCGCAGCTTCACGGACGTTCGGGCTGACCATGATCCGTGGCTGGTTGCCACGCGCGACGAGCTCCTCGACGGTCGCCGCGACGATCGCGTGCGCGGCCGCTACTGCGACGATCGTGGACGTCGGCCCCACCGGATCCTCGAGTCCTTCGATGTCGACGGCCGCATCGCGCAACGGCACGCGCGTGTCAACGACGACGTCAGCGAGCTCGTAGAGGCGCTTGCCGCAGCTGTGGCGCGACTCGACCTGGGACGAGTGCGGGATCGAGGTGACGCCAACGACCGCCATGCCGAGCTGCTTGGCCTCCACTGCAATGTCGAGGATGACGGGATTGATGCCGGAGTGCGAGAAGAGCATCATCGCGTCGGCCGGGTCGAGGCGATGGGCGCGAAGAATCGCCTTCCCGTAGCCCTCGCGCGTGTGTAGGAAGCGGTACTGGTACGACCCCATGTCACCGAACACGTGGTGGAAGAGCGCGATCGGCGTCTCGACGATCGGCCGAAACCCGACCGGCGTTCCTGTCCGCGGAAACGTCTCGAGCGCGGCGAACGCACCGTGGCCGGTCCCGAACGTGAAGACGAGCTTGTCGGCCGCGATGCTGTCCGCGCACACACGACCGGCCTCGGCGATCGCGTCGAGCTGGCTCTCTCTCAACTCCTCCAGGCGCTGGAGCGTGTTGTCAAGGTATCGGTTGGCTGCGCTCATGTCCTCTCCTCGCTCTGCGTTCGCTCCAGCTCGACGACGGTGTCGCCGAGCGCCTTCAACGACCGGAGCCCGATCTCGACGAGCCGGTCCTCGCCCTGCTCGCGCTCGGCCTCGTCCAACTTCCGCGCGCCCTCCCAGGCGACGGTCGCCAGGCATAGCGACGACGCTCGCGCGCCCAGAGCCTTCGCGACGGCAAGCACGGCGGAGGTCTCCATGTCGATCGCGAGAACGCCGAGCGAGCACAGCTCGTCAACCCGTTCCGCGATCGATGCCCTTTCTCTCTCGCGGAGGGCGAGCATCTGTGTGTAGAAGCCGTCGTAGGAGGCGAACATGCCGGCTTGCCACGGCTCGTCGGCGGAGGCGAGCTCGCGCCGCACGGCTGACTGTAGGAGGTAGTCCGAGACGGCGGGGTAGCCGTCTGGGACGTAGGTGCCGGACGTCGACTCGCCGCGAATCGCGGCCTCCGCGAGCAGGAACTCACCGAGCCCGCCTGGCGGCAGGCGCATGGCGGTCCCGAGCCGCAAGAACGTTGTCGTGCCGATACTCGACAGCTCGTGCAGAACGATCGCCGCGATCGGCGCGCCCATCCCAAACGCCGCGGCTGTCACCGGCGTTCCCTCGTACAGGCCGGTCACTGTCCAGAGGCCACGGTCGTCGTTGAGAAACCTCGCGTCCTCGAGCCGAACAGCGATCCGGTCGATCCGGCCGCGATCGCCGACAAGCAGCGCCCGATCGGCCACCTGCGACGGCGTCGCTCGCAAGTACCACGCCTGCTCTTGCACTAGCTTCCCCTTCTTCTCATGAACGGATGGCGTCGCGGTCGACACGGTCGGCGAGCAGCGCGGCCGCGCTCTCGATGCCGGCGGCGACCGCGACCGCTGCCGGTTCGCCGGCGCCGATGCATGCGGACAGGAGGCCGGCGCAGAAGCGGTCGCCGGCGCCGATGGTGTCGAAGACCTCGAGCGGCGCGTCTGGCTCGATTGCGTGTTCGGCGCCGTCGGCCCAGTAGCGAAGCCCATGGGAGCCCCGCGTCTCGACCACGAGTGCCCCCGGCCGCGCGAGACGCTCGCGCCAGCCGCTGCCGAGCGTATGGGCCAGGAAGTCAGCCTCGACGTCGCTGAACACCACCACATCGGCGCGGTCGGCGAGATCCCGCGCCACTGGAGGCGGAAACGATACGGGATCGGCCTTCACGGGCCAGCAGAGGGATGCGGTCCGAGGAAGGAGAGCGACTGCCTCCGCGCATGGACCGGGCGGGCCGACCGCTGCGACAAGCCACGCCGCTTGCCGGCATACGACCTGCTGGCGTTCCGTCAGCGTCGCCGGAAGCGCGCCGCCGGGATCGTAGACGCAGTAGCTGTTGCCGGAGGGCGCGTAGGGGAGCCACGCCGAGCCGGTCCGCGGCTGCGGGCCACGCTCGAGCCCCTCCACCCCGACGCCTGCCGAGAGCAGTGCGCGCTCGACGATGTCGGCGCCTTCGTCCACGCCGACGAAGGAGACCACTTCGACCGTGAGACCACGCTCGGCGAGCCCGGTGGCGATGTATGAGGCGCAGCCGCCGAGGCGTCCTCCTTCGGGCGTGTGCCGACGGCAGACGAGCGCCGTCACGTTCGGTTCGACGTCGCGGTTGAGTGCGACGACGTGCTCGAGGTTGACGTACCCGAGGACGACCACGCGGCTCAAAGGAGGTCGACCGCCTCGCTCAGCGTGACGACCCGACCCATGTAGCGGGAAACGTCCTCGAGCGACGCCTCGGCAAGGTGTGGCCGATTCGAGTTGGTCGCCTCGCGGACAATGACAACCGAGAAGCCGTTCGCGAAGGCGTCCTGCGCCGTCGCACGGACGCAGACATTCGTCTTCACCCCTGCCAGCACGACCGCGTCGACGCGCTGCTCGCGCAGCACAAGCGCAAGATCGGTGGCGAAGAATGCGCTGAAACGACGTTTGGGGATCTGGAGCTCACGATCGCCGGTCGCGGGCGTGAACGGGGGGAAGATCTCGCTCTCGAAGCTGCCGATGAAGGAGTGCTCCGGGAGAACGCGCCATTCGAAGTCCTCAAGGCCGGGGCGGTGACGCTCGACCGCGTGGACAATCAGCGTCCCTCGCTCGCGCGCGTGCCGCAGCAGCGTGACGATCGGGTCCACAGTCGCGGCGACCTCGGGGTAGTAGTTCGGCCCCCTGGGGTCGTAGAAAGCGTTGATCCCGTCGATGACGACGAGTGCCGTGCGCGTGACCTCGCTCACGCGCTCACGCTCAGTTCGTCGGAAGGACGGCGTCGACGGCGGACAGGCCGGCAGCCGCACGCCGCCGAAGCGCGACCACGATTAGCGCCACCACCACCGCGAGGTACGGCAGCATCTCGGGAATCTGGTCCGGCAGCCCTGCTGTCTGCAGGCGGATGCTGAGCGCGTCGGCCATCCCGAACGTGAAGGCGGCGATCGCCGTCAGGAACGGCCGCGAGTTCCCGAAATAGAACGCGGCCAGCGCGATGAAGCCGCGTCCCGCAGTCATGTCCTTGTTGAACAGTTGAACGGTCGCGAGAGCGAGCTGCGCTCCGCCGAGTCCAGCGAGCAGGCCCGCGATCGCCGTCGACAGCTCCCGCAGCCGAGCGAGCGGCAGCCCGGCGGCAACAGCAAACTCGGGGTTGTGGCCGGCCGCGCGCAGGTGCATACCAAGCACCGTTCGGCGCAGCAGGAACCACGTGAGCGGGATCGCCAGCCACGAGAAGTACGTGATCGGGTCCTGAGCGAAGACGACGGGCCCAAGCCCCGGGATCGACGAGAGGAGGGGCACGTGCCAGACACCGAGCGCCTGAACGTTGCCCGGGTCGAACGTGCTCGCCTGCCCGAAATAGATCGGCAGCAGGTAGCCGAACAAGCCGGGCATTAGCAGCGCGAGACCGAGGCCTGCCACGATCTCGTTCGCGCCGAGTCGCGTGATCGGCAGCGCGAAGAGCCATCCGACGAGCGCACCTGCCGCCACGGCAGCAAGGCAGGCGACGGCGACGTTGTGCGCCTTCCAGTCGATGAAGACTGCGATGAACGCTCCGACCAGCATCATCCCGTCGAGGCCGATGTTGACGATTCCCGCTTCGCGGTTGATCGCGCCGCCGAGCGCTGCGAGCAGAATCGGCGTGGTGAACAGGAGTCCGGTCGCCAGGATCGTCTGCATCAGACCTCCTGTTCCCTCATGGCCGGCACGGCCTGTCCGCGCGCGAGCGTGCGCCTGCGCCGGTGGAATCTGACGAACTGCACGCCGGCGAAGATCATCAACGTTCCCTGGAGGATCTGCGTCAGGGCAATCGGAACGTTGCCGAACAGCTGGATGACGCCGCCGGCACTTGCCAGGCCGCCGAAGAACAGCGCTGCGAGCAGCACACCGAACCACGAGTTCCGTCCGAGGACGGCGATGGCGATACCGGAGTACCCGTAGCCGGGCTGCGTCGAGAAGCCGGACGTGAAGTTGTGCGTGACACCAAGGACCACGCACCCGCCCGCCAGACCTCCCAGTGCGCCACCCACTAGCATCGTTAGCAGGGCGGCGCGTCGGATCGAGAACCCGACTGCGGCCGCGAAGCCCGCGTTGTCGCCAACCATGCGCACTTCGACGCCGAGTCGTGTGTGTCGCAGGAACCAGCCGTACAAGAGTACGAGTACGAGTGCGATCGGTGCGGCGACGGTCAGCGTCGTGCCGGGAACGAGCGGGCTCAGCTGGACCGACTGCGGGATCGGCCGTGTCTGGGCGTTCCCGATCGTCTGGTACAGGAGGTGGTAGAGGACGATGTACGACGTGAGTGCGATGGCGACATAGTTGAGCATCAGCGTCGTCACCACCTCGTCGATCGCGAGGTAGGTGCGGAGCAGGGCCGGCAGCAGCAGCCAGGCGGCCCCGGCAGCGAGGCCGGCTACGAGTGCGCCTGAGGCGACGAGGGGACCGCTCACGCCGCTCAATCCGGCCCCCACCCACGCGGTGGCGAGCGCGCCGATGTAAACCGATCCCTCGAGCCCGACGTTGAAGAACCCCGCGCGGAAGGCAAGCGCCGTTCCCACCCCGGTCAGCAGGAGGGGCGTCGCCGCTGAGAACGTGTTCGCGAGCAGCGGCCAGCTCCCGGCCGCCTGCAGCAGGTACAGGTGATAGACGCTGACGGGGTTCCGGCCGGTCGCCGCGAGGACGAGGGCACCGACGGCGAGTGTCAGGAGGAGCGGGCCCAGAGCACGCGCCGCGTGCTCGACCACGCCTCTCGCTGCCTGCGCCGGGGTGCGACGCCGTTCGGGCAGACCAACCGCATCGCCGAGAGAAGCGCCGGGAGCATCGACCGCGCTGCCGCTCACGCCGCTCACGCCGCCCTGGCGCCCGTCATCAGCATCCCGATCCCGGCGGGATCGAGCTCCCCCGGGGTATAGCCGCCGACGATCCTCCCGTTGAACATCACGAGGACACGGTCGGCGAGCTGCGAGAGCTCGTCGAGGTCCGCGGAGACGAGGAGGATCGCGCAGCCGGTCTGGCGCAGGTCGAGCAGCTTCTCGTGGATGAAGACGATCCCGCGCACGTCGACCCCGCGGGTCGGGTGCGCTGCGATCAGGACCCGCGGCCCCTCTTCGAGCTCCCGCCCGACGACGAGCCGCTGAGTGTTGCCCCCCGATAGCGTGCGCACGGGTGCGTCAATCCCGGCGCGCACGCCCATCTCGCCAAGGATGCGCCGCGCACGCTCGCGAAGCGGACGCCGGCGGATCGTTCCGAGACGCGTCGCTCGCCCACCCGCTATCGCCGGTGCGGCGATGTTTTCCCACACGCGCGCGTCGCGATTGACCCCCTCCGTCATCCGGTCGGCGGGAATCGACGCGACCCCGCGTGTGCGCCGCTCGGCGACCGACAGCCGATCGACGGGTTGGTCGTCGAGCTCGACGGTTCCGGCAGTTGCCCGGCGCAAGCCGAGCACGACATCACACAGCTCCCTCTGCCCATTCCCCTCGACGCCGGCGATACCGACGATCTCTCCGGCGCACACCTCGAGATCGATCCCGTGGAGCGGTCGGGCGCCCTCGCTCGTCGCACGCGTCTCGATGCCGACCAGGCGCAGACGCGGCGCCCCCGCCTCCGTCGACGCACCGCGTTGTGCCGGCGTACTGACGTCGCCGACCATCAACCGCGCGAGCTCGCGCACGTCAAGCTCGGCCCGCGACACCAGGCCAACGACAACGCCCCGGCGGAGCACCGTCACCGCATCCGCGATCTGCTTGACCTCTTCGAGCTTGTGGGTGATCAGAACGACGGTTCGCCCCTCGGCCGCGAGCGAGCGCAGCACCCCGAAGAGCGCGTCAACCTCGCCCACGGTGAGGACGGTCGTCGGCTCGTCGAGGACAAGCACAGACGAGTCGCGCCACAGAAGGCGTAGCAGTTCCAGCCGCTGGCGCTGGGCGAAACCGAGCGACTCCGCCGCCGCGTCCCACTCGAACGAGAAACCCAGCCGCCGGGCCGTCGCGGTCGCGAACGACTCGGACTCCTCCTTCCGGAAGACGCCAAGCCGGGCACGTTCCCAGCCCAGAGCGAGATTCTCGAGCACGGTCAGACCGGGCGCCACCTCGCAGTGCTGCGGCACGAGGCCGACGCCCGCCTCCTGCGCCCTCCGCGGCGACGGATGCGCCGGAAGCAGCTGTCCGGCGACCTCCATCGAGCCGGCATCGGCCTGTTCGAGACCCGAGAGGATCCGCACCAGGGTCGTCTTACCGGCTCCGTTCTCTCCGACCAGCGCGTGCACCTCACCAGGCCCCGCTGCGAGCGAAACCCCCTCCAGCACCTGAAGTGCCCCGAAGCGCTTCCAGATGTCGGTGACGGCGAACCCGCCCGCCGGGCGGTCGCGCCGGTGGACACCCGAAAGTCGGGTGTCCACCGGTGACGCGGGCCGCGGGTCTCTCACTTGCCTCCGGCAAACCAGGACGGATAGCCCTGGGTCGGGACGTTCCAGACCTTGATCTTGCCCGTCTCGATCTGCCGCGTGATCAGGGCGAGCCGCTTTAGGTCGGCGGCCGGCAGGAGCTTCTTGGTGTACCGCATCGGGCTGATCCCGACCCCGTTGTTGGCGAGGCCGAAGGTGAGCGTCGTATTGCCCTTCAGCTTCCCCTGCACGTAGTCGGCGACCGCCGTGTAGACGGCCGTGTTGGTGCGCTTGAGCGAACTCGTCAACACGTGCCCGGGAGCGAGGTAGTCCTGGTTCGAGTCGACGCCGATCGCGAACAGGTTCTTCTGCTTCGCCGCCTTGATGCCACCGAGGCCCGTCACACCGGCCACCTGATACACGACCGTCGCGCCCTGCGAAAACATCGAGTTCGTCAGCGCGGCGCCCTTCGACGGGTCGGCGAAGCTATTCGCGTACGCAATCAGGATCCTCTCGGTCTTGTCGATGTACTGCGCACCCTGCTGGTAGCCGACCAGGAACTGATCGATGCCCGGCGACTTCACACCGCCGATCGCGCCGAGGACGTGCTTTCCCCTCGCCTGCGGCGCGTTGCCGTCCTTGTTCAGCATCGCCGCGGCGACCCCGGCGAGGAACGAGCTGTCCTGCACGTCGAACATCTCGCTGGCGACGTTCGCGCCCGTGGCGACGTTATCGACCATGACGAACATGACGTTCGGAAACTGCTGCGCAACCTGCTCGAGCGCAGTCTGACAGCCATAGTTGAGGTTGATGATAAGCCCATAGCCACCCTGTGCCGCGGCGGTCAGATCCTGCGTGCAGTGGGTGTCGATCTGCGGATCCTGCACAGGCGAACCGGTGACACCGTACTGGCTGGCGGCACTCTTCAATCCGGCGTAGCCCAAGTCGTTGAACCCCTTATCGCCGAGACCGGCGTCCGAGATGATCAACGCAACCTTGCAGTTCAGCCCCGCCGGGCAGCTCGCCTGCTTGGCCGCCGTCGCCGACCGAGCCTGCCCCGCGAACACCGCGAGCGCCACCGCAGCGACAACGAACACCACGCTGCCGATCCACCTAACCGTCGTCGTTCTAATCATCTCTACCTCCTGAGCGTTCCGTCGAATGAGAGTTGGGCCAACCCTTCGGTGAATCAGGCCCAGATCACCTCCTCCTCCTCCTGCCCACGCGCAGACGGATCGCGACGAAGCCAGATCACGTAGTCGTAACGGTCTGCCCTGTAGACCGCTCGCACGAGCTCGACCGCTCGCCCAGCCCGGTCAAAGGTGCGTCGGACGACCTCGAGCACGGGTGCGTACGGCTCGAGGCAGAGCAGCTCGAGCTCGCGACTCCTCGCGAGCCGAGCGGTCAGATCCTCGCGAGCAACTTCGATCTCCACACCGGCCGACGCCAGCGCTCCGTAGAGCGACAGCTCGGGCGTTCGCCGGAGCACCTCAGTCGTGAACCCGATGCTCCTGGCGAGCTCGACCGGGACGTACAGGGTGTGAATACCGACGGGCTCGCCGTCGGCGGTGCGAACACGCACGATCCGCGCCAGCGGTGTTCCCTCACGGAAGTGGTCACCGCCATCGTCGTCGCTCGCCTGCCGATAGCTGATGAGCCGTGCCCCCGGCTCAAGGCCGAGCGAGACGAGGTGCTCGGTGAAGCTCGTCAGCTCCGAGAGCGGCCGGAGCAACCGCCGCTCCGCGACGAACGTTCCGCGGCCTGACTCCCGACTGACCACCCCCTCACGCTCGAGGTCGTCGAACGCGCGTCGAACCGTGCCCCGGCTGACGAGAAAACGCTCCCCGAACTCGGATTCCGTCGGCAACCGGTCGCCAGGGCGAAGGCCGTTCGCCCGGATCATCTGCTCGACCGCATCGCGCACCTTCCAGTACTTCGGCGTCGGAGCGGTCGCTCGACCCGTATAAACGTCCATACGTTTAGGCAGCTTCGCAGGCCATCCAGCTCACGTCAAGCAGGTTATGGCCTGAGGGCGGAGACTTGACGCCGAAGAGCCGCCGGACCTTGGCCTCCTGCTCGGGGGGAGGCGGTGGCAGAGGCGTCGTGCCATCGTCTTCGTCTCCCTCGGGCGGCGTCGGCAGTGGCCGGTCTGTCGTAGCGGTGACGCGTCAGCGGCGCGCGAGTCGGCGTCCGCTCTCGGTGCTGGGCGGGGGCGGCCACACGAGTGTCAAGGCCGGTCGAAAGCGGACCCTCCTCGTGCCGGTTGAAATCGGACCCCTCTGGTGAGCGGCCACCGGCCGAGTCAAGTCCCAGGATGTGGTGTAACTCGTCGGCAAGATCGTCGGCTGTTTAGGCCGCGGTGAGCTCGCGGTTCTCCTCTCTGTCGTTGTCTTCGTTTTGTTGATCGAGGACCGCCTC
>JBEKEH010000104.1:0-11556 GCA_050013935.1 Gaiellaceae bacterium | reverse complement strand
ACCAAGCAGGCCTAGGACGCAGGGAGGCCGCATACCCGTAGGTATGCGGCCGACCGAGGACAACGGCATGCGCCGCGTTTGCGGGCCGCCAGACGCACAACCGTACTTATGGCCGCGTCCACTAGACCGCCGCCTCCCAGCGGAAGAAGCGGAGGGAGATGAGCCCGATCGCCACGGTGACGCCGAGGAGCACCGCCAGGTCGGTCAGGGTCGAGCCGATCGCGTGGCCGCGAATCGCGACGTCCCGGAGCCCGTTCGCAAGGTAGGTCAGCGGCAGGAACTTCGCGACCTCGCGCAGCCAGCCCGGCGCCGTCGTCAGCGGGAAGAAGACGCCGGCGAGGAAGACCATGGGCAGCGTGATCACGTTCCCGATCGCAGCCGCCGCGTCCTGGGTGCGCGAGACCGCGCCGACGAGGAAGCCGATGGCGATGAAGCAGAGCGCGCCGGCCACGACGAGCGGCACGAGCGCCGTGATGTCGATCCCCAGGTGCACGCCGAAGAACGCCCACCCGACCGCGAGCAGGATCGCAGCCTGCACCAGCGCGAGCAGCAGGTGTGAGATCACGCGGGCGACGCTGAACTCGGCGATCGGCAGCGGCGTGACCTTCAGGCGCCGGAAGATCCCGCGCTCGCGCCAGGAGACGAGCGTGCCGGCGACACCGAAGACGGCGCTCTGCGACAGCGCCATCGCGAGCAGCCCCGGAACGAGAAAGTCGATGTACCGCAGCTCCGACGAGTCGACCGAGCGGGCGTCGACGGCGACCAGCGCCGGCTGGTGCGTGGCGGCGAGGTTCACGCCGTCGGCGACGCCCTGGACGACGCCGCGCAGCATGGCCGCCTGCGCCGCGTACGTGTTCGAGTAGTAGAGCGTCGCGGCGCGGCCCTTGACGACGATCGAGCCCGGATAGCGGCCGTCCTTCACCTTCTGCTCGGCGGCCGCCAGCGGCAGCCGGTGCACCGCGAGCGCGTTGGTGTGCTCGAGCGCAACGGCGAGCGGGCCGGACCCGGCAAGTCCGACATCGAGCTTCTGGTTGCCGGCGTTGGCGAAGATAAGGCCGAAGATGACCATGAACAGGATCGGCAGCGCGAGCGAGAAGAAGAGCGCGCCCTTGTTCCGCAGGAGCATGCGCAGGTTCGCGACGACGACGGCCGCGAGACGACCGCTCACTCGCGGTACTCCGTTCCGGTCAGCTCGAGGAAGACGTCTTCGAGCGAGCTCCGCTTGACGGTGAGCCAGCCGATGTCGGAGCCTTCGCGCTCCGCGAGCGCGAGCAGTGCCGGCAGCGTCGCCTTGACGCTCTCCGTCTCCAGCTCCCAGCTGCCGTCCCGCGCACGGAGCTCGCGGACGCCGGCGAGCGCGCCGAGCGCCGCGCGGTCGAGACCGCCCTCGAACGCGATCCACCCGCCGCGGCCGAGCGCGTGCACGAGTTTCCGCGGCGTGTCGAGCGCGACGATCGTTCCCCCGTCCATGATCGCCACGCGGTCGCAGAGCTCCTCGGCCTCCTCCATGTAGTGCGTCGTCAGGATCACCGTGCGGCCCTCCGACTCGATCGCACGCACGACGTCCCAGAGGTTGCGCCGTGCCTGCGGGTCGAGCCCGGTCGTCGGCTCGTCGAGGAACACGAGCTCCGGCTCGTGCACCAGCGCGAGCGCGATAGCGACACGCTGCTGCTGGCCTCCTGAGAGCTCGTTCACGCGGGCGCGCGCCTTCCCCTCGAGGCCGACGGTCTCGAGCACGGCGGCGATCCGCTCCGGCGCGACCGGTCCGTAGAAGCGCGCGAAGAGCTCGAGCAGCTCCTGCGTGCTGAGGAAGTCGAAGAAGGCCGAGTTCTGAAGCTGGACGCCGATCTGCCGCTGCACACGCTCCGGGTGCGGCCAGACCGGCTCGCCGAGGATCCGGATCTCCCCCGCGTCGGACTCGCGCAGCCCCTCGATCATCTCGAGCGTCGTCGTCTTGCCGGCCCCGTTGGGGCCGACGATCCCGAACACCTCGCCACGCTCGACCTCGAACGAGACGCCGCGCACGGCGTGGACCTCACCGAAGCTCTTGCGTACGTCGACCAGCTCGATCGCCGAGCTCATGCGTGGAGCGTAGCGGCGGGCAAAGGCGCCGTCGGTGCCCAGCGGAGATCTGCTTGCGGCCTGACCGCAGCTGACCTCGCAGGAGAAGCGCCAGCTCCTGCACGGGCTGCTCGACCGGGTCGTGTTAGCTCAGTTCAACGCGCAGCGAGACGAGGTCGAGCGGACGCGTGAACATCGTGAACTCGCCCTCCGGGGTACGCGGCCACTCCTCGCGCGGCCGGTCACGATAGAGCTCGACACCGTTGTCGTCGGGATCTCGCAAGTAGAGGGCTTCGGAGACGCCGTGGTCTGAGGCACCGTCAAGGCGGATGCCGGCTTTGATCAGACGGCTCAGGGCGTCGGAGAGCAGACGTCGCAGCGTGCACTGGCCGCGAACTCGGCCAACGTCGTTTCGCGCCTCCAGCTCGCCCTCGAGGTGGCTGTCGATTCATGGTTGGAGGATGCGTCGATCGGCAGCATTCGCGACTGCGGCCCTCTCCCGCAGGTGGACAAGGTATGCGTCGGCCACACGCTGCTCGACAGGACGCTCGAATCTAGACTCGTCCATGAGCCTTCGAGTGTAGGCCCACGATCTGGCACCAGGTCAAGCGCTAACGCTCCCACCGCCAGGCCGAGAGGCGGGCATTGGCGGCGGCCCTAAGGTACGCTCGGACACGTGTGGTAGCGTACTCAGACGGACGGGTGGGCCTGGCCGTCGATGCGGAGCCGGCACTAACTGCCGAGTCTACGGGAACGAGCGCTCAGTGAAAATTCGTGCAGCAGTCCTTCGCAAGAGGGGCCTGCCACGCCCCTACGATCGCACGCATCCACTTGAGGTCTCCGAGCTGACCCTAGACGAACCCCGTCCGGGTGAATTGCTGGTGCGTATCGTCGCTGCGGGTCTGTGTCATTCCGATCTCTCGGTGATCAACGGCTCACGGCCACGGCCAGTGCCGATGGCGATCGGACACGAAGCGGCCGGGATCGTCGAGCAGGTGGGTGATTCGGTCGAAGATACGGCAGTAGGCGACCACGTTGTCCTGACATTCGTGCCCAGTTGCGGCATATGCAGCGAGTGCGCGAGCGGTCAACCTGCGATGTGTCGCCGCGGAGCCGCCGCCAACACTGAAGGACGACTCCTTCGCGGGGGCCGCCGACTGCACGCCGGCAACCAGGACATTCACCATCACTTGGGTGTGTCCGCCTTTGCCGAGTACACCGTGGTTGATCGCCGCTCCGCAATCGTAATCGACAAACGCACCCCTTTGGAAACCGCTGCCCTATTCGGCTGCGCCGTCCTGACCGGCGTCGGAGCGGTGCTCAACACTGGAGCCGTCCGGACCGGCGAGTCGGTCGCAGTCGTTGGCCTCGGGGGAGTCGGACTGGCGGCGATTCTTGGTGCATTCGCAACTGGGGCACACCCGATCATCGCGGTTGACCCGGTCGAGTCCAAACGACGTTTGGCTCTCGATCTAGGCGCGACTGCCGCCGTCCATCCAGATGACGCTGAGGAGGCAGTACGCGATCTCGCGGAAGGAGGCGTCAACTGTGCGCTTGATGCTGCCGGACACCCCACCGCACTTAAGGCGGCCTATGTGCTTACGGCCCGAGGAGGCAGAACTGTCGCCATCGGCTTGCCGCATCCCTCAGTGGAAATCTCACTTTCGGTGACGCAGATCGTGGCGGAAGGACGCACACTGGTCGGCTCCTATATGGGCTCCTCCGCGCCACAAAGAGATGTCCCGCGTTACGTTGCGCTCTGGCAGGCTGGCCGGCTGCCCGTAACGAAACTCCACGGTCCAGTCGTGGATACCCTCGGACTTGAGCGGATCAACGAGGCAATGGAGTGTCTCGCGAGTGGCGAGACAGTGCGCCAGCTGATCAGGCCGTGATTGGGGTCGTCGAAGGCGCGACTTCGATCCGAACGCCGCAGCCCGAAATGGATCTCCTCTCGAAGATGTCCTCTTGAAGTGCCTCGCCGCCGATGAACTGCGTTCACGAAGGTCGGACGCCAGCCTACTTCGCTTGGTCAATTCAAGCCGACAGCTTCATTTAGAGCTCGTTTCAATTGAGCAGCGAGGGTGCCCTCGCGGCTGTCGAGATCGGTAGAGGAGCTCTGGTCGATAGCGCGGGTTGGGCAGGGACCTGTTCGTTGGCGACGAACGCCGTCGGTATCTGTTGTCAAGCTGGGAGGGTGTTGATGGCTGTTGCGGCGTGGATCGTCTCGGACGAGTTGTGGGGGCTGGTCGAGCCGCTGCTGCCGAAGGCGGAGCGACGGTTTCGCTATCCGGGTCGCAAGCGGCTGCCCGACCGTGAGGCGCTGCAGGGGATCCTGTTCGTGCTGCACACCGGGATCTCGTGGACGCATCTGCCGACCGAGCTCGGCTTCGGTTCGGGAGTGACGTGCTTGGCGGCGCCTCGATGAGTGGCAGAAGGCGGGCGTGTGGGAGCGGTTGCACGAAGTGCTGCTCGCCCGGTTGCGGGCGGCGGGCGAGATCGAGTGGTCGCGCGCTGTCGCCGACTCCAGTCACGTGCAAGCGAAAGAGATGGCATGAGCGAGTGCAGGGACATCCTCGGCTCGGACGGGTCACGATCGACGCGTCAACGTGGAGCTCGAGGAGGCCCAGGTGTCGATCGTATGCGGGTTCGATGTGCATCGCGACCAGATCACCTTCGATCTGGTCGATCGCGTGTCGGGTGAGGTGCGGACGGGCCGGGTGGTGCCGGCGACGCGGGCGGGGCTGCGGAGTTGGCTTGGCTCGCTGGAGCCGTTGCGGCTGTCTGTCGCGCTGGAAGCCACGACGGGGTGGCGGTTCGTGGTCGAAGAGCTGGAACGGGCGGGCGCGCGGGCGGTGTTGGCCGAGCCGGCGGGCACGCGCGCGCTGCGTGGCCCGAAGCGGCGGGCGAAGACCGACCGGGCCGACGCGCGGCATCTGCGCGAGTTGCTGGAGCGCGACGCGGTGCCCGAGTCGTGGATCCCGCCCCTACATCTGCAGGAGCTGCGCATGCTGATCCGGCTGCGCCAGTCGCTGGCGGACGAGCGCCACGTCTGGTTGCAGCGCGTGCACGCGCAGCTGTTCCATCAGGGCGCGCCGGCGCCGCGCCGTACTGTGCTCGGAGCTGACGGCGTAGCGGCACGTGCGGCGCTTTCTCCTGCTTGTCGTGAGCTCGTGGATACGGCAGAGCGGATGTGCGAGGCGATCAGCCGCGAGATCGCCGGCCTCGACCAGCAGTTGAGCGTGTGGGCGCGTCGCCACCACGCCTGCCGCGCCTTGCAGCGGCTGTTCGGTGTCGGGCCGATCACCGCGGTCGCGTTCTACGCCGAGATCGGTGACGCGCGCCGACTCAGCTCCTCGCGCAAGCTGGTCCGGCTGGCCGGCCTCGACGTCACCGTCAGCGAGTCGGCCGACAAGCGCTCGCCCGGCCGGCTCTCCCGCCAGGGCGCACCGATCCTGCGCTGGGCCGCCTACGAGGCCGCGCTCAGCGCCTGCCGCCGCGGCTCTCCCGATCATGCCGACTACCAGCTGTTGCGCGAACGGCTCGGCCACGGCCGCGCGACCCTCACGATCGCGCGCAAGCTGCTGCGCCGCGCCTACCACATCCTCGTGGCCGTCGGCGACGACCTGCTCGAGCCAGTCTCCCCCCAGCCGTAAAGCGTCCGTCCATCGACACCTGCGCCAGCGCCCATCGATCAGCCGATGCGCCCACCGTCAAAGCCCCGGCCTGCTCCCGCCGGCCCCACGCACCGGCCGCCTTCAACCGGCGGCACAGCCTCAAAAGACCGAGCGGCCGGCACGCCGGTGCGAGCGTCCCCATCACCCAGCACGTCGCCGACCCCGAGTCGAGCACCAAGGTAAGGCAGGGCCCGCGCGCAACACGACCCAGCGGAGCCGCCCATTGACCCGCAACTAACCACTCAGGTAAGGGGGCGCCGAGACGGGCCCGAGCCCGGTTGACAGAGCCAGAAACGGCTCGAAACACCATCTCCTGGTCGACGCGACCGGGATCCCGCTCGCCTGGACGCTCACCAGCGGCAACCGCCACGACGTCACCCAGCTGATCCCGCTCGTCGACCGTGTCCCGCCGGTGCGGGGCAAGGTCGGCCGCCCGCGCCGACGGCCCGACCGGGTCACCGCCGACCGCGGCTACGACCACGACAAGTACCGGCGGCAGTTGCGCCAGCGCAGGATCAAATCAGAGATCGCACGGCGCCAGACCCAGCACGGCTCCGGCCTCGGCCGCTACCGCTGGGTCGTCGAGCGCACCTTCGCCTGGCTGCACCAGTTCAAACAACTGCTCGTCCGCTACGACCGCCGCCCCGAGATCCACGAAGCCTTCCTCGCCCTCGGCTGCTGCCTCGTCTGCTATCGCCGACTCAGCAACACGTCATTGTGAAAGGAACTCTTAGACGACTCACGACGGCCGGACCAGAACCAGGGGTCACGTCACCCTTCAACGTCGCTTCCGCAACCGCGCCAACGCAACGCGCCAGCTTGACAACCGGCCGCCGCGATGGCATTATCGCCGTACGAGATAGCGTTCTGTATAGAGTAATTTCTACTCCTGCACAGAGGCGGGCTGTCTTCGTACCTTTCTTCACAAAGGGGGTTCCCGCATCGAGTTGCTTGTCCGAGCAACGATTCCCTTTTTGGGGCCTAGGAAGATCATCCGATCGTCTGAGAGAGGGAGCCTGCAGATGAAGATTACGAATACCGAAGTGTGCCTTTTTAGTCTCGAGATGGCAGATCCGTTTTCGGATGCGATCCAGAAAGTCGCAACCGTTGACATCATCCTAGTCGACGTAACGACTGATGCAGGGCTTACAGGTAGCGGATTCTGCTACACGATCGGAACGGGTGGCACCGCGATCTTGAACCTGTTGCGCACCGACCTTCTTCCGCTTCTGACCGGCGAGGATGCGCAGCAGATCGAAGCACTCTGGCAGAAGCTCTTCTGGGCGACCCATGCAACTGCCGTCGGAGCGATAACCAGCCTTGCTTTGTCAGCTGTCGACATTGCTCTTTGGGACCTCCGTGGCAAGGCTACTGGCCAGCCTCTCTGGCTATTGGCCGGTGGCGCAAAGCCCCGTGTCGCCCTGTATGACACTACTGGTGGCTGGCTCAACTACTCCGTTGATCAACTCGTTGCCGGTGCGAAGGACTCGGTCGCCCAGAACTGGCCTGGAGTAAAGATCAAGGTGGGAAAGCCAGATCTGGAAGAAGATATCGAGAGGCTAGCTGCAGTGCGTCAAACGGTCGGCGCGCGCGTTCACATCATGGTTGATGCCAATCAATCCATGACCTGCGCGGAAGCAAAGCGACGTGCACGGCGCTTCGAGGACTTCGATCTGTTCTGGTTTGAGGAGCCGCTCCCTGCAGACGACATATGTGGTCATGTCCGTCTGACCGCATCCACTTCGATTCCGATCGCGGTCGGTGAAAGTATCTATTCGCCCAGCTATTTTCGCGAATATCTCGCCGCTGGAGCGGCCAGCATCGTTCAACCGGATGTCGCCCGTATCGGTGGAATTACGCCCTGGCTCAAGACGGCGCACCTAGCCGAGACCTTCAACGTCAAGGTTGCACCTCATGCTTTCATGGAAATCCATGTCAGCCTGGCAGCCGCGGTGCCGAATTCCTTGTATGTTGAGTATATCGGGCAGTCGCTTCTTAAAGATGTCACGACGGCTCCAATTCAGGTCGTCGACGGCCATGCCGCTCCACCCTCGACTCCTGGCGTGGGAATCGAGTGGGATCGAGAGGCAATACAGAATCTGCAGAGAAGAATCTAGACGCGGAGGTCGTACAGCGTGGCCGCTATTTTCGGAGAGGGGGTTTCCAGTGGTGACCGCACAGTCTTCTGCACTCAGTCGAATCACTTCAGCCCAGGTTCAGAAAGCGCTTCAGCTTGCTGTGGAGGGTCGCGTTTATGACCTCGGCCTTGAGATCAATGAACAGATGCCGCAAGGGCTAATCGGGCAATTCACGCCGTTTTCTCTGTGTTTTCGCGCTACACCTGAGAAGACAGGCGCACAAGGTCCGTTTCAGTATGCAGTTGAGACCATTATAGGAACGTTGCATACGAGCACTCACATTGACGGCCTCGTACATGTACAAGCAGAGAACCGCATCTATGGCGGCGACTTCGTTAGCGATGCACGTGACGACCGAGGATGGAAGAAACATGGGATGGAGACCGTGCCGCCACTCGTCGGTCGGTGTGTAATGCTCGACGTAGCTGGCGTGAAAGGAGTCGACGCGCTGCAGGATGGGTACGAAATCACCATCGATGATTTGAAGCGCAGCTGTTCGGCTCAGATTGTCGAGGTCGAACCGGGCGATTGCGTCCTGGTTCGTACGGGTAAGATTCGGGAGTTCTACACGAATCCGGCGAAGTTCGGCGGTGACTCGCAACCCGGAGTCGGCGGCGACGCAGCAGTCTGGCTTTACGAGCAGGGCATGGCGGCGCTTGGCACCGATACCTCGGGGATCGAGCCTTCGCCGCCACTCGACTGGGCGAACACGACGCACCGCATGATGCTTGTGGAGCGCGGGGTACACCTGATTGAGAACCTGAATCTCGATGAACTTGCACGAGACGGGATCTGTAAAGCCCTCTTCGTTTGCCTACCGCTCAAGATCACCGGTGCAACCGGTTCGTGGGTGCGCCCTGTAGCCATCGTCTGATAGCGATAGCTGTGATCGAGAAGCGATAGCTGTGATCGAGTCTCCTCCATCATCCACGGCGGACCAGACCGATTCCGCCGTTGAGTCGGAGTTCGCTGCCCGCCGCCGGTGGGGTGCTGACTGGGTACGGGAATCCGGCCGGCGACTCACGAGGTGGGACGAGCGAGGCGTCTTCGGCGCACTGGTTATCGTGTTCTGTTTTGCGTCGATCTTCTGCCCGAATTTCCTCAACGTCGCTAACCTTGCGAGCATTCTCCAGGATATCACGTTCCTTGGCTTTCTTGCAGTTGGAATGACATTCGCTCTTCTCGCGGGAGAGATCGATATCTCTGTCGGCTCGACGTTCGGGCTTGTCGCCGTTGTGACAGCGCTTCTATTTCAGCATGGCAGCGCGACTCTTCTTGCCATTCTTGGGGGCCTCGCCGTCGGCCTCGCGGCCGGTTTCGTCAACGGTATCGCGGCGGTTTCTCTCGGGGTGCCTGCGATCATCGTTACTCTGGCTACTCTCGGCATATACCGAACGTTTAGTCTCGTCCTCACTCATGAGACGGCAATCGGTGGACTTCCCGAGGGCCGCTTCTTCTTCAGCAAAGTTGGGCTCGGCACGGTGCTCGGGTCCATTTCCTGGTTGTCGATTATGTTTCTCGTGGCGGCTGTCATAGCCGCACTCGTCCTTAAGCGAACCCCATTTGGCTTTCGTGTTTACTCTGTCGGCAGCAACCCCGCGGCTGCACGTCTCGTCGGAATGAATGTGACGCGCATCCGGGTGTTGGTGCTCACTATATCCGGTCTGATGGCTGCGATAGCGGGTGTATTGTCGGTGGCATATCTCGACTCCGCTACGGCCACCGAAGGCAGCGGCTACGAGCTAGACGCCCTCGCCGCGGTCATCATCGGGGGCGCAAAGCTCAGCGGTGGCCGCGGTACGATCACGGGAACAACGCTTGGCCTATTCATTGTGGGGATTATTAGGAACATGCTTGTGCTCGCAAGCGTCTCCACAGACTGGCAACAGGCCGTTGCAGGTGTTGTGCTGATTGGGGCTGTCGCTATGGATCGCTTCGCACGTCGCAAAGAAAGGAGGGCGTAAGGAAGGAGGGCGTAAGTGCCGATCTGCAGGGGACATCGATGAGTGTTCTTAAGACAGGCGAAAGGTACAAGTCTGGAGGGAAATATCATGGCTGACTCCAATCAGCCGGTGTACTCAGGAATTTCTCGAAAAACGTTCATAGCGGGCGTGGGTGGTGCGAGTGCGGCTGTTGTACTGGGTCCCCTTGGCAGCGTTGCTCAAGCCAGACCTGCCTCGGTTGCGTCTTCTCAGCCAGGACCTTGGGTGTCGTGGGTCAAAAGCTTCCATCCCAAACCCGTTAAGATTGGGTTTAGCATCTGGGAGGCTAGCAATCCCTTCTATACACCGACTCGGATCGGTGTTAGCGACGCCGGAGCACAGCTTGGCATCACCACGAGGTGGATTGGGCCGGCTGCCCCTGATGTCGCGACGCAGGTCTCCCAGTTCAAAGACCTAGTCCGCGCTGGCTTCGAGGGGATTTGCGTGGTCCCAATTTCACCCGCTCCGTGGGACACTCCAATTAACGAAGCGGTGGATCAAGGCGTCGTCGTCGTGACCGCGAATCTTGATGCGCCAGCCAGTAAACGGGAAGTGTACTTCGCTGCCGGTGGCTATGCCAGTGGATACATTCAGGGACAAGTGATTGGTAAGCTTGTCGGAAAACGAGGCGGAAAGGTCGCTTCGACGAACTGTGCGCCGGGGAATGCCGGGATGGCTCAGCTCGGGCAAGGTTTGAAGAAGGCGCTGCAGGAAGCGGGTCTCACACTCGTGGGCCCCTATCCGATCGATGCCACGGATCCTGCGAAGAACCTTGCGACGGTGGAGGACATCGTCCGCGCGAATCCTGACCTCGTGGCTCTAGCGCCAGGTTGCGGGCCGGACACAGTGTCGGCGGGTGACGTAAAGCAACGGACCAACGGTAAGTTTGTCGTCGTTGGTCACGATCTTCTTTCCGACACCCTCGCGATGATCAAGAGTGGGGTGATCGACGCTACCACTGGACAGAAACCGTATCTTCAGGGGTATTTGCCGATCATGTACTTGTACCAGCGGACGGTGTTGGGCATGGACAAGCCCACGTTGCCGCAGACTTTGGCGTTTCCAATAGTGCTAGACGGCAAGAACCTGCTTTTGGTTGCTCCCACGGGCAGCGGAAAAACAGAGGCGGTTCTCCTGCCCGTCTTCTCTAAACTAATTGAGACTCAAAGCCAAGATCAGAAGGGGATTAGAGTGCTCTACATTACGCCTCTTCGCGCATTAAACCGAGATATGCTGAAACGTCTGACTCTTTGGGCACAGAAACTTGGTTTAACGGTGGAAGTCCGTCACGGTGATACTGAGCAAAAAACGCGTCGAATGCAGGCCAAAAAACCGCCAAACATGCTTGTTACCACACCCGAAACTCTGCAGGCTGTGCTTCCGGGAACCCAGATGCGGCGTCACCTGCGAAACGTAGAGTTCGTCATAGTGGATGAGGTGCATGATTTGGCTTCAAGCAAACGAGGAGCCCAACTTTCTTTGGCACTTGAACGTCTGCAGTTGGTTACAAGCAAGAATTTCCAGAGAATCGGCTTGTCAGCAACCATCGGGAACCCACAGGAAATCGCCAAGTTCATCGCTGGAACCCGACGGAAAATAAGCATCATTCAAGCCTCGCCTGAGAAAAGCTACTTCTACTCCGTGGAAAACCCCGCACCGAAGGAACCTGACTTTGAGATGGCGGGAAAACTGGATACCTCG
>JBEKEH010000103.1:0-11648 GCA_050013935.1 Gaiellaceae bacterium | reverse complement strand
CCAGACGACGATGCCGCCGCCGACGCTCAGCCGGCGGCACTGCACGTCTGCGATTCCCACCGCGCGCCAGAGCTCGAGCAGGTCGGCGACCGGCATTCGCCGGTAGAAGTCGCGGATGCTCGGGCCGAGGAAGCGGCCCACCTCGCGCCAGCCCGGAGAGACCGCCGCGCCGGCCAGCGGTAGCCCGACCCTCACGTAAAGCTCCCAGAGAGGGCGCCAGACCCCGCGGGGCAGTCCGAACTCGAGCATCGCCACGGTGCCCCCCGGGTGCACGACCCGCGTCAGCTCGGTCAGAGTCGCGCGCGGGTCGTCCACGTAGCGGAGGAGGTACGTGAACGTGAGCGCGTCGAACTCCGCATCCGTGAAGGGCAGGGACTCGGCGCGCGCCTCGCGCAGCTCGATCCGTGCACCCGCGCCCGCGCGGTCGACCCGCGCGCCGGCGGCCGCGAGCATCTCCGGGCTCTGGTCGACTCCCACGACGCTCCGTCCCGGCACCGCGCGCACCAGCTCGATCGCCACCGCGGCCGTGCCGGTCGCGACGTCGAGCACGCGGGTCGCCTCCGGGGGCACCCGCGAGACAAGAAACGCACGCCAGCGCGGGTCGCGGCCGAACGAGAGCAGCCGCGCATAGCGGTCGTAGGTCGGCCCGAGCGGCGCGAACAGCTCGCGCGCGTGCTGCGTCCTCGCGGAGACCTCGGCCACTGAGGGCGAGTCTAAGCTTCGGCCATGGCGCTGAGCGACGACCTCGAGCGCATCGCCGCGGCCGCTGCAGGCTTCGCGGCCCCCGGCGAGCGGGTGACGGGCGTGCTCGCGGTGCAGCCCGGCGAGAGCGGCAGGGTCTTCCTCTGTGCGTTCGAGTCGGGCGGGGAGTATGGCTGGCTCGCGCTCGACAACGAGACGCGGCCGGTCGAGAGCCGCCGGCTCGTCCGCGAGGCCGCGGCGCTCGCCGCGCTCTGCGAGGTCGCCGAAGAGGTCGCGGGCGGGGGCGACCTGCCCGAGCTGCGCGCCCGCCTCGCCGAGCTGCGCGTCACCGAGGCGCCCGAGGGGATCGAGGAGGCGGAAACCGCGGCCGCGGCGCTCCACGACGCGCTGCAGGTCGAGCCGAGGCTCGCGACGTCGGGATACCTCGACGCGCTCGGCGTGGGGGCGCGCCGGCTCGAGCGCGCGCTCGGGGAGGATGGCGGCTCTCCGTTCGCTGCGGCGATGGAGCAGGCGCTGCCCGCGGTCGAGGAGCTCGCCGCCGAGGTCGTACGCCGCTACAAGCGTCCGCTCTCGTAGAGGCGGGCGGCTACACTCGACCGCATGGAAGGTGGAGGACTCGGATTCCCGTTCGGCGGCGATCCCGAAGACCTGATGCGGAGCCTGCGCGACTTCGCGGAACAGCAGGCCGAGCACGTGCAGGAAGCGCAGCGCGAGCAGTTCGCCACGCTGACGCTGAACACCGCGGTTGAGCTGACGGCGGCGGCGCTGGCGCAGATACAGCCGCAGGGTGGCGTCGACGAGCAGTCGGTCGCCCTGCGCGACGCGATGCGCGTCCTGTTCCCCGAGGCGGTGGCGCTCGTGAGCGCTGCACGCCAGGGCTTCATGCGCGAAAGCCACTAGCGCCGCCCCGGCATAGAATCGCGCCGCCCGTGACGCTGCTCGACCGAGCCATCGTCCGTCTGCTCCCGGCGGTCCCGAAGCCCGTCGTGCGGCGCTTCTCCGCGCGCTACATCGCCGGCGCGACGCTCGACGACGCGGTTCAGGTCGTGAAGGCGCTGAACGCCGAAGGGAAGGTGGCGACGATCGACGTCCTCGGCGAGGAGATCACACACGAGGACGAGGCGCTCGCCATCGCGCAGGCTTACCGCGACGTCTTCGCCCGGATCGAGCGCGACCACCTCGACTCCAACGTCAGCATCAAGCTGACGGCGCTGGGGCTCGACCTCTCGTACGAGCTTTGCCGCGCCAATCTGGAGGACGTGGTGCGTCACGCAGCGGCAAACGGCAACTTCGTCCGGATCGACATGGAAGACTCGTCGACCACGAGCGAGACGCTCAGGCTCTATCGCGAGCTGCGCGAAGCGGGGCACGACAACGTCGGCGTCGTCCTCCAGGCGTACCTGCGGCGGACGCTCGACGACGTGCGCTCGCTCGCGGACCTGAAGCCGAACGTCCGCCTGTGCAAGGGCATCTACGTCGAGCCCCCGTCGATCGCGTTCACGGACTACGAGGCAGTGCGTGCCAGCTTCGTCCGCTCGCTCGACGAGCTGCTCGACTCCGGCGCGTACGTCGGCGTGGCGACGCACGACGAGTGGCTGATCGGGGAGGCGCTGCGGCGGATCGAGCAGCGCGAGCTCGACCGCGGCGCCTACGAGTTTCAGATGCTGCTCGGCGTGCGCGAGTCGCGGGCGAGCGAGCTCGTCGGGGCGGGGCACCGGCTGCGCGTGTACATCCCCTTCGGCGAGAAGTGGTACGGCTACTCGCTGCGGCGCCTCCAGGAGAATCCGGCGATGGCAGGCACCGTTGCGCGGGCGACGGTCGGGCGCATGCTCGGACGCACGTGATCTGGCGCAAGGCGGAAGGCTGCCGTGTCACGCTCGCCGACGGCCGGGAGCTGCTCGACCTGAGCGGCGGCTTCGGCGTCGCGGCGCTCGGGCATCGGAACCCGCGGATCCTCGAGGCATGGCGGGCGCAAGAGGTGGTGCACGCGCTGGGCGACCTCGCCGACGCCGAGGTGACGGTGCGCTTGCGCGAGGCGCTGCCGCGGCCGAGCAAGCTTGGGGTGACCGGCGAGGACGCGGTCGAGATCGCCCTCCGCACGGCGCTGCTCGCCACCGGCCGGCCCGGCATCGTCGCCTTCGACGGCGCCTACCACGGCACCGGCCTGCTCGCGCTCGCCGCGACCGGCTTCGAGCGGTTCCGCGCTCCGTTCGCGCCGTGGCTCCCGGGCCCCGTGCACCGGCGGCCGTACGGCGAGGATCCGGGTCCGCTGCCGGCGGACGCCGCCTGCGTGATCGTCGAGCCGGTGCAGGGCAGGGCCGGCTCGCGCGTGCCGCCGGCCGGCTTCCTCGCCACCTTGCGGCGCCGGTGCGACGAAGCCGGAGCGCTGCTCGTGGTCGATGCGATCTACGCCGGGCTCGGCCGCATCGGCGAGCTCTGGCCCGGCGACGACGTCGCCGACGTGCTCTGCGTCGGCAAGGCGCTCGGCGGCGGTCTGCCGCTCTCCGCCGCGCTCTTCTACCGGGAAGGCCTGGAGGAGCTCTGGCACCTCGGGCCGGAGGACGTCTACACGCACACTCATACCGGCAGTCCGCTCGCGTGTGCGGCCGCGCTCGTCGTGCTCGACGAGGTGCCGCGGCTGCTGCAGCGCGTCACCGCTGCGGGCGAGCGCTTCGAGGCGGAGGGCTGGCACGGCCGTGGCCTGCTGCGCGCGCGCGTGGGCGATGCGGACGAGGCGCTGGCGCGCGGCGTGCTCGTCGTCCCCGCCGGCCTCGACGGCAAGCTGATCCAGGCGACGCCGCCGTTGACCATTAGCGATGCGGAGCTCGACGAGGCGTTTGCGCGGTTGAGGGGCTGATGTCTACGGCTGCAACCAGGTTGCATCGCAACCTGGTTGCGGATGTTCACGCGTGCAGGCGCGCGTACAAGAGGAAGGTTCCCGGCACCCGCTTGTCGTGGCGCCGCCACGACGAGTCACCGGGATATTCCTCGAGCGCCTCGACCACCAGCCCGGCGCGCGCGAGCGCGGTCACCACCTGGCCGATCCGCCACAGCCGCTCCGGGCCCAACGACTCGCCGAAGTAGTCGTGGTGCCAGCGCAGCAGCCCGTCCACGCACTGGGCGACCGGGTGCTCCTCGAACATGAGCAGCTCGCCGAGCGGGTGCAGCGCGGCGACGATTCCGTGCGCCCACGCGTCGAGGTCGTCGAGGCCCGTGAGCACGCCTTCCGCCGAGTAGACGAGGTCGAAGCGGCCGCGGCGCAGCTTCGTCGGGAGCGATTGCACGTCGGCCTGGATCCAGAGGATCTTGGGCCAGCGTTCGCGCGCGAGCTCGAGCGCCTCCTCGGAGAAGTCGACTCCCGTGACCACCGCACCGAGCTCCGCGAGCTCCGCGCTCGCCTCGCCGGTCGCGCACTGGAGGTGCAGCACGCGCTTCTTCTCGAGGTCGCCGAGCGTCTTCCGCACGATCGGGGGCAGTCCCCCGCGGCCGGGACGCTCGGTGCGGCGGCGGTGCACCTCGTCCCACGCGCGGCGGTTGTGGTCGGTCGGCTCCATCACGCAAGCAGCGAGAAGCCGCCGTCGACGACGAGAGTCTGGCCGCGTACCATCGCCGCGTCGTCGGAGCAGAGGAAGGACACCGCGGCCGCGACGTCCTCCGGCTCGACCAGCCGTCCCGCAGGCGTGCGCTCGACGGAGCGAAGCATCTCGTCCTTGTTCGGGAAGTGCTCGAGCGCGCCCGTGTCGACGACGCCCGCCGAGACGGCGTTCGCGCGGATCCCGCGCGGCGCGAGCTCGACCGCGAGATAACGGACGACGGACTCGAGCGCCGCCTTTGACGCCCCGATCAGGACGTAGTTGTCGAGGACGCGCTGCGACCCCAGGCTGGAGATGGCGACGATCGCGGAGCCGCTTTCCATCGACGGCGCCGTCGCGCGGGTGAGCGCGAGCAGGGAGCGGGCGTTCGCGTTCAGCGTCCAGTCCCAGTGCTTGTCGTCGGTCTCGAGCGCGGGTCGGGCCACGCCGGTGGCGGCGTTGTGCACGACGACGCGGTACGGGCCGGCGGCCGCGAGCTCCGCGACGACGCGCCCCGACGAGATGTTGCCGCGCACGAGCACCGGCTCGGCCCCGGCCGCTCGCACCTGCTCGGCGGCGGCCTCGGCGGCGTCGTCGTTGCGCAAGTAGCCGAGCACCATGCGCGTCGCGCCGTCGCGGACGAGGCGGAGCGCGATCGCCAGCCCGATCCCGCGCGTGCCGCCGGTCACCATGACCGACGAACCCTGGAGGCTCATCGCCGCGGCGGGAGCGGCTCGTCCGCCGGCGCGGAGCTCGGGAGCTCCGACCAGCCGGGCCGGGAGCGCGGCTCGCGTCCGCCGTCCTGGGCCTTTGACGACGCGTGGCCGAGGCGGTCGAGCAGGGCGATCTTCTCCTCGGCGTAGCGGCGGACCGGATGGGTTGCGTCGAGGCCGAGCACGAGCTCGCGCACCCGCGCGCGCAGCTGGTAGGCGAAGTGGGGCGTCGCAGGCCCGACGAGGGCGTCGACGTCGGCGAAGGTCGGCTCGGCCACAAAGGAAACCCTAACGAACCGACGGCGCAGCCAGCGCCGGAGCGGTACGTTCACCTTGTGCGCCGAGTCTCTGCCGTCGACGCGATGCTGCTCGGGACGGTGCTGCTCTGGGCGCTCAACATCACCGTCACGAAGTACGTCCTCACCCACGGCTGGTCGCCGCTCGCCTACGGCACGATCCGCTACTTCGCCGCGATCTCGCTGTTCTGGGCGTTCACGTACCACCGGGAGCGCTCGTTCCGGATCGAGCGGAGCGACCTCGGGCTCGTCCTCCTCGCCGCGGGGATGATCTTCCTCAACCAGCTCTGCTTCGTATACGGCTTGAAGCTCAGCCACGCCTCGACCGTTGCGCTGCTGCTAGGGACGACCCCCGTCTTCGTCGGGCTGATCTCGCTCGTGCTGCGGCTCGAGCATCTCTCGCGTGCGTTCTGGGTCGGCGCCGCGATCACCTTCGCCGGCGTGGCCCTGATCGCGGCGAGCGCCGGCGGCTTCTCGTCGGGCCTCAAGGGCGACCTGCTCGCGATCGGCACGGCCCTCACGTGGGCGTGCTACACGGTCACGATCGCGCCGCTCATGCGCCGCTACTCGCCGTTCCGGATCAGCGCGCTCGTGCTCGCGATCGGCTGGGTGCCGCTTGCGCTCGTGAGCATCCCCCAGCTCGCGTCGCAGGAGTTCTCCTTCGGCTGGAAGACTTGGCTCGGCTTCGGGTACGCGGTGATCGGGCCGCTCTTCCTGACGAACATCCTCTGGTTCACGGCGATCGATCGGGTCGGGCCCTCGCGGGCCTCGCTGTTCGGGAACCTGCAGCCGTTTCTCGCCGTCTTCTTCGCGGTGGTCCTGCTCTCGGAGACGCTGCATTCGCTCGAGATCGCCGGCGGCGTTCTCATCTTCGCGGGGATCCTGCTCGAGCGGCTCTGGCACCAGGCGGGGGCGCCCTCGCCTCCCGTCGAGTGACGGCATAATCCGGCCATGGCCGAAGACTTCATGCCGCTGCTCGGCTGGGATTACGTCGAGCTCTGGGTCGGAAACGCGAAGCAGGCGGCCTTCTTCTACGAGCACGCGATGGGCTTCACACGCACGGCGTACTCGGGACCGGAGACCGGGGTGCGCGACCGCGCGTCGTACGTGCTCGAGCAGGGCGACGTGCGCTTCGTGGTCACTTCCCCTCTGCGCGAGGAGCACGAGATCACCAAGCATCAGGCCCGTCACGGCGACGGCCTCAAGGACATCGCGCTCGCCGTGCCCGACGCGACCGACGCGTACCGGCAGGCGGTGCAGCGCGGAGCCCGCGGCGTCATCGAGCCGCACCGGGCCGAAGACGAGTTCGGCACGCTCGAGCTCGCAGCGATCGCGACCTACGGCGACACGATCCACACGTTCGTCAACCGGGCCGACTACGCCGGCCCGTTCAAGCCCGGCTTCGTGTCCGTGCTCGCGAACGGGCACGCGAACGCCGGCGTCGGCCTGAAGAACATCGACCACATCGTGGGCAACGTCGAGCTCGGGCGCATGAACCACTGGGTCGAGTACTACGAGCGCGTCTTCGGGATGACCGAGATGATCCACTTCTCCGACGAGGACATCTCCACCGAGTACTCCGCGCTGATGTCGAAGGTGATGGCGGACGGCGAAGGGAAGATCAAGTTCCCGATCAACGAGCCGGCCGAGGGCAAGCGCAAGAGCCAGATCGAGGAATACATCGAGTTCTACGGCGGCGCCGGCGCACAGCACATCGCGCTGGCGACGACGAACATCGTGGAGACGGTCGAGGCGCTGAAGGAGCGGGGAATGGTCTTCCTCGACACCCCCGACGCGTACTACGAGGACGTTCCGGAGCGCGTCGGCGAGATCGACGAGGATTACGAGGATCTTCGCCGCCACAAGATCCTCGCCGATCGCGACGACGACGGGTACCTGCTGCAGATCTTCACGAAGACGGCGCAGGACCGGCCGACGATGTTCTTCGAGGTGATCGAGCGCCACGGCGCCCGCGGCTTCGGCGACGGCAACTTCAAGGCCCTGTTCGAGGCGATCGAGCGCGAGCAGGCGTTGCGCGGCAACCTCTAGTAGGAGACCAAGATGGACGGCGGAGCGCCGGCGAGGCAGGCGCGCTCACTCCAGCAGGTCGAACACCGGCCCTGGCCGCTGCCGGCGCGCCGCTGGACGCTGGGCCAGACGTGGGAGGACCTGCTCTTCGCACACTGGCCCGTCGCCCTCGACGAGATCCGCGCCCATGTGCCCGACCAGCTCGAGATCGAGCTGCACGGCGGGCGCGCCTGGCTCGGGATCACGCCCTTCCGGATGACCGGGCTGCGCGCCCGCGGCATGTTGCCGCTCCCGGGCCTCTCATCGTTCCTCGAGCTCAACGTGCGTACGTACGTCCACGCGGCCGACGGCAAGCCAGGGGTCTGGTTCCTCGGTGCCGACACGTCGAACAGGTTCGTGGCTGCGGCCTCGCGCCGGCTCGCCATGCTCCCGTACTTCCATGCGCGCATGTCGCTCGAGCACTGCGACGGCTGGATCGAGGCCGAGTGCGTACGGATGGGAGAGCGCGGCCGCGTCTTCAGCGGCCGCTACCGCGCCGCCGGCGAGGTCTTCAACGCCCAGCCGGGCTCGCTCGAGTGGTTCCTCACCGAGCGGTACTGCTTCTACACGACGGACGCGCACGGCGTGCTCTACCGCGGCGAGAACCATCACGGGCCGTGGTCGCTCCAGCGTGCGGAGGCGGAGCTCGACCTGACGACGATCGCGCCGCTCGCGCTCGACGGGATACCGCTCTGTCATTTCTCGGCGCGCCAGGACGCCGTGCTCTGGTCGCCCGAGCCCGTGCTCTGACGAGGCTCGAGCTCTGACCCTCGGCGTACGCTTCGCCGCGATGACCCCGCAGCGACGGACCGCGCTGTTCTCCGTGCTCGCCGCGACCGCCCTGATCGGGCTGAAGCTCGGCACGGGCCTCGCCATCGGCAGCCTCGGCCTGCTCTCGGAGGCAGTCCACTCCGGCACCGACCTGATCGCGGCGCTGCTCACGTTCTTCGCCGTCGGCGTCGCGGTGCGGCCCGCCGACACGCTCCATCAGTACGGTCACGGCAAGGCGGAGCACCTCGCGGCGCTCGGCGAGGGGGCGATCCTCGTGCTCGCCAGCCTCGCGATCGTCTGGCGCGCAATCGTCCGGCTGACGGGCAGCGGGCACGCGCACGCGCACGCCGAGTGGTACGCGCTCCTCGTGATCGGGATCGTGATCATCATCGACGTCGCGCGCACAACGGCGTCCGCCCGGGCCGCGCGCCGCTACTCGAGCGCGGCGCTGTCGTCGAACGCCCTGCACTTCGCGAGCGACCTCGCCGGCTCCGTCGCCGTCCTCATCGGGCTCGTGCTCGTCCGCGCCGGCTACCAGAACGCGGACTCGGTCGCAGCGCTGTTCGTCGCGGTGCTCGTGCTCACGGCGGCGGTGCGCCTGATGCGGCGCAACGTCGACGTGCTGATGGACCGCGTCCCGGCCGCAGCGGAGGAGGCGGCGCGGAGAGCGATCGCGGCGATCGAGCCGGCGGTCGAGCTGCGGCGGCTGCGGATGCGGCAGGCGGCCGGCCGCCACTTCGCGGACGTCGTGATCGGTGTCTCCTTCGACAGTGCCGTCGGCCAGGGGCACGCGGCCGCCGACGCCGTCGAGCGCGCCGTGCAGGCCGCGCTGCCGGAGGCCGACGTCGTCGTCCACGTCGAGCCGCTCGATCAGGCCGAGGTCCGGGAGCGCGCCCACGCCGCCGCGCTCGGCGTGCGCAGCGTGCGCGAGGTGCACAACGTGAGCGTCGTCTCGGTCGGCGCGCGCACCGAGCTGTCCCTCCACCTGAAGCTGCCGGGCGAGCTTTCGCTCGACGAGGCGCATGCGATCGCCGAGGAGGTCGAGCGCGCGATCGCCCGGGCGGTGCCGGAGGTCTCGTCGGTGCAAACGCATCTCGAGCCGCTCACCGAGGAGGCGGCAGGGACGCGGCCGCCGGCCGCGGAGGTGGCCGTCGACGCTGAGACGGTCGCCCGGATCGTGCGCGACGTGACCGGCGAGGAGCCGGAGGCGCTCCGCTTCGTGCACACGGACGAGGGGCTCGTCGCGTACCTGACGCTGCGGCTCGGGGGCGGCACCCTCGCCGACGCGCATGCGGAGGCGAGCCGCATCGAGGAGCGGATCCGACGCGAGCGCCCGGAGATCAGCGACGTGATCGTGCACACGGAGCCGCAGGAGTGAAGCTCTGCATGTTCTCCCCGAAGGAGCGCGAGCTCGAGCGCGGCTGGCCGGGGCGCGTCGAGGGCGACCGCGTGATCCAGCTCGCGGCGCAGACGCTGCAGGCGTTCTTCACCGGCGGCGGGCAGGCGCGCGAGCATGCCGAGTACCGGCTCGAGCACGTCGACCTGCGCCCACCGGTGCTGCACCCACCGGCGGTACGGATCTTCACGGGCGACGACTTCGCCTTCGCGAACCCCGCATCGATCTACGGGCCGGAGGCCACGATCCCCTATCCCGACGGCGCCGTGTATCTCGACTCCGAGCTGCGGGTGGCGGCCGTGATCGGAGCGGACTCGGCGGTCGGCGGCTTCACCCTCATGAACGACTGGATCGCCGCCGGACTCGCAGGGGCGAAGGCGCGGGACTTCGCCACGTCGCTCGGTCCCATCGTCGTGACGCCCGACGAGCTCGTGCCGGAGGGCGTCGACTGGGACGCGCTCGTGGCCCACACGGCGAGGAACACGCGCCTGCTGCCCGGCGACGTGATCGCCGCGACCGGCGTCCGCGGCGGGCGCGAGTTGCACCCCGGCGACGTCGTCGAGGTAGAGCTGGGCGGGATCGGCGTGCTGCGGAACGTCGTCGGCGAGCGATACTGAAGCGAGAAGGCTGGATCCGAGGAGATCCGACGGACGCCGTTCCGACCCGCTACTGGCATCCGCTCGCAGATGGGCGCGTGGAGTGCGACGTCTGCCCCCGGGCGTGCAAGCTGCGCGAGGGGCAGCGCGGCCTGTGCTTCGTCCGGGCGCGCGAGGGCGGGGAGATCGTCCTCACGACCTACGGTCGATCGAGCGGCTTCTGCGTCGACCCCGTCGAGAAGAAGCCGCTCAACCATTTCCTGCCGGGATCGCCTGTGCTCTCGTTCGGCACCGCCGGCTGCAACCTCGCGTGCCGCTTCTGCCAGAACTGGGACATCTCGAAGTCGCGCGAAACGGACATCCTCGCGGAGAGCGCGACGCCGGCGGCGATCGCCGCGGCGGCGGAGCGCCTCGGCTGTACGGCGGTCGCCTACACCTACAACGACCCGGTCGTTTTCCTCGAGTACGCGGCCGACGTCGCGGATGCATGCCACGCGCGCGGGATCGCGTCGATCGCAGTGACCGCCGGCTATGTCTGCGCGCAGCCGCGGCGTGACTTCTTCTCGCGCATCGACGCCGCGAACGTCGACCTGAAGAGCTTCAGCGACCGCTTCTACCGCTCGGTCTGCGCCGGCCGCCTGCAGCCGGTGCTCGACACGCTCGAGTACCTCGTCCGCGAGACCGGTGTCTGGGTCGAGATCACGACGCTGCTGATTCCCGGGCTCAACGATTCCGACGTCGAGCTCGATGCGCTCACGCGCTGGGTCGTCGACCGGCTCGGGCCGGACGTGCCACTCCACTTCACTGCGTTCCATCCGGACTACCGGCTGCTCGACCGCCCGCCGACGCCGCCGGAGACCCTTGCTCGAGCCCGCCGGATCGCACTGGAGAACGGCGTTCACCACGCTTACACCGGGAACGTCCACGACCCGGCCGGCCAGTCGACGTGGTGTCACGGCTGCGGTGCGCTTCTGATCGAGCGCGACTGGTATCGACTCGGGGCCTGGAATCTGACGCACGACGGCCGCTGCGCCGCGTGCGGCACGGTCGTCCCCGGCGTGTTCCGTCCGCGGCCGGGCACCTGGGGCGACCGGCGGCTCCCGGTCTCGGTCGAGCGAGTCGCGCCGGCTGCCTAGTCGTCGCCGAGATAGGCCCCGCGCCTGAACGGTCGCACGACCGCATCGCCGCTGTACCGAATCTCACCGACGGGCAACTCGACGACCGGCACAGCCGATCACCCCCCTCATCGACGTGCGAAAGGATACGCGCGTGGCGCGCGTGGCGGTCGTCGGGGCGGGCGTGATGGGTTGCGCCGCGGCGTGGGCACTGACCGAGCGCGGCGCCGACGTGACCGTGCTCGAGCAGTTCGACCTCGACCACGCTCGCGGCTCGAGCCACGGGCGGTCGCGGATCGTGCGGCTCGCCTATCCGGATCCGGCGTGGGTGCGGCTCGCCGAGGAGGCGATGAGCGGCTGGCGCGATCTCGAGGCCCAATCCGGGCAGGAGCTGCTCGGGCTGTACGGGCTCGTCGAGCT
>JBEKEH010000102.1:0-12189 GCA_050013935.1 Gaiellaceae bacterium | reverse complement strand
CGAGCCGTGCGCTGTCGACGTGCTCGCACACCGTCGGGAACGCGTCGCGGGCGTCGCACGTGCGGCTGAACTCGACACGGATCGCAGTGGTCATCTCGACGCCTCCAGGAGACGGAGGACGTCTTCGTCCTCGAGTGCAGGGAAGTCCCAGAACCACACGCCCCGCGAGCCGAGATACTCGAACTCGTTGAGGCAGACGAGCAGGTCGGCTTCAGGTCGCACGAGCTCGAGCCCGGCGAGGCTGCCGACCGGCACCGCGGCAGCGACGCAAGCCGCGTGTGCGGCGCGGGCCCACGCGATCGCCGCGAGCATCGTCGCGCCGGTCACGATCGCCTCGTCCACGAGCACGACGTCGCGTCCCTCGAGGGCGATCGCGCGCCGGTGGGGGTGCAGGCGAGACTCGAGCCGGCCGGCCTCCGTGCGGGCGCGCGCGGTCGCAACCACGAGCTGTGCCTCGCTCAGGCCCTTCCGGTCGACGACGTAGCAGGCGCCGCCCGGAGCGACGGCACCGATCGAGTACTCCGGTTCGGCGGGATGGTGGATCCTCGCCACGATCGCGACGTCGAGCGGCGCGTGGAGCGGCCGGGCCACCTCGGTGCCGATCTCGACCCCGCCGCGGGTCAGGCCGATCACGACCGGCGAGTGCAGATCGTCCGGCAGCGCGGCGCTCAGCCGGCGTCCGGCGTCCGTGCGGTCGTCGAAGAGCGCGGACTCTGCGAGCCATGCCGGCAGGAAGCCCGATGCCTCAGGGCCGACGATGCTCATGCTGCTCTCCTTCGAGGTACTCGTGGATCGCGGTGGCCGCGCGGCGGCCGGCGCCCATGGCGAGGATGACGGTCGCGGCGCCGGTGGCGATGTCGCCGCCGGCGAACACGCCGTTGCGGCTCGTCGCACCCGTGTCCGGGTCGGTCACGATGCACCCGTGCTTGTCGGTCTCCAGACCTGAGGTGGTCTTCGGCACGAGCGGGTTCGGGTTCGTCCCCAGCGCGATCACGGCGAGGTTGCACTCGAGCACGAAGTCCGAGCCCTCGATCTCCACCGGCCGCGGCCGCCCCGACTCGTCCGGCTCGCCGAGCTCCATGCGGACGCATTCCATGCCGCAGACCCGGCCGTCGTCGTCGCCGAGGAAGCGTTTCGGCAGCGTCAGCCAGTCGAAGATCGTGCCCTCCTCTGCGGCGCGCCGGTAGTCCTCGGCCCGCGCGCCCATCTCGGCCTGCGTGCGCCGGTAGACGATGTGCGCCTCTTCGGCTCCGAGGCGGATCGACACGCGCGCGGCGTCCATCGCCGTGTCGCCCGCGCCGATCACGGCGGCGCGCGTCGGGCGCTTCACCGGGGTGTCGTAGTCGGGGAACGAGTAGGCCCGCATGAGGTTCACGCGCGTGAGGTACTCGTTTGCGGAGTACACGCCCTTGAGGTTCTCGCCGGGGATGTTCATGAACTTGGGCGAGCCGGCGCCGGTGCCGACGAAGACGGCGGCGTAGCCGAGCGCGCCGAGCAGCTCGTCGATCGTCACCGTCTTCCCGATGATCACGTTCGTCTCGAACACGACGCCGGCGGCGCGCAGCCGCTCCACGTCTTCGTCGACGATCGCCTTCGGCAGGCGAAACTCGGGGATGCCGTAGCGGAGCACCCCGCCGATCGCATGCAGCGCCTCGAACACCGTGACCTGATAGCCGAGCTGCACGAGGTCGCTCGCGGCCGTCAGGCCGGCAGGGCCGGAGCCGACGATCGCAATCTTCTCCGCCCGCGACTTCACCGTGCTGGCCGCGCCGTCATGAGGATGCGTGCGCTCCCAGTCGGCGACGAACCGCTCGAGCCGTCCGATCCCGACCGGCTCCAGGCGCGCCAGCACCGAGCACTGGGCCTCGCACTGGTGCTCGACCGGGCAGACGCGCCCGCAGATCGCGGGCAGCACGTTCCTCGTGCGGATCAGCTCGGCGGCGCCGCTGAAGTCCTCGAGCGCGACACGGCGGATGAAGTCGCGGATCGGCACGCCGACGGGGCAGCCCTGCTCGCAGAGGGGGTCCTGGCACTGGATGCAGCGGCGAGCCTCCGCGAGCGCGCGCTCGACCGTGTAGCCGACGGCCACCTCGTCCCAGAGCGAACGCCGCTCAACGGGGTCGAGCGCCGGCATCTCCGTCTTCGTCGGATAGAGGATCGGCATCGCTCGTTACCTCCCGCCCGCGAGCTCGAGCGCGAGCCGCTCCTCGTCGACGTACATCTTCGACCGCACCACCGCTTCGCCGAAGTCGACCTCGTGCGCGTCGAAGAACGGCCCGTCGACGCACGCGAACTTCGTCTCGCCGCCGACCGAGATGCGGCACGCGCCGCACATGCCCGTGCCGTCGAGCATGATCGGGTCGAGGGAGACCATGGTGGCGAGGCCGTACGGGCGCGTCGTCTCGGCGACCGCGCGCATCATCGGCATTGGGCCGACCGCGAAGCAGCTCGTGAAGCCGGCGCCTTGCTCGAGCCGCTCGCCGAGGAGCGCGGCGGTGAAGCCGTGGTAGCCGATCGAGCCGTCGTCGGTGCAGGGGAGATAGTTGTCGCTCATCGGCTCGAGCAGCTCGCGCAGGATCAGCAGCTCGGCGGTCCGTGCTCCGACGATCGACGTCACCTCGACGCCGCGCAGACGTAGCTCGCGCGCGATCGGGTACACCGCGCCTGCGCCGAAGCCGCCGCCGACGAGGACCGCGTGCCCGGTCTCCGGCAGGGGTGCCGGCAGCCCGAGCGGTCCCGCGAAGTCGAGCATCTCGTCGCCCTCGTCGAGAGCGCAGATGAGTCCGCTCGTCTTGCCGACCTGCTGGACGACGAGCGTGATCGTGCCCGCTTCGCGGTCGAAGTTCGTGATGCTGATCGGCACGCGCTCACCGTGGGGGTCGACGCGCAGGATCACGAACTGCCCCGGCTGGGCGTGGGATGCGACCAGCGGCGCGTCCACGACGAAGAGCCATGTGACCGGGGTGAGCTCGCGTTTCTCGCGGATGATCGCCATCACGTCTCCTAGAGCAGCGGGTGCTCGTTCATCACCTTCAGGCGCTGCCAGCGCCGATCGACCTCGTGCTCGATCTCGGCCAGCTCCGTCTCGAAGCCGGGGCGGCACAGATGCTTGGTCTTGCCCATCGTCGCGAGCCACTGCGCGACGGGAATCCGGCGCCCGAGCGGCTCCGGGTCGTAGGTGAGCGACGTCTTGTGCCGCTCGATCTCGTAGAGCGGGAAGAAGCAGCAGTCGACGGCCGCCTGCACGACGTCGGTGCCGACACGGTCGGTCGTCAGCCAGTTGAGCGGGCAGGAGATGAGCACCTTCCCGTACGCCATGCCCTCGTGCTGCGCGTACCACTGCGCCTTCGCGCCCTTCGCGAGCAGGTCGTCCGGGAAGCCCTCGACGCCGGTGAAGACGTAGGGAATGTTCGTCGCCGCCATGATCTGCGGCATGTCCTTGTGGTGGAACGACTTGCCGTGCTCGCCCGGCCCGACGTTGCTCGTCGCGGTGCGGTGGCCGAGCGGTGTCGAGTAGCTCAGCTGCGCGCCCGTGTTCATGTAGCCCTGGTTGTCGTACTCGAGGATGATCAGGCCGTGGTTGCGGAGCGCGGTGCCGATCGCGGCTCCCGTGCCGATGTCCATCCCGCCGTCGCCGCTGACCATCACGAACGTGATGTCCTCGCCCGCCGGCAGCTCGCCGCGGCGCTGACGCTCGTGGAACATCTCGACGAGGCCGCTGAGCGTGGCGGCGCCGTTCTGGAACAGGTTGTGGACGTACGTGACGCGGTGCGACGTGTACGGGTAGCCGGTGCTGACGACCATCGCGCAGCCCGTCTGGTAGAGGACGACGATGTCGCCCTCGATGCCGCGCAGGAACTGGTCGAGTGCGGGGAAGACGCCGCAGCCTGGGCAGGCGCCGTGGCCCGGGACCACGCGCTTCGGCCGCGCGACGAGCTGCCACGCGGGCGGCGCCTCGACCTTCAGGCGGCCGGTGCTCTCGTTCACGGCGACCTTGACGACGCCGCTGATCGTTTCCTTGCGCGTGAGCGCAGGCAGGCCCGGGCGTACCGGCGTGTGCGCGGGGTCGCCGGCGAAGACGCCGTAGTAGTCGAAGGTGGGGTGGACGGCGCCGCGCTCGACGGTATCGGTTGCGAGCTGGAAGAACGCCTCGGCGTCCTCCGTGTAGAAGTCCCTGCCGCCGAGCCCGTAGATCCGGGTGAGGCAGACCGTGGTGTTCTCGGGGTCGTCCTTCAGCGCCGACTTCACCTCATGCGCGACGTTGCCGCCGCCGGAGCCGTACGAGTCCGCCCGCTCGCCGATCACGAGCGCGCGCACGCCGCGCAGCGCTGTGCGCAGCTCCTCGGCCGGGAACGGCCGCAGCACGTTCGGGCTGACGACGCCGGCACGGACACCCTGCTCTCGCAGCCGGTCGGCGGCGTCCTTCGCCGTCTCCGCGGCGGAGTTCAGGAGCAGGAGCGCGACCTCCGCGTCCTCCATGCGGTACTGCTCGACGACGTCGTAGTGCCGGCCGCTCAGCGCCTCGTACTCCGCGAACACCTCGGGCAGCGCGTGCAGCGCGGCCTCCATTGCGAGGTTGAGCTGGTACTTGTTGTTGATCAGGTCGGGGTCGTTCATGTACGGCCCGATCGTCACCGGGTGCCGCGGGTCGAGGGCCGCGACGGTCTCCGTGAACGGGCCGAGGAACTTTTGAACGACCTTGGGATCCTCGAAGACCGAGACACGCCGCTTCTGGTGACTCGTGAAGAAGCCGTCGAACGCCACGATCGCGGGCAGGCGCACGTCGGCGCGCTCGGCGGCGCGGAGCGCGCAGATGTTCAGGTCGTAGACCGCCTGCGGATCGCGCGCCATCAGGATCAGCCAGCCGGTGTTGAGCGCGAAGTAGACGTCGGAGTGGTCGCCGCGGATGTCGAGTGGGCCGCTCACCGTGCGCGTTGCGAGGTCGAGCAGCATCGGGAAGCGCGTGCCGGACTGGACCGGCAGCTCCTCGAGCGCGTAGAGCAGGCCCTGGGCGCTCGTCGCGTTGAAGACGCGGCCGCCGCCGACGGCGGCGCCGTAGCAGATGCCGGCGGCGCCGTGCTCGCCGTCGGCGGGGACCATGACCATCCGGTGTGCGCCGGCCGCCTTGCGCTCGTCGAGCAGCTCGGCGATCTCGGTCGACGGCGTGATCGGGTAGTAGCCCATCAGGTGGAAGTCGATGTGCTCGGCCGAGAGGGCCGCCATCTCGTTGCCGGTCTTGAATTCGGTCAGCTGCGCCGGGCGGGCACGCTTCTGCTTCTTCTTCACCGCGACTGCCATGTCACCCCACCTCCGCGAAGAGCCGCACCGTGTGCGCGGCGGCCCAGCCCTCTTCCTCGCGCACCTCGACGAGGGCGCCGGTCGGGCAGACCTCGGTGCACTTGAGGCATCCCTTGCAGTACTGGTAGTCGATCCCGAGCAGCCGGACGCCCTCCGCGCTCTCGTCCCAGACCATGCAGAGGTCCGGGCAGACGATGTCGCAGAGGCCGCAGTGGACGCACTTCTCGAGCAGCAGCTCCGGGACGAAGCCCACCCGTGACGTGCTCAGATCCTTGACGATGCTGTTCGCGGGCTCGAGGATCACGCCGCCGATCGGCGCATCGAGATAGCCGAACGCCGGTGCCTGCCGGTTGGGCGCGGTCGCCGTGACGGGGCCGGTGGCCTTGAACCGCTTGCGGCGCAGCTCGCGGTAGCCGCGGTCGAACGTGCGGATGTTGGCGTCGACGACTTCGGGATGCCGGCGCGAGAAGGTCGCGCGGATCGTCTCGCGCACCGCATCGGGCTCGATGAACGGGCAGACGCGGACGATCGCTCCGAGCATCGCGGTGTTCACGCGCGTCTTCTCCTCGACCGCGATGCCGAGCGCGTCGAGCACGCCGATCGTTCCGCTGGAGAGCTCGAGCGCGTCCCGCAGCTCGTCAGCCGACGCGGTGGTGTTGACGATCACCGTGCCGGTGGGCGTGAGGCCGGCGACCGCGGCCGGCGACCGCGCGAAGGCCTCGTGGAAGATCCCGACCACCTGTGGCGACTCGACCGGGCTGCTCGTGCGGACCGCCCGGTCGGCGGGGCAGAAGCGGATGAACGACTTCACGGGCGTTCCCTTCTTCTCCGACCCGTACGAGGAGAAGTGGGAGCCGTTCAGTCCCTGGCGCAGAACGCCTGCCTCCGCCAGCATCTGCCCGGCGAGGTGTGCGCCGAGACCTCCGAGCGATTCGAAGCGGATGCCGAAAAAGCCGTCAGGTCCTGGGCGGAAACGCCCGTCGCTCATGCGAAGACTCCTTTCCTCTCGAAACTCCTCCGTGGCGGGCGCATCGGCATCCGGGGCTCCCCCTACAAGCACTTGGGGATTTCCACTGCACCGCGCAACAGCGCCCGCCGCGTGGCGGCGAAGCGGCGGTGCGGTTCCGCTCCGGCTTCGGATCCGCGAATCGGCTCGATCCGCGCGCGCGCGGATGGGAAGCGGCGTGGTACGGGCGACGCTTGATGGTGGGATCCGAGAAGGAGGAGAGATGGCCACCAAGGAGCGGGAGTCCGTCGTCCCCGGCGACGTCATCGAGCTGACCGGACGCCGCGTCGGAGACACGGCGCGAACCGGAGAGATCGTCGAGGTGCTCGGTACGGCGGTGCGGCCGTACTACCGCGTCCGCTGGGAAGACGGCCACGAGAGCGTCCTCTTCCCGGGAGGCGACACGCGGATCCGGCACGAGCAGAAGGCGCCGCTGCCGGACCTCGAGCTCGCCGCGAGCTCGAGCGTCCTCGCCGAGCGGCTTCGAGAGTCCAACGTCGAGTTCGAGCTCCTGCCGCATCGCCGCACGCTGACGGCGGCCGGCGAGGCCCGCGCGCTCGGCGTGCTGCCGCACGAGACGGCGAAGACGGTGATCGCGCGGGACGAGAACGGCCGGAACGTGCGCGCGGTCGTCGCGGCGTCGAGCAGGCTCGACCTCGAGAAGCTCGCCAAAGCGGCCGGCGTGAAGCAGGTCGCGCTGCTGACGGAGAGTGAGCTCGCGGGCGCATACCCGCAGTTCGAGCTCGGGGCCGTGCCGCCGTTCGGCGGACCGGCCGGCGACCGTGTCGTCGTCGACCAGAAGCTCGCGGAGATCGAGTACCTCGTCCTCGACGCAGGCGTTCACGACGCGTCGTTGCGGCTCCGCACGGCGGACCTGATCGCCGTCGCGGACGCGACGCTCGCGGACGTCGCCAAAGGCTGAACCGGAGGCGCAGGCACGGCAGCGTCGCGTCATACCTTCGCCGAGCACGTCGGCGAAGTCGAGATCGCGCTCGAGGCCGAGAGCGAGGCCGATCTCCTCCGCGAGGCGCTCGCGGCGTTTCGCGAGCTGCTCGGCGGCTGCGGGGACGGCGAGCCGGTCAGCCAGGCGATCGAGCTCCCCCCGGGCACACCGTCCGAGCTGCTCTGGGGGTGGCTCGACGAGCTCATGTACCTCGCCGAGGTCGAGGACTTCATCCCCGCCCGCGCGACGGTGATCGATTTCGAGCACGGCGGGCTGCGGGCGATCGTTTGGGGCGTCTGCGGGCGTCCCCGCCACCTCGTGAAGGGCGTGACGCTGCACGACCTCGCGGCGGCGCCGGAGGGAGGGATCTGGCACGGTCGCGTCGTCCTCGACGTCTGAGCTCGTCCGCGTCGGCGAGGTCGTCTGGGAGATCCCTGCCGATGCACGATCCGACATGCGCGTGCCGGCGCGCGTGTTCGCAGACGAGGTGCTGCTCGAGGGGATCGCCGGCGAACGCTCGCTCGTGCAGCTGCAGAACGTCGCGACGCTGCCGGGGATCGTCGGCGCCGCGCTCGGGATGCCCGACATCCACCAGGGCTACGGCTTCCCGGTCGGCGGCGTGGCCGCGACGGACGCGGCCGACGGAGTCGTCTCGCCGGGCGGCGTCGGCTACGACATCAATTGCGGCGTGCGGCTGCTGGCGCTGCCGCTCGCGGCCGCGGAGCTCGGTGGCCGGGTCGAGGCGCTCGTGCACGAGATCTCGCGGGCAATTCCGGCCGGCGCCGGCAAGGAGAGCGCCCTGCGGCCGGGCACCGCCGCGTTCGACCGGCTGCTCACCTTCGGCCCGCGCGTCCTCGTCGACGAGCTCGGCATCGGCACCGAGGAGGACGTCGAGCGCACCGAGTCGCGCGGCTGCCTGGACGGCGCCGACCCCGCTGCGGTCTCCGAGCGCGCACGGACGCGCGGTGCGCGGCAGGTCGGCACGATCGGCTCGGGCAACCACTTCATCGAGCTCCAGCGGGTCGACCGCGTCATCGACGCCGCGGCGGCGGCCTGCTTCGGGCTCGAGCAGGGCCAGGCGACGGTGCTGATCCACTCCGGCTCGCGCGGCCTCGGCCACCAGGTCTGCACGGACTACGTGCGGACGATGCTCGCGGTCGCGCCGCGGTACGAGATCGTGCTGCCCGACCAGCAGCTCGCCTGCGCGCCGCTCGTGTCGCCGGAAGGCCGCGCATACCTCGCCGCGATGGCGGCGGCCGCGAACTTCGCGTGGGCCAACCGGCACGCGATGACGCACCTGATCCGCGAGGCGGTGCGGCGGGTGCTCGGGGAGGCTGCGGCCGCCGGCACGCGGCAGGTCTACGACGTCGCACACAACATCGCGAAGCTGGAGCAGCACGGCGGCCGTCTCGTCTGCGTGCACCGGAAGGGCGCGACGCGCGCCTTCCCCGGCGACTCCGCCGAGATTCCGGCGGCATACCGCGGCGTCGGCCAGCCGGTGTTCATCCCCGGCAGCATGGGCACCTCGAGCTACGTCCTGGCCGCGGAGCCCGGGGCGATGGAGCACTCGTTCGGCTCGACGTGCCACGGGGCGGGGAGGTGCCTGAGCCGGACGGCCGCGCGTCACCGCATCGGCGGAGGCGAGCTGCGCCGGCAACTCGCAGCGCAGGGAATCGTCGTCCGCTGCCCGTCGAACACCGGGCTCGCCGAGGAGGCGCCGTTCGCCTACAAGGATGTGGACCGCGTCGTCGCCGTCGTCGAGCGCGCCGGGCTCGCGCGCCGCGTCGCGCAGCTGCGCCCGCTCGGCGTCGTCAAGGGATGAGGACGCGCAGCGCCGACGGCCGCGCGACCGCGAGGTCGGCGAGCGGCCGCCGCACCGTCGCGGGATCGACGCCCGCGCGGAGCGCGGCGACGACGCCGGCGGCCTCCCAGTAGTTCTCGACCATTCTCAGCTGCCCCGGCCGCCAGGGCAGCGACGTGAGGTCGTTCGCCATCACGTTCGCGTTCTCGCGCACCGCGACGACGGGGATGCCCTGGTCGAGCGCCGCCAGGGTCGGCAGGCCGACCACCTTGTCGGGGATCACGAGGCACGAGACGTCCTCGACCGCGAGGACGCCCGCGTCGGGCGGACCTGCGAGCGGCACGATCCGCGGCGCGCGGGCGAGCCCCTCGACCACGCTGACGAAGAAGCCGAGCGAGATCACCTCGGCGGCCATACGCGGGTCGACGATGCCGACCTCGACCGCGGCGGCGTCCCGGGACTCGAACATCGGCGAATGGGCTGTGGGGACGTCGAGCAGGCTCGAGACAGCATGCGTCAGGAGCGCCTCGACACCGCCCCACGGGTTGACCATCTCGCCGCGCTGCTCGTAGTAGTCGCGGTGATAGCTCCACGGCACCTCGATGCGCGTCGAGATCGCAACCGCGTCGAACGAGTCGCGCCGCTCCTCGAGGACGCTCAGCAGCCGCTCGAGATGCTCCACGCGCCCGGTCGCCCGCCCGGAGGGCGCGTACGCCGACGCGAGCGTGACGTGCGGCTCGAGCAGGAGGACCTGCGTGCAGTTGACGCCGCCGGTGACCCGGACCGCCGCGGCCGAGTTGACCGCGATCTCGGCGAAGCGCTCGTCGACGTCACGGTCTGCGACGGCGAGCACGCGGTTGGCGCGCACCGGCACGAGCCCCGCGGTCCCGAGCAGGAAGCGCGTGAGGACGCTTCCCTCGACGTACAGCGCGTTCTCCGGCAGGTCGTTCAGGTCGGACGCGTTCACCGCGTTCGGATGGGTGATCAGGCGGTCCGTGACGGCCGCCAGCAGCCGCACGGCGGCGCTCGCGTCGCCGGCGTGCCCGCCGATGGCGCAGCCGATTCCGGTCGGCACGAGCATCACGGTGGTGAACGTCTCGGATCGCTCGACGGCCCGCCGCCGGAGGCGCAGCATCGCTGCAAGTCGAGCGCGGTCCGCCTTGTCGAGGCCCTCGAGCACGCCGACCTCGACCTCGAGCGAGTGCGGGGACGAGCGGACGACCGCCATCCGGATGGGCACCGTTCCCGTGGGCACCTGCATGCCGAGCGACTCGACGATCGGATCGACGTGCGGCGGCGCCTTCGGTCGCGGCAGGTCCAGCTCCGCCTCGTACGCGCAGAGATCGCTCATTACCCGTGTGCGACGAGCCCGTACGCGCCGTCGAACCGCCGGTAGACCAGCGCTCCGCGGCGCGAGTCGCGATCGACGAAGAACACGAACGGCTCCGCGGCGAGATCGAGCAGCTCGAGCGCCTCGTCGACGCCGAGCACCGGCGGCTGCCGCTCGTCGATGCGGAACGGGTCGATGAACGCTCCGCCGGACTGGCCGGGCTGCTGCAGTCCGAGTGTGCCGTCCTCACGGCGGTAGACGACGTTCTCGTCGCCCGTCTCGACGTTCGTGAACAGGTGGAAATCGTGATCGAGGAGATGCATCTCCCACGCCGCCTCTTCAGGCGTCATCGGCGCGAGCGCGACCGTCTTCCGGCGGACCAGCGCGCGCTCCTCCGGCGGACGGGCCCGCCGCTCCGGCCGCGCGCGGAGTGCGTCGCCGTCGAACGCCCGGCGCGTTCCCTCGTCGCGGTCGGCGACCGCGGCGAGCGAGCGCTTGAGCCGGTCGACGAGCAGCGCCGAGGCCTCCGCATGCGTGGCGGCCGCGACGTGGGCGCGCACCGTCCGGCCGGCCAACTGCACGCTCGCCTTCGCGACGGCAGGACGCTCGAGCGCCGGATCGTGCTCGGTCACGAGCGTCGCGCGCACCGAGAGCACCTGCCGCGGCGCATGGCGGGTCAGGCGCTCGAGGTCGCGCTGCAGCTCGTCCCGCGCCCGGTGCGGGACATCGCCCCGCGTGGCGACGGAGACCGGCGGTTCCTCCGGCTCGGCCGCCGGGCCCGCGCCGGACAGGGGCTCACCGGTCTCCGCAGGCTCGGGAGCACGGCGGTAGAGGTGCGCCCGCCAGTCCTGCCGCAGCGCCTCGTCAGGCACGAGACCCATGAGCGCACGCTCGAAGTCGCGCGCCGCACGCGCCAACTCCTTCTCGGTGTGGCGGCGCGCACGACTGCCCCGGTGGGCCGCCCGGTGCAATTCCTGCAACCGGTGGTACTCCGCGACGAGCCCCTCGAGCTCCTCGCGCGGTGCGAGCAACTCGGCTCTCACGCCCTTAACGTGTCGACGTTCCCGGCCGGCGCCCATCGGTGCGGCGCAGGATCCCGGCTGCGGGTTACCCGCACCCGGGACGGCGGCTCACTCGTGCTCTGCCGCGAGTTGTTTGGCGCGGGGTCATGGCGGCTTGGATGGCGTTGAGGAAGGCGGCGCGGACGCCGGCTTGTTCGAGTTCGCGGATGGCGGCGATGGTGGTGCCGCCGGGGCTGGTGACGGCTTCGCGCAGCTCGACGGGGTGCATGTGTTCGTCGCGCAGCTGTTTGCCGGTGCCGAGCATCGTCTGGACGACGAGGGTGGTGGAGATCTCGCGGGAGACGCCGAGCAGGATCCCGGCCTCGATCATGGCCTCGGCGAGCAGGGCGAAGTAGGCGGGGCCGGAGCCGGAGAGGGCGGTGACGGCGTCCATCGCGCTCTCGGGCACCCGGACGACGCGGCCGAGGTGGGCGAGCGCTTCCTCTGCCAGCGCGAGCTCGGTGTCGCCGGCGTGGGCGCCCGGACAGAGGCCGGCCATGCCCTCGTGCACGGTCGAGGGCGCGTTCGGCATCGCCCGCACGACCGGCACCCCCTCGGCGAGACGCGCCTCGAGATAGCCGGTCGGGATCGCCGCCGCCACCGAGAGCACCGTCTGCGCCGGCGTCAACACCGAACCGATCTCGGCCAGCAACGCGTCGATGTCCTGCGGCTTCACCGCCACCACCACGAGCTGCGCCCCAAGCACCGCCGCCACGTTCGAGCTCGTCGCCTCCACCCCATACCGCTCGC
>JBEKEH010000101.1:0-11665 GCA_050013935.1 Gaiellaceae bacterium | reverse complement strand
CCTACGGGTATGCGGCCTCCCTGCGTCCTAGGCCTGCTTGGTTTGCGAACCGCCAGACGCGAACGAACTTATGGCCGCGTCCACTAGCTCCAGGGCTCTGTCCTCGTACCGATTCGCTATACCTGTGAGAAGCCGTGGCCAAGCCTGTTGAACAGCTGTCCCAGGTGATCGTCCGTTTTGCGGGCGACTCCGGCGACGGCATGCAGCTCACCGGCTCGCAGTTCACGGCGGAAGCGGCCTTGCTCGGCAACGACATCTCGACCCTGCCCGACTTCCCGGCCGAGATCCGCGCGCCGGCCGGCTCGCTGCCCGGCGTCTCGGGCTTCCAGCTCCACTTCGCCGACCACGACATCCTCACGCCGGGCGACTCGCCGAACGTGCTCGTGGCGATGAACCCGGCGGCGCTGAAGACGAACCTCACGGACCTGCCGAAGGGCGGCACGCTGATCGTCAACAGCGATGCGTTCAACGAGCGCAACCTCCAGAAGGCGGGCTATGCGGCGAACCCGCTCGAGGATGGGTCGCTCGACGAGTGGCAGCTGCACACGGTGCCGCTGTCGTCGCTCACCGTCGGCGCGCTGAAGGACGTGAAGGGCGTCACGCCGCGCGAGGCGGAGCGCTCGAAGAACATGTTCGCGCTCGGGCTGATGTCGTGGCTGTACGGCCGCTCGATCGAGCCGTCGATCGAGTTCCTGCACGCGAAGTTCGGCGTGCGGCGCCCGGAGATCGCCGAGGCGAACATCAAAGCGCTGCAGGCGGGCTACGCGTTCGGCGAGACGACGGAGACGTTCGCGGTCACCTACGAGATCAAGCCCGCGAAGCTCGTGCCGGGCACGTATCGAAACATCACCGGCAACCAGGCGCTCTCGTACGGGCTGATCGCGGCGTCGAAGCTGTCGGGGCTGCCGCTCTTCCTCGGCGCGTATCCGATCACGCCGGCGAGCTCGATCCTCGAGGAGCTCGCGGGCTTCAAGAACTTCGGCGTGCGCACGTTCCAGGCGGAGGACGAGATCGCCGCCGTGGGCGCGGCCGTTGGCGCCGCCTTCGGCGGCATGCTCGGCGTCACCACCTCGGCCGGCCCTGGCATCGTGCTGAAGGCGGAGACGATCGGGTTGGCGATCATGCTCGAGCTGCCGCTCGTGATCTGCGACATCCAGCGCGCCGGCCCGTCGACGGGGATGCCGACGAAGCCGGAGCAGGGCGACCTGCTGATGGTGCTGTTCGGTCGGAACGGTGAGTCGCCGGTGCCGGTCGTCGCCGCGCGCTCGCCGTCGCACTGCTTTGCCGCGGCGATCGAGGCGTGCCGGATCGCGCTCAAGTACCGCACGCCGGTGTACCTGCTCTCCGACGCGTACCTCGCCAACGGCTCCGAGCCGTGGCTGCTGCCCGAGCTCGACGCGCTGCCGGACATCTCGACGACGTTCACGACCGAGCCGAACTTCGAGGGCGAGTTCCTGCCCTACCTGCGCGACGAGCAGACGCTCGCGCGCCCGTGGGCGGTGCCGGGGACGCCGGGTCTCGAGCACCGGATCGGCGGGCTCGAGAAGGCGAACCGCACCGGCAACATCTCCTACGACCCTGACAACCACGATCTGATGACGCGCCTGCGCGCGCAGAAGGTGGCCGGCATCGCCGGCGACATCCCCGAGCTCGCGGTGGACGACCCGGACGGCGATGCGCGCGTGCTCGTGCTCGGCTGGGGCGGCACGTACGGGCCGATCGCCGTGGCCTGCAAGCGCGTCCGCCGCAGCGGGCGCAAGATCGCGCACGCACACCTCCAGCACCTGAATCCGTTCCCGCGCAACACCGGTGAGGTGCTGCGCCGCTACGAGAAGGTGCTGGTCCCGGAGATGAACCTCGGCCAGCTCCTGAAGCTCGTGCGCGCCGAGTTCCTCGTCGATGCGGTCGGGTACAACCGCATCAGCGGCCTGCCGCTGCGCGCGGACGAGGTCGCACACGCAATCGAGGCGATGGTGGACCAGTGAGCGACGGCAACGGCAACGGGCACAAGCTGTCGCTGACGGCGAAGGACTTCCGCACCGACCAGGAGGTGCGCTGGTGCCCCGGCTGCGGCGACTACGCGATCCTCGCCGCGATGCAGTCGTTCATGCCGGAGCTCGGTATCGAGCGCGAGCGCACGGTGTTCATCAGCGGCATCGGCTGCGCGGCGCGCTTCCCGTACTACATGAACACGTACGGGATGCACTCGATTCACGGCCGCGCTCCGGCGATCGCGACGGGACTGGCCGTCTCGAGGCCGGATCTGACGGTGTTCGTCGTCACCGGCGACGGCGACGCGCTCTCGATCGGCGGCAACCACCTGATCCATGCGCTGCGCCGCAACGTGAACGTCAAGATCCTGCTCTTCAACAACCGGATCTACGGCCTGACGAAGGGCCAGTACTCGCCGACGAGCGAGCTCGGTAAGGTGACGAAGTCGACGCCGATGGGCTCGCTGGACTGGCCGTTCAACCCGCTGAGCCTGGCGATCGGCGCGGAGGCGACCTTCGTCGCGCGCGCGATCGACACGGACAAAGCGGGGCTGAGCGACGTGCTCCGCGCCGCCTGCGCGCATCGCGGCAGCGCGTTCGTCGAGATCTTCCAGAACTGCCCGATCTTCAACGACGACGCGTTCGCGTTCGTCCGCGACGACAAGGAAGGCGTGAACCGGATCGCCCTGCGCAACGGCGAGCCGATCCGCTGGGGTGTCGACGAGGAGAAGGCGCTGCGTCAGCGCTCGGACGGCTCGATCGAGGTGTGCGGCGGCGACGAGGATGACGTGCTCGTCCACGACGCGACGCACGAGAAGGCAGCCCTTGCGTTCGCGCTCTCCCGGGTGACGCAGGAGACGCACGGCGGTACCCCGGTCGGCGTCTTCCGCGACGTCGAGCGTCCGGTCTACGACGACCTGATGGCCGAGCAGATCGCGACCGCGACGGAGAAACGCGGCGCGGGGGATCTCGCCAAGCTGCTCCACAGCGGCGAGACGTGGACTATCGGCTAGACAGGCACGTTCCTGCACTTGGGGAGATAGGCTGCGCAGGATGGATGCCGCCTGGGCTCAGCTGCTCGCGGTCAGACTCACCTTTCTCTCCGGTGTCCTCGCCGGCGTCGCCGGCGTCGCTCTGCTCGTGCTCGACCTGGACGAGCCCTTCGCCGCTCCTGCGACCGCCGGCGGGCTCGCCCTCGTCGCCTGGGTGATCTTCCACCCGCGGCGCGCGGACGCCTGAGCCCTACTCGGCGTCTTCCTGGTCGACGAGCGCGAAGTGGAAGTGGTCGCCGTGCGCCTCGACGTCGAGCAGGTGGTCGGCGAGCGCCTCTCCTGGTCGCTCGGGGGAGCGTACCGAGAGGAGGGCGCAAGGCCGAGCGCGTGAGGAGTTGCGCTCGGCCTTACGCCGTCGTGCGGGCCTCGAAGACTTCCGGCGCGGGGATGAGTGCGAGCTCGAGTGCCTTCTCGAGCTGCGAGCGCCGGAAGGGCTTCATCACGTAGCCGACCACGCCGAGCTCACGAGTCTCCCAACTCGGCGCTTCGATGCTGACGCAGAGGACCCGTAGCTGCGGGAGCCGCTGACGCAGACGGCGGGCCAGCCGCATGCCCGCGCGCGAGACCGGTTCGAGCAGCATCAGATCGGGCTCCGTTCCCTCAGCCAGCTCGCGCTGGCCGATCGGTCGATGACCGAGCCGCAGGATCAGGAGCTCGAGCAGCGACCTCGTTGCCGGATCGGGATCCACGATCAGGATGGTCGCCACCAGCGGATCTTCGTCACCGGACGCCCGAAATGCGCATGCTGGTGGTATGAAAGCGGTATGAACGGTGCCCGGATCCTGGTCGTAGACGACGACGACGACATCCGCGGGCTCCTCCGGACCCTGCTGGAGCGGGCCGGGGCCATCGTCCACGAGGCCCCCAACGGCCGCGACGGCATGCGCGAGTTCCACGCCCACCGCCCCGACGTCGTCATCCTCGACGTCTCGATGCCCGAGCTCGACGGCTGGCAGATGCTCGAGCGGATCCGCGACATGTCGGACGTGCCGGTGCTGATGCTCACGGCGCGCGGCGACGAGCTCGAGCGTGTGCGCGGCCTGCACGGCGGCGCCGACGACTACGTCGTGAAGCCGTTCGGGAAGCAGGAGCTCGTCGCGCGCGTCCAGGCGCTGCTGCGGCGCGCGGCCCTCGGCGCGCCGCCGGAGGCGCAGGAGACGTACGCGGACTCCTACCTCAGCATCGACTGGGGCCAGCGGCGCGTCACCGTCGGCGACCGCGAGATACCGCTGACGCCGCTCGAGTTCCGGCTCCTCTCGACCTTCGTCCGCAACCCGCGCCAGGTGCTGAGCCGCGACCAGCTGCTCGAGCTCGTCTGGGGCGACACGTACGGCGTCGGCGGCGACCAGGTGAAGCTCTACATCGGGTACCTGCGCCGCAAGCTCGAGCCGGATGCGCCCGACACGGTGCCGATCGAGACCGTACGCGGCTTCGGGTACCGCTATACGTCCAAGTCCGCCTAGCTGCCGTCCACGAGCTCGCGCACGCGGGCGGACAGGTCCGCGGGCGAGAACGGCTTGCGTACATACGCGTCGGCGCCGGCCGCGTAGCCGCGGCGAACGTCCGACTCCTGCGCCTTCGCCGTGAGCAAGAGGATGCGCATGCCCTGCAGGCTCTCGTCGGAGCGGATGCGCGCCAGCACCTCGAGCCCGCCCAGCCCCGGCATGCCGATGTCGAGCACCGCCACGGCCGGCCGGTGCTCGAGCGCGAGCGCGAGCGCCTCGTTCCCGTCGCGCGCGCTCACGACGTCGAAGCCGTCGCGGCGGAGGCGCGTCGTCACGAGCAGCAGGATGTCCTCGTCGTCGTCCGCGACGAGCACGCGTGGATCGCTCATGCGACGAGCTCCCCGTGCTCCGGCGCGCCGCTGCCCAGGCCGGCGCGCGCGGGCAGCTCGATCCGGAACGTGGCGCCGCCGCCGTCGCGGTTCGACGCGGAGATGCGGCCGCCGTGCGCCTCCGCGATCGCCTGCGCGATGAACAGGCCGAGCCCGGTGCCGGGGATCTGGTTGTGCACCGCGCGGGTCGAGCGGAAGAAGCGCTCGAACACACGCTCGGCCTCGCCTGCTGGAAGCCCCATCCCCGTGTCGCTCACCTCGAGCACGGCGGAGCCCTCGAAACACGACGCGTGCACGTCGATCCGGCCGCCCTCGGGCGTGAACTTGATCGCGTTCGAGATCAGGTTGTCGAGCAACTGGAACATCCGGCCGCGGTCGGCCTCGACCGGCACGCGCTCGTTACCGAGGAACGCCAGCGCCAGGCGCTTCTGCTCGGCGCGGGGCCGCGACTCGCCCACCGCCTGGGCCGCGATCTCGGCGAGGTCCAGCTCCGCCGGCTCGAGCACGAGTCGGCCCGCCTGCAGCCGCGCCACGAACAGCAGGTCGTCGACGAGCCGCAACAGCCGCTCCGAGCTGCGCGACACGACGTCGAGATACGAACGGCGCTCCTCGTCGAGCGGCTCACCGGCCTCCTCGTCGAGGGCGAGCTCGACGTAGCCGATGATCGACGTCAGCGGCGTGCGCAAGTCGTGGGAGATCAGCGCGACGAACTCGTCCTTGAGCCGGTCGGCCTCCACGAGCCGCTCGTTCTGCTCGGCGAGCTGCGTCTGCGTCTCCTCCGCCAGCGTCCGTGCGGCGCGCTCGCGCAGCCGGATCCGCTCGAGCGCGCGCAGGATCCCGGTGAACCGGGCCACGACGAGGACGGAGATTCCCGACGCGAGCGGAAGGATCTCGTACAGGTCGAGCGGCTTCCCGCGCAGCCGCTGCGTGGCCAGTGTGACCGGGGCGACGAGCAGCGCAGCGGCGAGCACGACGACCCGGATGAGGCTGACCCGCAGCGTCGGCATTCGCCGCGCCTCGGACAGTTCCCGCATCGACGGATGTAGCGCCGCCGTCCCGAGGGACACGTACGCGAGCATGAACGTCGCGTCGACCCAGCTGCCGGCGCTGTACGAGTTCGGTGCGAGCCCGACCGCCTCGTCGCCGGCCAAGAGGAGCGTCAGACCCCCCGCGATGATGCGGAACGCGGGCGTGCGCCAAGCGGGCGAGACGAAGAAGCCGGCCAGACCCGCGAGCAAGACGACGTCCATCGCCGGAAAGAGGCCGTCGACGACCTGGTCGGCCGTGCCTCCTGCCGCGCGGATCGCGGGGCCCATCACGAACGTCCACTGGATGACGGCGAAGGCGAGGGTGACGATGCCGGCATCGTCGAGCGCGGCCAGGCGGTGCCGGCCGCTCGCCGAGAGCATCAGCAGCAGCAGCCCGGCTGCGGCGAACGGATAGGCGGCGAGATAGAAGCCGTCCGACCACGACGGATCCGGCGCGTTCGGCTGGAAGATCGCGAATGCGTTGGCGGTGACGGAGCAGCTGAGGGCGAGCGCGAACAGGTGCCACGGGAGCCGCTGCTCCGGCTGGTTCACGTGGACGCCCCAGAGGATGGCGAGCACCGCGGTCGCGGTGAGCCCGACGAAGATCACCGACTGCCCGGTCCCCCCGGATCGGAGAAGGTAGTAGAGGGGGATCAGCGTCAGGGTGACGCCGAGATACGCGTGCCAGGGCTTGATGTCTCGTGACAGCGCCACGGTCCTGCGCGCACTGTAACCCTCCCTGCGGCTACGGCTAACCGGCGAGCCGCTCCACCGCCCGAGCCACGCCGCGCGGGTCGACGAGCATGGACAGGTGGGCGGCACGCGGCAGGAGGCTGAACGGCGCGTGCAGCGCGGCGGCCGTCGTGCGGCCCGCGCTCACCGAGTCGCTCGTGTCGTGCGCGCCCCAGGCGACGAGGACGCGCACGCCGTGTACACGGCGCAGGTCGGCGAGCGTGTAGCCCTGGATGCCGTGCGGCAGCATCTGCGCGAACGCGTCCGCCGTGCCGGCGACCCGGAACGGCCGCTCCCAGCGATCGAGCTCGGCGTGCATCAGCTTCGGTGCGTTCGGGCCGTACGCGGATGTGAGCCCCTTGCGGAAGATCCAGTCCCAGCCGGTGAGGAGCCGGTAGGCCGCGGTGAAGTACGGGTCGACCAGGAGCGAGGCGAGCCAGCCTGGTGCGGCGCTCCCGCGGAGTGCGTCACCGTCCAGGAGCACGATCCCGCGCAATGCCTGCGGACGGCGCAACGCCTCGCCGACGACGACGGCCGCGCCGAGCGAGTGCCCAACGAGCGTCGGCCGCACGATCCCGAGCGCCTGCTCGAATCCTTCCACCTCGTCGAGCCAGGTGTCGAGCGTGTACGGGCCCTTGCGCTCGCTGTAGCCGAACGGCGGCAGGTCGAGCGCGTAGACGCGGTGCGTGCGGCCGAGCAGCGGCCCGACGTCGCGCCATACGTCCGCCGCCTCGAGGAAGCCGCCGATGAGCACGATCGGCGAGCCGTGCGCGCCCCACGTCCGGTAGGCGAGCGCGCGCCCTTCCACCTGCACGTACGGGCCGGCGTACAGCGTCCGCGCGGGGACGCCGCCGGCGCTGAGGCCGTCGTAGGTCGCCGCCGCGACGGTCACCACCGCGACGAAGGCGAGCAGGGCGAGGCCAATGCGCTTCGCCCAGCGTCTCACGCGAGGAAGCCGAGGACGGCGGCCGCCAGCTCTGCCGGGCGGTCCTCCTGCAGGAAGTGCGAAGCGCCTTCGAGCAGCACCGGGCCCTGCGCACCGGGGATCAGCTCGACGAAGCGCTCGGCGACGCGCGGCGGCAGCACCGCGTCGTCGGCGCCCCAGACGACGAGCGCCGGCTTGCTCCAGCCGCGGAGCGCCTCGCGCACGCGCAGCATCGACGCCGTGCTCGGATGCTCCTGCTCGGTCGGGACGAGCTCCGGGAACGCGAGCGCGCCCGCCTTCGACTCCGGCGTCGGGAACGGCGCGTCGTACGCCTCGCGTACGTCGGAGGCCAGGCCGCGCGCCGTGCCGGCGGCGACGAGCCGGCCGATGTCGAGCTCGCCGCCGAGGTCGCGCACGACGTCGCGGAAGCGCAGCCACGTCTCGCTCGGCGCGCTCCCGGCCCCGATGCCGGTGTCGAGGATGACGAGCCGGTCGACGAGCTCCGCGTGCTCGACCGCGAGCCGCAGTCCGATCGGCCCGCCCCAGTCGTGCACGACGAGCGTCAGCCGCTCGAGCTCGAGCTCGCGCACGATCCGCTCGACCGTCGCGACGTGGCGGTCGTACGAGTACCAGCCGATCTCCGTCGGCTTGTCGGAGCGGCCGAAGCCGAGCAGGTCGGGGGCGACGACGCGCGCCTGCGCCGCAAGCGGCGGGATCAGCCGCCGCCACAGGAACGACCAGGTCGGCTCGCCGTGCAGGAGCAGCACCGGGTCGCCGGCGCCCTCGTCGAGGTAGTGCAGGCGGAGGCCGTCGACGTCGAGCCAGTGCGGCCCGAACGGGTAGTCCGGCAGCGCGGCGAAGCGCTCGTCGGGTGTGCGGAAGACCTTGATCGCTTCGACCTACGTCGGCCCGGTCGCGCGGGCGAGCCGCACGGCCTCGGCGGCTCCGCCCGTCCACGGCTCGCCGTGCCCGAACACGATCGTCTCCGCGGCGAGCTGCTCGATCTTCGCAAGGGAGTCGAGCAGCTCCGCGTTCGAGGCGTTGAACGGGCTCGGCATCAGCTGCGGCCCGCGAGCCCCGGTGAGCGGGTTGCGAGAGCACAGCAGGTCACCCGCGATGAGCACTCCTTGCGATTCGAGCCAGAAGCAGACGTGCCCTGCGGTGTGCCCCGGCGTGTGCAGCACACGCGGGCGGCCGGGAACGTCGAGCGTCTCGCCGTCGCCGAAGGTCGTCACGATGGCGAGCTTCTTCGGCATCCCGGCCGTGACGAGGTGGCCGAGCAGCGCCAGGCCGCGCTCGAGCTGCGGCCGGTAGGACGGCGCGCCCGCGTCGACGATCGTCACGCGGCCCCCGTCCTCGAGGAGGTACCAGTTGACGAGCTCCGTGCCGAGCCGGACGACGCCGTCGGCGAGAAGCGTCGGTTCCGTCACGCGCGTGAACATGCTGGAACCTTAGAGGTCGAACCTCTGAGAGAGAAAGGGCCGGACGGGCTGCGGCCCACCGTCCGGCCTGAGGATAAAGACGCTCCCCTCGCGCGAAACTTGCGGCCCGCGAGTGTAAAGCGAGATCTTACGAAAGTGCGACTTTTCGCAACACGCGGTGGCTACGCCGCGCGCGGCGTGTCGGCCACGCGCGGAATCGAGAGTTCGGGCGGCCGCCGCCGGAACGCAGCCGCTGCGACGCCGGTGCCGGCGAGCCCGGCGATGCCGGCGACGACGAACGCGAGCTCCGTGCCGCCGCGCGCGCACAGCCAGCCGGTCATCAGCCCGCCGAGAGGGCCGGTGCCGTTGAAGGCATAGAAGTAGAGGCCGATGATGCGGCCGCGCAGCCGGTCGGGCGCGGCGAGCTGCATCGACGCGTTCGAGTTCGCCGACCACGCGGTGAAGCCGGCGCCGGTGAGGAAGAGCAGCGCGCCGGCGAGGTATGCACCGTGCACAGGCGCGATCAGCAGCTCCGCGCCCGTGAAGACGGTGGAGCCGACGATCATCACCCTGGCCGACGCGCGACCGAGCGACGCTGCGACCAGGGCGCCGACGAGTGCGCCGGCGCCGAACACCGCCGAGAGGATCCCGAACACGACGGCGTCCGTGTGCAGGGTCGTGTACGCGAGCACCGGCAGCGTGACGTTGAAGTTGAAGCAGAACGTGCTCAGGACGAGCGTCAACCCGAGCACGACGAGCATGCGCGGCTGGCGGCGGACGTACGAAAGCCCTTCCCCCGTGCCGTGAAGGATCGACGGCCGCTCGAACTCCTCGACCGGGAAGAAGTCGCGTGTGCGCATCGCGAGCAGACCGAGCAGCACGGCGAGGAAGCTCACCGCGTTCACGACGAAGCAGGCACCGACCCCGGCGAAGCCGAGGATGATGCCGGCGAGCGACGGGCCGAAGATGCGTGATGCGTTGAAGAGGCTCGAGTTGAGCGCGATCGCGTTCGGCAGCTCCTCCCGTCCGACCATCCGGTACGTCAGCTGCTGGCGCGACGGCACGTCGAGCACGAGCACCGTCCCGTTGAGGGCCGCGATCAGGTAGAGCATCCACGGCTGCGCGAAGCCGCCGATCGCGATCCACGAGAGCGCGACCGCCGTCACGACCTGGGCCACCTGTGTCCAGATCACGAGCCGCCGCGCGTCAAGCCGGTCTGTGATCACGCCGGCGAACAGCCCGAAGAGCGTGTACGGCAGGAACTGCGCGAGCGCCATGATCCCGACTGCGAAGGGGTTGCCGTGCGTGAGCTCAAGGACGAACCAGCTGAGCGCGATGCGCTGCATCCACGAACCGGTCTGCGACACCGCCTGGCCCGAGAAGAAGAGCCGGTAGTTCCGGTAGCGGAGGCTCGAGAACGTTCGCCGGTTGAGGCGGAGGAGCGCGGCGGTCACCGCCCCTCCTCCTCGCGCAGCAGGCGCGAGAGCGGCTCCACGGCGGCCGCCAGCGCGGCCAGCTCGTCGGGAGTCAGGCCGCGCAGGCGGGTGGCGAGCCACGCGGTGCGCCGGGAGCGGACGCGGCGCAGCACCCGTTGCCCCTCCTCCGTCAGCGCCAGGCCGACGCGGCGGCGGTCGGCCGGGCTCGGCGTGCGCGCGACGAGGCCGTTGCGCTCGAGCCGGTCGACGTGCTTCGTCATCGCCGGCGGGGAGATCCGCTCGCGGGCGGCCAGCTCGCGCACGCCGAGCCCGGGCTTGTACCTGATCGCCACGAGCAGCGACACCTGCTCCGGTGAGACGCCGACACCGCGCGCCTCGCGGCGCAGCTCGCGGCTGATCCGCAGGAGGGTGGGACGGAGCGCTTCGGCGACGGCCACGGTGTCGGTTTCTGTCATCGGCACGATTTGTTAACCAGGTTAACAAATCGTGCGGCCAGAGCGGTTTGTGCTCCGCAGAGAGCGCGCGCCGGCCCAGCCGGCGCGCTCTTGGGGTGAGGGGCGGAGCGCCGCCCTCACTCGCACGAGTGCCGGCCTCGGTCCCTCGACTGAGGGGCTCGGAGCAGCTATCGTGCGGATTGTCACCATCACGGGTCCCCGAGCACGAGGCGGTCATGCAGATCGGCGGTGTGATGCGGGTACGGCTGGTCACGGCGGAGCCGGACGAAACGGCGGCGGACGCGATCCGGCGCATGCTCGAGGCCGGCGTCGGCTCGGTGGTCGTCTGCGAGGGGACGGCGCCGGTCGGGATCTTCACCGAGCGCGACGTGCTGAAGCTCGCCGGCAAGGCCGCGAACTTCGAGGCGACCGCGCTGCGCGACGCGATGACGCCGAACCCGCTCACGATCTCCGCCGAGGATGGGATCCTCGAGGTGGCGAAGCTGATGGGCACACGCAAGCTCCGCCACCTGCCCGTCGTCGAAGGCGGCAATCTCGTCGGCATCGTCTCGCTCCGCGACGTCCTCGCCTTCCTCGCCGAGCGGCTCTGGAGCGACCACGACGAGACCGCCCACGAGACCGCCCAGGCGCTCCTCGAGCGACGCTGACGCGTCGCTCGAGGGAGACGTTTGTGCTCCGCAGAGCGGCCGCCGGCCAAGCCGTCGGCCTCTTGAGGCTCGGGGCGGCAGCTTCGGTTGGCGCGGGCGGTGGCGCTGAAGCGTCCCCGCCCGCGTGAATCCGGCCTCCCGTTA
>JBEKEH010000100.1:0-12094 GCA_050013935.1 Gaiellaceae bacterium | reverse complement strand
GATCGCCGTTATTGTTCCACGTGATCGGCAGCGTCGTCTCGTGGACGCCGCTCGCCGCCGACTACACCCGCTTCGCCCGCACGCGGCGCGGCGCGGCGCTCGGCGCCGGGCTCGGCTACTTCGTGCCGACGATCTGGTGCGTCGGGCTCGGGATCCTGATCGTGCTCGCCCGCGGCGTCGCCAACGCGCAGGCGCTGCCCGCGGCGGTCGCAGCCGCCGGAGGCATCGCGTTCGTGGCCCTGCTCGCGATCACGATCGACGAGAGCGAGAAGGCGTTCGCCGACATCTACTCCACCGCCGTCTCGATTCAGAACCTGCTGCCACGGACGTCCCAGCGGCTGCTGATCACGCTCGTCTCAGCGGCTGCGACCGGGCTGGCGCTCGTCCTCGATCTCGGCAACTACCAGGACTTCCTCTACCTGCTCGGCTCCTTCTTCGTTCCGCTCTTCGGCGTGCTCGCCGGCGACTGGCTCGCGGCGGGCGCCCGCTACACGCGTGCAAGCTTCTTCGACGGCCCGTCGTTCCGGCTCGAGCAGCTCGGCGCGTGGGTCGTCGGCTTCTGCCTCTATCAGTGGCTCTCGCCGATCGGCCCGTCGTGGTGGACCAACCTCGTCGCGCACACCCACCCCGGCAACGTCAGCTTCACCGCGTCGCTGCCGAGCTTCGCGGCGTCCTTCGCCCTCGCGTTCGGGTTCGCACTCGCCGCGCGCGGCAGCGCGACCCCCCTACCGGCGGAGGGCCCGGACTAGGCTTCCGCGGGTGCGCCCGCTCGCGGTCATCGGCCACCTTTCGCGCGACGTCGTCGCAGGCGGCGCGCCGCGTATCGGCGGCGGCTCGTGGCACGCCGCGCGGGCGCTCCGGGCGCTCCTCCACGACGCGGTCGTGTTCGCGAAGTGCGGCGAGACAGAGCGCCGCGCGTTCCGCCGACAGCTCGCCGCCTGCGGCCTGCCGACCGCGTTCTCGGTCGGCGGCGAGACGACCGGCTTCTCGATGTCCTACGACGAGCACGGGGTGCGCACGATGACCGTCGAGGCCGTCGGCGAGCCATGGCGCGCCGACGAGCCGGAGCGGGCGCTCCTGCGGGGGGTCGAGTGGCTGCACGTCGCGCCCCTGCTGCGCAGCGACTTCGACACGGACACGCTGGCGCAGCTTGCGCGCGGGCGGCGGATCCTCTTCGACGGCCAGGGTCTCGTCCGCGTCCCGCGGCAGGGGCCGCTCGTGCTCGACGACGACTTCGACCGCGGGCTGCTGCGGCACGTCGCGATCCTCAAGCTCGCCGAGGAGGAGGCGCAGGCGATCATCGGCGACGCGGAGCTCGAGTCGCTCATGTCGCTCGGCGTGCCCGAGGTGGTCGTCACGTTCGGGCTCGAAGGGTCGCTCGTGCTCACGCGCGACACCGCGACACGCGTGCCGGCGCATACCGTCCACACCGACCCGACCGGCGCCGGCGACGCGTTCGCGGCCGCCTATCTCGCGGCGCGCGCAGCGCGTCACCCGCCCGTGCCGGCAGCGCGGCGTGCGACCGCGCTCGTGTCCGCGCTGCTGAGCGGGAGCGCGCGGTGATCGCGGCGGTGCAGACGGTCGAGGGCGTACTGCTCGTCGACGTCGGCGAAGAACACGTGCTCGGCCCCGGCTCCGAGCTGCCGGAGAGCGAGACGCCGCGCGTCGAGCTGCCGCGCGTTGTGGCGACCGCCGCCGCCGGCTCGACGGTCGTGGCGCTGCTCGACCGTCGCCCGCCGCTCGCGATCTCCCACGACCGCGGCGCGACGTGGCACGAAGCCGGCGGCGGCCTCCCGCCCGGCTTCGCGGTCGCGGTCGCGGAGGACGAGCCCGACCGGATCCTCTACGCGGCGCGGAACCGCCTCTACGTCTCGACGAACGGCGGCGTCTTCTGGCGGTCGCTGCCGTTCGAGCTCCCCGACATCGTCGCCGTCAGTTGGGTCAACTGACGGCGGGAACGAGCTTCCCGTCCTCGAGAGCGAGCACCTCGTCGAAGCGCTCGAGCCGGAGCGGCGAGTGCGTGATCAGCAACACGCCGGCGTCGCCGGCGGCGTCGAGCACGTCGTCGAGCACGCCGGCCGCCGTCTCGTCGTCGAGGTGGGCCGTCGGCTCGTCGAGGACGAGCAGCCGCGCACCCGAGAGCAGCGCACGCGCGAGCGCGATGCGCTGCCGCTGCCCGCCCGACACGAGCGTGCCCTCGTCGCCGACCTCGGTGTCGAGCCCGTCCGACAGCGATTCGACCCAATCCCAGACGCGCGCGCGGCGGAGAGCATCGACCAGCTCGGCCTCGCTCGCTGCGGGGCGCGCGAGCCGGACGTTCTCGCGGATCGTGGTCGTGAACAGGTGCGCGTCCTGGGCCGCGAGCGCGACCACGCGGCGCACGTCGTCCTGGGCGTACTCGCGCAGATCGTGGCCGTCGAGCGTGACCCGGCCCGCGTCGGGGTCGCGAAACCGCACGAGCAGGTGCGCGAGCGTCGTCTTGCCCGCGCCGCTCGGCCCGAGCAGGGCGACACGGCGGCCGGGAGCGAGCGCGAGGTCGACGCCGGCGAGCACCCACGGGCCGTCCGCCGCGAAGCGCACGCAAACCCCCTCCAGCCGGAGCACGGCCGGGCCCTCGAGGGCGCGCGGCCGCTCGGGGTCGCGCACGGACGGGTCGCGGTCGGTGAGCTCCACCAGCCGGCCCGCGGCTGCGCCGGTGGACACGAGGTGCTGCGCCGCGGACGGCAGCGCGCGCACGCCCTCGAAGGTGGCGAGCGTCAGCAGCGCGAGCATCCCCAGCAGCACGCCGTCCAGCCGGCTGCCCGTGACCGCAGGGATCGCGGCGGCGAGCACGGCAGCGGCGGCGAGGCCGCCGAGCGCGGTGACCGCGCCGTCGCCGGCTCCCGCGCCGACCGCCTCGCGAACGACGGAGCGCCGGTGCCGGCGGTCCGCCTCGTCGAGGCGCTCGAGCCGCTCGGCCGCTGCGCCGTAGGCGACGAGCTCCGGCAGGGCGCCGAGCAGCTCGACGACGCCGCCGGCGAGCGCCGCCCGCTCGGCCGGCCGCCGCCGCGACGCCGCGCGCGAGAGCCGCACGACCCCGGCGGGCACGACGACGGCGCCGAGCACGAGCGCGACGGCGAGTACAAGCCCTGCCTCGGGAACGAGCAGCGCCGTCGCGAGCACGGCGCCCGCACCGACGGCCAGCGCGGCGAGCGGAGGAGCCGCGACGCGCACGAGCAGATGCTGGAGCGAGTCGACGTCCGCGACGAAGCCGCTCAGCAGGTCGCCCGGACGCGCCCCGCCGACCTCGCCCGGCACGAGCGGCTCGAGCCGGGCGAAGAACGCGACGCGGGCCCGCGCGAGGAAGCGAAACGACGCGTCGTGCGCGACGAGCCGCTCGAGGTAGCGCAGGACCGCGCGCGCAAGCGCGAAGAAGCGCACGCCGACGATCGCCACCGTCAGGGAGAGGATCTCCGGGCGCGTCGCGGCACGGGAGATGAGGTAGCCGGAGGTCGCCATCAGCCCTGCGCCCGCGGCGAGCGCGAGCGCACTGAGGAGCACCGCGAGCGCGAACCGCCGCCGCAGCGGCACGGCCAGGTCGAGCACGCGGACGAGCGGCGCGCTCACGCCGCCGCCTCCGCAGCGCGAAGCTCGTGCAGGACGCCGTCGCGCAGCTCGAGCCCGCGGTCGACGGCCGCCAGCAGGCGGCGGTCGTGCGTCGCGACGAGCACCGTGCACGACCGGGGAAGCGTCGCGAGCGCGCCGACCACGACCTTCGCGGCGTCCTCGTCGAGGTGCGCCGTCGGCTCGTCCAGCAGCAGCAGAGGCGCGCGACGGAGCAGCGCCCGCGCGAGCGCGACGCGCCGCTGCTCGCCGGCCGACAGCGTCGTCACGTCTGCGGCGAGCCGGCCGGCGAGCGCACCGGCCCCGGCGGCGTGCAGCGCGGCGCCGACCTCGCCGTCCGGCGCCTCGGGCGCGCCGAGCCGCACCGCCTGAGCCACGGTGCCCGGCTCGAGCAGCGGCCGCTGCGGCACCCAGGCGACCCGTCTCCGCCACGCGTCCGGGTCGACGTCGCGCAGGTCGACGCCGTCCACCGACATGTCGCCCTCGCACGGCTCGAGAAAGCGGAGCAGAACCGCGAGCAGGGTGGACTTTCCGGTCCCGCTGGGGCCGAGCACGGCCACCCGCTCGCCGGGGGCGAGCTCGAGCGAGATCCCGCCGAGCACGCGCCCGCGGCCGGGATACGACGCGGCGAGCCGGTCGAGCTTGACGGCTCCGGCCGCGGGGTCCGGCGCGGGCACGGGGACGGCCGGCGCCGCGACGGCGGGCTCGAGGCCGGCGAGCTCGAACATGCGCCGCGCCGCAGCCAGCCCGTCGGCGCTCGCGTGGAACTGCATCGACACCGATCGGAGCGGCGCGTACAGCTCGGGTGCGAGCACGAGGATCGCCAGCGCCGGTTGCAGCGTGATTCCGCCGTCGACGAGCCTGATCCCGATCTCGACCGCGACGATGGCCGTTCCGAGCGACGCGGCCAGCTCGAGCGCGAACGCCGACAGGAACGCGATCCGCAGCGTCGCCATTGTCGAGCGCCGGTATTCGTCCGTGTGCGCCCCGATCGACGCGGTCTGCGCGGCTCCGCGCCGGTACGCGCGCAGCGTCGGCAGCCCGCGGACGACGTCGAGGAAGTGGGACGACAGCAGCGAGAGCGCGTGCCAGCGCCGCATCGTCGCGTGCTCGGTCGCCCGCCCGATCAGGATCCCGAACACCGGGATGAGCGGCAGCGTGCAGAGGAGCACGACCGCCGACGTGACGTCGTGCAGTCCTACCCAGACGAGCAGCACGGGCGGGACGACGGCGGCGAGCACGAGCTGCGGCAGGAAGCGCGCGAAGTACGGCTCGAGCGCGTCCGCGCCGTCGAGCGTCGCCGTGGCGACGTCGCCTGCGCTCAGCTCGCCGATGCCGCCGGGCCGGGCGCGCACGAGGTGCGCGAGCAGCCGGGCCCGCAGGGTGGTCACGGTGCCCGCCGCGGCGAGGCTGCCGCCGCTCTCGAAGCCCCAGGCGAGCGCGCCCCGGGCGAGGGAGGCCGCGGCCAGCGCGGCGAGCGGCGCGGCGAGCGCAGTCAGCGTGCGGTGCTGCAGGAAGGCCGCGGCCACGACGTGGCCGAGCAGCGCCGCCTGCGCGACGATCGCGGCCGCGGAGCCGAGCGCGAGAACGATGCAGAGAACGACAAAGCGGCGAACGGCGGGGACTTCCCGCAGCAGCCTCGGGTCGAGCGGGCTCATCAGCCGCCGCGTTGCGGGCGGCCGCGTCCGAGCGGCGAGCGCTCGAGCACGTCGAGAGGCGAGCGGACCCCGTCCGCATCTCCGCCTCCGAGGCGCGCGCGGAAGACCCAGTACGTCCACGTCTGGTAGAGCAGGACGATCGGGGTGAAGAGCAGCGCGACGATCGCCATCACGGTCAGCGTGTAGTGCGACGAGCTCGTCGTGAAGATGGTCGGGCTGAACGCGTTGCTCGTGGACGAGACGATCACGCGCGGATAGAGGTTGAGGAACAGCGTCAGCGTGATCAGCGCGATCGAGAGCGCGGTCGCGGTGAATGCGAGCGCGTCGCGGCCCGCCCGGACGAATGCGCCGGCCGCGAACGGAAGGGCGATCGCCGCGATCGGGACGATCCCGGGAACGAGCCCCTTGTCGTGCGCGGACGCGGCGTTCACATACGTCCAGACGAGGAAGCCGAGCACGAGCAGGGCCGCGGGCGGCGCCAGCCGCACCGCCGTCGCGCGGGCGCGAGCGTGCAGCTCGCCGGCCGTGCGCAGCGTCAGGAAGAGCGCGCCGTGGAAGGCGAAGAGGACGAGCGACGTGACGCCGCCGAAGAGCGCGTAGGGCCCGAGCAGGTTCAGCAGGTTCCCGGTGTAGTCGGCGTGCGCGTTCACGGGGACGCCGTGCACGACGTCGGCGAGCGCGACGCCCCAGAGCAGCGCCGGTACCGCGCTCGAGACGGCGAGGGTCGTGTCCCAGCGGCCCCGCCAGCGCTCGTCGGGCTGCTTGTTCCGGTACTCGATCGCGACACCGCGGACGATCAGGCCGACGAGCACGAGGAACAGCGCGAGGTAGAAGCCCGAGAACAGCGTCGCGTACCAGCCGGGGAAGGCGGCGAACGTGGCGCCGCCGGCGACGAGCAGCCAGACCTCGTTCCCGTCCCAGACGGGGCCGATCGTCCGGATGAGCGTGCCGCGCTCGCCGACGTCGCGGCCGACGAACGGGAGCAGCATGCCGACGCCGAAGTCGAAGCCCTCGAGCACGAAGTAGCCGACCCAGAGGACGACGATCAGGAAGAACCAGAGGGTCGGGAGGTTCCAGTAGCCGTGAGTGGAGGCGAGCAGCATCAGTAGGTGAGGGCCGGGATCGTCACGGGCTTGGCGCCTTCGCCGTCGCCGCCGGCGTAGGTGCCTTCGGGGTCGGGGCCGGCCTGCGCGGCGCGGATCATCAGCTTCGCCTCGATGAGGGCGAGGATCCCGTAGAGGACGGTGAAACCGGCGAGCGTGAGCCCGACCGACCACGCGCTCACCGTCGGCGAGACGGCGTCCTTCGTCAGCAGCAGCCCCTGCACGATCCAGGGCTGGCGACCCATCTCGGTGAAGAGCCAGCCGGCGAGGTTGGCGAGGAAGGGCAGCGAGATCGCGACGATCGCGAGGCGGAGGAACCGTCCGCTGCGCTCGAGCCGGCCGGGGACCCGGGCGAGCCAGAGGCCGGCCGCGGCGACGAGGACCGCGAGGAAGCCGAGCCCGGTCATGATCCGGAACGTCCAGTACGTGACGCCCACGATCGGCTTGTAGTTGCCGGGCCCGTACGTCGCGACGTACTGCGCCTGGATGTCGTTGATCCCCTCGACGGTGCCGTTCCAGGAATTGTCGGCGAGGATCGAGAGCGCGTGGGGGATGGCGATGTTGGCGACGTTCCTGTCCGGGTACTTCGACCACGGCCCGAGTGCGAAGAGCGAGAAGTGCGCGCCCTTCTCCGTCGTGTAGAGCGCCTCGGCGGCGGCCATCTTCATCGGCTGCTCCTTCGTCATCAGCTGGCCTTGGGCATGGCCGATGAGGACGGTCGCGACACCAGCGACGAGCGTCGCCCAGAGCGCGATCACGGCGACCGGCCGGAACAGGGCCGCCTCGCCGCCGCGGCGCAGGTGCCAGGCGGCGACGCCGAGCACGAGCATCGCGCCGGTCAGCACCGCCGCCGCGATCGTGTGCCCGAAGGCGCGGATCAACGTGTTGTTCGTGAGGAGCTGCGCGATCGAGGTCAGCTCGGCGCGGTGGGTGACCGGGTTCAGCTTGTAGCCGACCGGGTGCTGCATCCACGAGTTGGCGGCGAGGATGAAGTACGCGGACGCCGTCGTCCCGAGCGCGACGAGCCAGATCGTCGCGAGGTGCACCTTCGGCTTGAGGCGGTCCCAGCCGAAGATCCAGAGCCCGAGAAACGTCGACTCGAGGAAGAACGCCGCGAGGCCCTCGATTGCGAGCGGCGCGCCGAAGATGTCGCCGACGTAGCGGGAGTAGGCGGACCAGTTCATCCCGAACTGGAACTCCTGCACGATCCCGGTGACGACTCCGAGCGCGAAGTTGATCAGGAACAGCTTCCCGAAGAAGCGGGTCAGCCGGAGCCAGCGCTCGTCGCCGGTGCGGTACCAGGCGGTCTGCATGCCGACGAGGAACCAGGCAGTCCCGATCGTCACGGGGACGAACAGGAAGTGGTACAGGGTCGTGACCGCGAACTGCCAGCGCGCGAAGTCGAGCGCGTTCACGCTGCCAACGTCTCGCGGGCGAGGAGCCGAGACATCCGGAGAGCGCCGCCGATCAGTCCGTAGTTTCTACGGACAGCGCTTCGTGCGGGTCGAGCCCTGCTAGAGGCGGAACTCGCCGCGGGCGACGACCACCGCGGAGCCGCCGACCTCGATCCGCTCCACCGCGTCCGCGTTGCCGACGACACGCGCGTAGAGCGTGGACGGCCGGCCGATCTCGGCGCCCTGCGAGATCTCGATCTCGTCGCCGAAGGCGATCTGGCCGTGGCGCGCGAGGTGCAGTGCGAGCGGGCCGGCCGCCGAGCCGGTCGCCGGATCCTCCGCGACCCCGTGCGCCGGCGCGAACATCCGCGTCTTCCAGCGCACGCCGGAGCCGGCGACGCAGTTGATGCCGACGTGGCCGACCGCCGCCAGCCGTTGCTGGTCGGGCGCGAGCGCCGCCACCTCGGCCTCCGAGCCGAGCACGACGAACACGTGCTCGATGCCGTTGTCATAGAGCTCGACGGGGAGCCGCGACTCGACGCCGAGCGCGGCCTGCAGCTCGGACGCGGCCGCGAACGGCGACACCGCCGGCAGCGGCTGCTGCATGCGGCCGAAGACGATCCGCGGTCCGTCCCGCTCGAGCCACACGGGCACCGTGCCGCGGCCGGTCTCGATCCGGATCTCGTCGAGCTGGAGCGGCCCGGCGAGCACGAATGCGGTGCCGAGCGTCGGGTGTCCGGCGAACGGCACCTCGTTGCCCGGCGTGAAGATCCGCATCTTCACGTGGCCGTCGGCTTCGGGCGGATAGACGAAGGTCGTCTCCGAGAAGTTCATCTCCTTCGCGAGCCGCTGCAGCAGCTCCTCGGGGATCTCGCGCGCGTCGGTGAAGACGGCGAGCTGGTTCCCGGCGAGCGGCTCGTCGGTGAAGACGTCGCAGACGACGTAGCGAAAGGCCTTGGCCATCCCTTAACCGTATCGAGCGTCTGCGCTGCTGTAAGGCCCCCGTAAAACCTTGCGATGCTTCGGTAAAGATTACTTCGCCATTACGAGCCCTCGGGTATGCCTGTTTGGGAACCCGATGCAAGGAGGGCTCATGACACGCAGAATCCTGCCGCGGCTGGCCGTTTCCGCTGCAACGCTCGCCGTCCTCGCCGTCGCATTCACGGCGCTGGCGGGCAGCAGCTTCGCCGAAGGATCTGCGGCGCAGGCGAACTACGCGCCGACGAACACCGCGCCGCCCGTCATCTCGGGCACGGCACAGCTGGGGCAAACGCTCACGACCACCACCGGGACGTGGACGTACCAGACGGCACCGTCGTACTCGTTCCAGTGGCAGCGCTGCAACTCGAGCGGCGCTTCGTGCAGCACGATCGCGGGCGCCGCGGCGTCGACGTACGTCGTGCAGAGCGCTGACTCCGGCTCCACGCTGCGCGCGGTGGTCACCGCGCAGAACGCCGACGGCACGACGTCCGCGACCTCCGCTCAGACGGCGGCGGTCGGGAGCAATGCGCCGTCGAACAGCGTGCTGCCCGCGATCACGGGGACGCCGAAGGTCGGGCAGACGCTGACGACCAGCACCGGCACGTGGAACTCCCCGACGACGCCGACGTACGCGTACGCGTGGCAGCGCTGCAACTCGACAGGTGACGCGTGCGTCGCCATCGCCGGCGCGACGGCGTCCACGTACGTCGCGCAGACGGCAGACAGCGGCTCGACGCTCCGCGCCCAGGTGACCGCCGCGAACGCGCAGGGCACGGCGTCGGCGACGTCGGCGCAGACGGCCGCCGTCGTGGCAGCGTCCGGCACGTCGGGCTCCGTCCCAGCGTCGAGCGTCACGCTCCCGCTGCGGCTCGTGATCGACCAGGTGTCGTTCCAGCCGAGGCGCCTCACCAACCGTGCCTCGATCCTCGCCCGTTTCCACGTCTCGGACACGCTGGGCAACTCCGTCAACGGCGCCCTCGTGTATACGATCGGCCTGCCGTACTCGTGGGCGAAGAGCGGGGCCGAGGTCGCGAGCGGCACGGACGGCTGGGCGACGCTGTCGATCCAGCCGACGCGCAATCTGCCGCTCGGCCGCGGCCACGCGCTCGTCTTCTTCGTGCGGGCGCGCGTCGCGGGCCAGCCCATCCTGGCCGGAAGCTCGACGCGCCGGCTCGTCCAGGTGCTGACCGGCTAGCCCCCACCGCCCAGCGGGTTGAGCCGCGCCGCCTCCGCCTCGGCGGCGCGGCGCGGCTCTCCCGTGCTCGCCTCTGCGAGCTCGGCCCAGGCCTGCCAGCCGTTCGGGTCGAGCCGGACCGCCGACTGGAACGCGTCGCGGGCACCGGCGCGGTCACCCTGTGCGAGGCGCGACTCGCCGATCACGCGCCACGCATCCGCCGACCAGGGCGCGTAGCGCAGTGCACCGCGCGCCTCCGCAACGGCGGCGTCGAAACGGCCTGCCGCCTCGGCCGCGCTCGCAGCCGCCAGGCGCGAGCTGCCGGCGAGCGCGAGGAGCGCGGCGGCCGTGAGGCCGGCGAGCGCCGCAGCCGCGGCGCGGCGCGGCCGTGCCTGCAACCGTCCGCCAGAGGGATCGGCGTGGACGGCGGCCGCGGCGCCGAGGAGCACCGCTGGCAGCGTCACGCCCGCGAGCTCCCAGTCGAAGTCGACCGCCGCGTGGACGTCGTACGCGACGAGCGCCGCCAGCAGCGCCGGGCCCAGCGCGGTGCCGCGCAGCCGCAGCGAGGCGGTGAGCGGCACCCCGAGCGCGACGAGCACCGCGAGGAGTCCGGCGGGGCCGAGCTCGGCCAGCGTCTCGACGTAGAGCGAGTGGGCTTCCTGCGTCGAGTGCGCGGTCGTCCGCGCCCGCAGCCACCAGTCGACGAAGGTCCCGGCGCCGGAGCCGACCACCGGGTCGGCCCGAAACTCGCGTAGCGCGACGCCCCAGTAGCTGCCCCGCTCGTGGCCGCGCAGCGCGAACGGCGCCGCGACGAGGCCGGCGGCGAGCAGCAGCGCGGCCGTCACAGCCGCCGCGCGAGCCGCCAGCGGCGCGCCGTCGCGCGCGAAACGCGGCACGAGGAAGACCGCGGCGGCGAGCTGGGCGGCGGCGAGCAGCGCGAGCCCGAGCAGCAGGCGGTGGCCTGCCCCGGCAGCAGCGGTGAGGTCCTGGGCAGGCGGCGAGACGACGCTGCCCTCCCGCCCGACGGCGAGCGCGGTGCCGAGCGGCAGGACAAGGAGCGCGAGCGAGAGGGCGGCACGGTCGCGCGGCGCGACGAGGACGAGCGCGACCAGCCCGGCGGCGAGCGCGACCTCGGCGCCGGCGCTCTGTTGAAGCGCGAGGTCCGCCGCGAAGGGGACGAGCAGCAGGGCGGCGGCGGCGCGGACCGGCGCGGCGGGCGCCGTCGCTGCGAGGCCGAGCGCGAGCAGGAGCGCGAGCACGACGAGCAGCGCGAGCCCGTTCGCGTAGCCGACCGGCGTCGCGAGCGAGCCGATGTCGGCGCGCTGCGGCGCCCGTCCCGTCCAGTCCGGCGCGAGGCGGACGGCGAGGTTCCAGGCCGCCGCGGGAACGATCCCGGCGGCGACGCCGCCGGCGAGCCAGACCGGCGGCACGCGCCGCCCGGCGATCGCGACCGCGACAGCTGCGGCGAGGTAGACGGCGACGCGCTGCGCCTCGTCGAGCGCCGCCGGGGGCGAGTCGGACCAGAGCCACGAGGCCGCCGTCCACGCCGTCAGGAACGCGAGCGCGGCCAGCATCGCCGTCGCGTGCCTGCCCGGCCGCGGCGCGCCGTCGAGCACCACCGCTGCGAACGCGAGCACGGCGAGCCCGACGAGCGCGCGATCCCACGCGACCGCGTGGAACCCGCCCTCGTCCCACGCGGTTCCTGCCGTCAGCGCGAAGGCGGCCGTTCCCACCGCCGGCCCAAGCCTCCACTTGGCCACGGCGACACGGTACCGAGGCGAGCCGGGACGGAGGGGAGGTCTATCCTGGCCGGCGTGCGCCTGCTGATCGTTCGCCACGCCGAGGCCGCCCCCGGGGATCCCGACGAGCTGCGCCCGCTGACGCGCGCGGGCCGCGCGCACGCCCGCGAGCTCGGCGTGCGCCTGCGCGCCGAGGGACTCGTGCCGGACGCGGTCGTGACGAGCCCGCTGCTGCGCGCGTGCGAGACGGCGGCTGCGCTCGGGCTCGGCGAGCCGGAGCTCGACGAACGGCTCGCGCCGGGCGCGACCGCGGCGGACATGCGCGCAGCTGCGGCGGCGCGCGGCGAGACGGTGGTCGTGGTCGCGCACCAGCCGGACTGCGGCCGCGCGGCCGCCGCGCTCGCAGGCGGGCCCGAGCCGCCCTTCCCGCCGTGCGGGACCG
>JBEKEH010000099.1:0-12170 GCA_050013935.1 Gaiellaceae bacterium | reverse complement strand
CGAACGCGGCTGCGCCCGCGTTCGCGCAGGCCCTTGGCGGTCCGTCCGGGCCGAAGGTCTACGGCATGCGACCAGGTCGCACAGCGACCCGGTCGCCGTCGTTAACCCTCCGCCGAAGCCCGCACTAGGCGGTTCGAGTGAGAGGACGCTGGCCCAGGCGAGAGACCATCAGGGTGGGCCCTGATGGCGGTTGCAGAGTGGCGCGGCTACTGATGATCCGGGCAGGAGAGGACCGAACGGAGGCTCAAGTGCCACTGCTCCGGCTGCTCCAACCGCTTGAGCAGACATACGTTGTCAGCGGCGCACGAGAACGCTGGCTTGAGAAGTGCCGGACCGCTCTGGCAGCCGACGCCGCGTTCTCACACGTTGAGGCTTCGGAGACGCTTTTCGAGGTGACGGCGAAGTACTGGAGGCCACCGGTTTGGGGTGGGCTGGACGTGAGGTTGCTGCCGGGGGGCGATGACTCGACGCAGATCAAGGCGCGCGCGTCGGTGCGCCCGAACCTCTTCTCCGTCTTCGCGGCCCCCGAGCGCAGGATCCTCGCGCGCTTCTCCAAAGACGTTGGCTGCTAAGCGCTTCTAGGCGCGTGGTCGTCGGTCGCGGGGCTACTGTCCGGTCTCCGCCCCGGGGTGACATTGCCTCACACTCGCCCACGCCAGCCGGGCGGGTTAGACCCGCAATGCTTGAAGCATCAACCCCATGACTGTCGCGGACGTCAAGGCGTTGAAGGCGTCGCTAGTAACGCCTCCCACCGTCTGGCCCCTTCAACTTCCGCTCCCGGCGGACGTACACGGCGACCAGGAACGCCACAGCGATCACGTAGAAGATCCCGGTAAGCCAGTGGCCGTTCGTGAAGTACCAGAGGCCCACGCCGGCCTCGACCGCGCCGATAAGACCGATCACCCGACTCTGCGCCGAAAGGGCTTGCACCTAGTCAGTGTGCCTGCAATCCAGAACCTCAAGCGGGAACGTTGACAATTCCGACGCATGTCGCCTAGCACTGCTTCCGGGCATGCACAATCGCGACGAACCGCGCGTCGGTCGGGGGACATTCCCGAACTGTGCCCAGGCGAGGGTGTCGTCCGCTCAGGTGCGGCGTACGTGCTGCGTGCGGATGACTACCCCTTTCGCTGCCCGCCGGCGACGCAACTCCGCCGGAGAGAGCAGTATCTGGTCGTGAGGCGTCTCGCGCGTGTCTGTGCCTCGCTCGCCTGCATAGTGGCGGCAGCCGCTTACGGCGCGACGGCAGCTAATCCTCGTGCGCCGGGGGAGTATCTGGATCACGCCCTTGCGCTGATGCGCGCCAACGCCATTGTTACGCCCGCGAAGGGATGGCCGACGGTCACTCGCGAGGCTCGGAAGATGGCGGCGCGCGCCAGGAGACCCGCAGACGCCTACGGCGCCATCATCTTCGCGCTCGATCAGCTACGGCAGGCAGGCGATGTCCATGAAGGGTTCACGAACCCGCTCACGGCGAAGCTCGAAGCGCAGGCTGCAAAACGTGCGGGGACGGTACCGACGCCTCCCCCAGCCGTCTCACTTGCCCATGGGAGGCTTGGGCTCGTCGAGGTGCCCGCGATCGCGTCGCTGCCCAGTACGCCAAACGCGCGGCGGTACGTTTCCAGTGCGCTCTCGAACATCTCGGTGCTTCAGACGCAGAGCGATCCCTGCGGCTGGATCATCGACCTGCGCGAGAACACGGGCGGCGATATGTACCCGATGCTCCTGGGCGTAGGGCCTCTTCTCGGCGACGGACCGCTGATTGGGTTCACCGGCAGGAAGGGCTTTCGCTACTACGTCTCCTATCGCGACGGTGCTCTCTCCGGCGGCGGCTACACCGACCGCGCGCCAGTTGTGGTTCCTGCGTTCTCGCCCGCTCCGCCGGTGGCTGTGCTCACAGGGCCGACAACGGCAAGCTCGGGCGAGGCTGTCACCGTCGCGTTCCGCGGCCGCGCGAACACGCGCAGCTTCGGAGCCGCCACAGGGGGAGTTACCACCGCGCCACAGACTTACCACCTGGTCGATGGCGCCGAAATCTCGTTCTCGGTCTCCGACTATGTCGACCACAACGGCGTCATCTACGACCACGCGATCGCCCCTGACGCGCCAGTCGCTCAGAACCTGCCCGACAGCGCCGCCGAACAGGCCGCCGAGCAGTGGCTTCTGTCAACCCCCCAGTGCTCCCAACACTCCTAACGACCAGCGGCGCTATCACGAAGGCCGACGAGGCACGGAGACGGCCGCCGTTTAGCTGGTCTGGGCCTTGACCGACTGGCCCTTGCCGCGCTCCTTTGCGCGGTAGAGGGCATCGTCGGCGCGCTCGAAGAGGCTGATCGAGTCGTCCTCCGCCTTCAGCTCGGTGATGCCCGCCGAGATGCGGACCCGCCCCGCCGAGCCGATCGGGCGCTCGGAGATGGTGGCCTGGATGCGGGCGAAGAGTTGGTCGGCGTGCTCGAGCCCCGACTCCGGCATGATCACCGCGAACTCGTCGCCGCCGACCCGGCAGACGACGTCGGCGCTGCGGATAGCGTCCCGCATGCGCTCGGACGCCTCGGCGAGCACGGCGTCGCCGGCGAGGTGCCCGACGCGGTCGTTGATGTCCTTGAAGTCGTCGAGGTCGAAGACGATCAGCGCCAGCCTGCGGCCGTAGCGCTGGGCGCGCGCGACGTCGCGCGCGAGCGTCTCGTGGAAGTAGCGGCGGTTGTGGAGGCCGCTGAGCGCGTCGAGGTCGGCGAGCTGGCGCGCCTCGCGGAAGCGGCGCGCGTTCTCGATCGTCGGGGCGGCGCGCCCGGCGATCTCCTCGAGCTGGTGCACGTCCTCACCGCCGAAGCGCCGCTCCGGCTCGTGCGTGAAGACGCCGAGGTACCCGAGCGGCCCGGCCTCGTCGGCGAGCGGCACCGCGAGGCCGGCGCGGACGAGCGCGTCGCCCTGCTCCTCCTCGGCTTCCGTGTAGCGGTACGTGATCTCGACCGAGCGCACCGGGCGTCCGTCCGGCGGCCCGGAGATCGCCTGCCGCTCCGCCTGCTCTGCCGCGAGGCCGAGCGTGGCCACGATCGGCGGCCCCTCCTGGGGGTCGAGCCGGACGAGGGCCGCGTCGACGCCCGCGAGGCCTGCGGCGGCCTCGAGCGTCCGCGCGAGGACGTCGTCCAGGTCGATCGAGCCCGCGATATCACCCAGGAAACGGCTGCGCCGGCTCTCCTCGTCCGCACGCGCGACCGCGCCGGCAAGCTCCTGCGCGAGCTCGTCCATCCGTGTCTCGAGCGCCTGCATCACCGTGCCGACCCGCTCGTCGGCGCGCCGGCCGGAACGTCGCGCGAGCCCCGCGAGCACGGCAAGGAGGACCAGGAGGCAGGCTCCGAGTGCAGCGGATATGCCGATGAGCAGGTGATTCACCGCGGTGGCAGCACAATTTGGCCCAGGCCGGCCGGGGCTCTGTCAGACTGTAAACGGGACGGGCGCCGGAGGCTACGGGCGCGGCGCGATATTCCGTTCTGGTTTCGGCTCACCAAGCGGGTTTGACGCCTCCTGCGGCCTCGGCTACCATGCCGCGGGCCGGTTGGCAGGGGACTCTTACCGTCCCCGCCGACCGTCTCTTTGTGAAAGGGAGCAGAAGCGAACGCATGCCGACCGTGAATCAGCTCGTCCGCCATGGCCGCAAGGCCCCGCTGGCGAAGACGAAGACGCCCGCGCTTGCCGGCTCGCCGCAGAAGCGCGGCGTCTGCACGCGCGTCTACACGACCACCCCGAAGAAGCCGAACTCGGCCCTGCGGAAGGTCGCGCGCGTCCGTCTCACGAATGGCATGGAGATCGGCGCCTACATCCCGGGCGAGGGCCACAACCTCCAGGAGCACTCGGTCGTGCTCGTCCGCGGCGGGCGCGTCAAGGACCTGCCGGGCTTCCGCTACAAGATCATCCGTGCCGCGCTCGACGCCGGCGGCGTCGCGGACCGCAAGCAGGCCCGCTCGAAGTACGGCGCGAAGAGGGGTAGCTGATGCCGCGCCGTGCAGATGTCCAGGCCCGCTCCGTCGAGGCGGATTCCGTCTACGGGTCGCCGCTGGTGACGCAGGTGATCAACAAGGTCATGCTCGACGGCAAGAAGTCGATCGCCGAGCAGATCGTGTACGAGGCGCTCGAGACGGTGGGCACGAAGACCGGCCGGCCGCCGGTCGAGGTGCTCGAGCAGGCCGTGAAGACGGTCACGCCCGTGCTCGAGGTGCGCGGCCGCCGCGTCGGCGGGGCGAACTACCAGGTGCCCGTCGAGGTGCCGCAGCGCCGTGCCCGCACGCTCGCCGTGCGCTGGCTCGTGACCTACGCGCGGGAACGGCGCGAGAAGGGCATGGGCAGCAAGCTCGCCAACGAGATTCTCGACGCGCTCAACCAGCAGGGCGGCGCGTTCAAGCGCAAGGACGACGTCTACCGGATGGCGCAGGCCAACAAGGCCTTTGCGCACTACCGCTGGTAGGCGAAAGGAACTCTTGAGCACCAAGGTCACCGAAACTAGACCGCGTAGCGGACTCGACCGCGTCCGCAACATCGGGATCATGGCCCACATCGACGCGGGCAAGACGACGACGACCGAGCGGATCCTCTACTACACCGGCCGCACCCACAAGATGGGCGAGGTGCACGAGGGCGCCGCGACGATGGACTGGATGGCCCAGGAGCAGGAGCGGGGCATCACGATCACGTCGGCGGCGACGACGGCGTTCTGGCACGACTTCCGGATCAACATCATCGATACGCCCGGGCACGTGGACTTCACCGTGGAGGTGGAGCGAAGCCTGCGCGTGCTCGACGGCGCAATTGCCGTCTTCGACGCCGTCGCCGGCGTCCAGCCGCAGTCCGAGACGGTCTGGCGGCAGGCCGACAAGTACAAGGTCCCGCGCATCGCGTTCATCAACAAGATGGACCGCACCGGCGCGAACTTCTTCGCCTCCGTGCAGTCGATGCGCGACAAGCTCGGCGCGAACCCGGTACCGCTGCAGATCCCGATCGGCGCGGAGGACCACTTCCAGGGCGTCGTCGACCTCGTCGACATGCAGGCGGTCGTCTACAAGGACGACCTCGGCCAGCAGTACGACGTGACCGACATCCCGGCCGAGCTCGCCGAGCAGTCCCAGGAGTACCACCACCAGCTGATCGACGCGATCTCGCACTTCGACGACGAGGTGCTCGAGGCCTACATCGAGCACGAGTCCGGCGTGACGTCGGAGATGATCCGGCGTGCCGTCCGTGCCGCCACGCTCGCCGACGAGATCACGCCGGTGCTGCTCGGCTCCGCCTTCAAGAACAAGGGCGTCCAGCCGCTGCTCGACGCCGTGATCGACTACCTGCCGAGTCCGCTCGACGTGCCGCCGATGATCGGGATCGACCCGAAGACCGGCGCGGACGTGGAGCGCCACGCGTCGCTCGAAGAGCCGTTCTCGGCGCTCGCCTTCAAGGTCATGTCAGATCCGTACGTCGGCAAGCTGACGTACTTTCGCGTCTACTCCGGCCGGCTGAAGGCCGGCGACCGCGTCCTCAACACGACCACGGGCAAGACCGAGCGCGTCAGCCGCATCCTCCAGATGCACGCGAACCACCGCGAGGAGCGGGACGAGATCGCCGCGGGCGAGATCGCCGCGGGCGTCGGCCTCAAGCACACGACGACGGGCGATACGCTCGCCGTCGAAAGCGCCCCGATCGTGCTCGAGTCGATGACCTTCCCGGAGCCCGTGATCGCGGTCGCGGTGGAGCCGAAGTCGAAGGTCGACCAGGACAAGCTCGGCGCGGGTCTCGCCCGCCTCGCCGAGGAGGACCCCACCTTCCGCGTCAACACCGACGAGGAGACCGCCCAGACCATCATCGCCGGCATGGGCGAGCTGCACCTCGAGATCATCGTCGACCGGCTCAAGCGCGAGTTCAACGTCGCCGCGAACGTCGGCCGCCCGCAGGTCGCGTACCGCGAGACGATCTCGAAGCCGGCCGAAAAGGTCCAGGGCCGGTTCGTCCGGCAGACGGGCGGCTCGGGCCAGTACGGCGACGTGGTGATCAACCTCTTCCCGCAGAAGCCGGGCGAGGGCTACGAGTTCGCCGACAAGATCGTCGGCGGCAAGATCCCGAAGGAGTACATACCGGCCGTCGACGCGGGCATCCGCGAGGCGATGGACGCCGGCGTGCTGGCGGGGTATCCCGTCGTCGACGTGAAGATCGAGCTGGTCGACGGCTCGTACCACGAGGTCGACTCGAGCGAGCGAGCGTTCAAGATCGCGGGCTCGATGGCCTTCAAGGAGGGGATGAAACGGGCGAAGCCGAAGCTGCTCGAGCCCGTGATGGCGGTCGAGGTGACGACGCCGGAGGAGTACCTCGGCGACGTGATGGGCAACCTCAACAGCCGCCGCGGCCGCATCGAGTCGATGAACCCGCTGGGCAACGCCCAGGTGATCACCGCCGTCGTCCCGCTGTCGGAGATGTTCGGCTACGCAACCGATCTGCGCTCGATGACGCAGGGGCGGGCCGACTTCACCATGCAGTTCGATCGCTACGAGGAAGTGCCTCAGTCGATCGCGAGCGAGATCGTCGACGCCGGGTCGAAATAGGAACCTAAGAAGGAGATCAGGGAGCCACCCATGGCCAAGCAGAAGTTCGAGCGCACGAAGCCGCACGTCAACGTCGGCACCATCGGTCACATCGACCACGGCAAGACGACGCTGACCGCTGCGATCACGAAGGTCCTCTCGGAGCTGGGGACGGGTACCGCCGTCACGAGCTTCGACGAGATCGACAAGGCGCCGGAGGAGCGGCAGCGCGGCATCACGATCAACACCGCGCACGTCGAGTACGAGACGGCGAACCGCCACTACGCGCACGTCGACTGCCCGGGCCACGCGGACTACATCAAGAACATGATCACGGGCGCCGCCCAGATGGACGGCGCGATCCTCGTGGTCTCCGCGGCGGACGGCCCGATGCCGCAGACGCGCGAGCACATCCTGCTCGCCCGCCAGGTGCAGGTGCCGGCCATCGTCGTGGCTCTGAACAAGGCCGACATGGTCGACGACCCCGAGCTGCTCGAGCTCGTCGAACTGGAGGTGCGCGAGCTCCTCTCCAGGTACGAGTTCCCCGGCGAGGACATTCCGGTCATCCAGGTCTCGGCGCTGAAGGCGCTCGAGGGCGACGCGGAGTGGACGCCGAAGATCCTCGAGCTGATGGAGGCGGTCGACTCCTACATCCCGGAGCCGGTCCGCGACGTCGACAAGCCGTTCCTGATGCCGATCGAGGACGTGTTCACGATCACCGGCCGCGGCACCGTTGTGACCGGCCGCATCGAACAGGGCAAGTGCAAGGTCGGCGACGAGGTCGAGGTCATCGGCATCCATCCCGAGGTGACGAAGACCGTCGTCACGGGCCTCGAGATGTTCCAGAAGACGCTCGACTACGCGCAGGCCGGCGACAACGCGGGCGCACTGCTGCGCGGCATCAAGCGCGAGGAGGTCGAGCGCGGGCAGGTCGTCGCAAAGCCGGGCTCGATCACGCCGCACACGCACTTCAAGGCCGAGGTCTACGTGCTCTCGAAGGATGAGGGCGGCCGCCACACGCCGTTCTTCAACGGTTACCGGCCGCAGTTCTACTTCCGGACGACGGACGTGACCGGCTCGATCAAGCTCCCGGAGGGCCAGGAGATGGTCATGCCGGGCGACAACACGAACATGGAGATCGAGATGATCCAGCCGATCGCCATGGATCAGGGTCTCCGCTTCGCGATCCGCGAGGGCGGCCGCACCGTGGGTGCCGGTGCCGTCACCGAGATCATCAAATAAGGCCTACGGCCTCTAGTTAGACGCGAACCAAGAAAACGAAACGCAAAGTACACGCGAACGAGTGAAGGGAGGCGCCGGTGCCACAGCAGAAGATCCGAATCAGACTGAAGGGCTACGACCACCAGCAGGTGGACAAGTCCGCGAAGGACATCGTGGACACGGCCCAGCGCACCGGCGCCACCATCACCGGCCCCGTGCCCCTGCCGACCGAGAAGAACGTCTACTGCGTGATCCGCTCGCCGTTCAAGGACAAGGACTCGCGGGAGCACTTCGAGGTCCGCACGCACAAGCGGTTGATCGACATCCACTCGCCGACCCCGAAGACGGTCGACTCGCTCATGCGGCTCGACCTGCCGGCCGGCGTCGACATCGAGATCAAACTGTGACAACGCTTCGCGTTGTCATAAAGGAAAAGGCGGAGAGCGGATTCGCGCCCTCCGCTCTTGCTCTTATTCACGGCCGCTGGAGGCGGCCGTGAAAGGCATCGTCGGCAAGAAGGTCGGCATGACCCAGCTCTTCGACGCGGAGAGCGGCGCCGTCACGCCGGTCACCGTCGTCGAGGCCGGCCCGTGCCCCGTCGTCGCCGTTCGCACGCCGGCGGCCGACGGCTACGAGGCCGTTCAGCTCGCCTGGGAGCCGGTCGCCGAGCGCAAGCTGTCGAAGGCGGAGCGCGGCCACCTCGCGAAGAGCGGGGTCGACGGTGCGTACCGCCACCTCGTCGAGTTCCGCGGCCACTTCGGCGAGGCGGTGCAGGGCGAGAACGTGACGGTCGAGATCTTCCAGCCCGGCGACAAGGTGAAGGTGTCCGGCGTCTCGATCGGCAAGGGCTTCCAGGGCACGATCAAGCGGCACCGCTTCCACCGCGGCCCGGTCACGCACGGCTCGCACAACATCCGTAAGCCCGGCTCGATCGGCGCGTCGGCGACGCCGTCGCGCGTCTTCAAGGGCATGAAGATGGCCGGCCACATGGGCGCGCACCGCGTCACCCAGACCGGCCTCACGATCCACGCGATCGACGCCGAGAAGAACCTGCTGCTGATCAAGGGCGCCGTCCCCGGCCCGAAGAACGGCCTGCTCGAGATCAGGGAGATGTCGTAATGGCGTCGCCGACGGCACCCCTCCTCGACAGCGCCGGCAAGAGCACGAAGGACGTCTCGCTCGAGGCGGCCGTGTTCGGCGCCGAGCTGAAGCCGCACCTCGTGCACGAGGCCGTGCGGGCGGAGATGAACGACCGCCGGCAGGGCACGCGCGCCGCGAAGAGCCGCGGGCTCGTCTCCGGCGGCCGCTCGAAGCCGTTCCGCCAGAAGGGCACCGGCCGCGCCCGTCAGGGCACGATCCGCGCGCCGCAGTTCACGGGCGGCGGCGTCACCTTCCCGCCGATGCCGAACTCGTTCGACGTGAAGGTGAATCGCAAGGCCGCGAAGGCGGCGCTGCGGAGTGCGCTCACAGACCATGTGCAGGCGGGCTCGCTCGGCCTGCTCAGCGCGACGACGTTCGACGGGCCGTCGACCAAGCACGCTGCGCAGCTGCTCGCCAGCTGGGGCAAGAGCACGCCGACGGTCGTCGTCGTGAACGAGGACGAGGACAACCTGATCAAGAGCTTCCGCAACCTCGAACGCGTGATCGTCGTCCTGCCGAGCGAGCTGGAGGTCGCCGAGGTCGTCTGGGCGCGCTCGCTGCTCGTCAGCGAGGCGGCGCTGCCGCTCATCCAGAGAAGGGCGTCGTCATGAGCCTGCATCCGAGCGAAGTTCTGCTCCGGCCCGTGGTCTCCGAGAAGAGCTACGAGCAGATCACGCAGAACCGCTACACGTTCAAGGTGCACCCGGACGCGCACAAGACGCAGATCCGCCAGGCCGTCGAGCAGCTCTTCGAGGTCAAGGTCGTGAACGTGAACATCGTCAAGGTGCAGCCGAAGCCGAAGCGGCGCGGCGCCACGAAGGGCACCCGCTCCGGCTGGAAGAAGGCGATCGTCCAGCTCAAGCAGGGCGACTCGATCGAGATCTTCGAGGGAGCTCAACTCTAGTGCCGATTCGCAGATACAAGCCCACCTCGCCGGGGCGCCGTTTCATGTCGGTCTCCACGTTCGAGGAGATCACGAAGACGACGCCGGAGAAGAGCCTGCTCGAGCCGGTGACGAAGAAGGGCGGCCGCAACAACAACGGCCGCATCACCACGCGCCACCAGGGCGGCGGCCACAAGCGCCGGTTCCGCGTGATCGACTTCAAGCGCCAGAAGGACGGCGTGACGGCGAAGGTCGCCGCAATCGAGTACGACCCGAACCGCTCGGCGCGGATCGCACTGCTTCATTACGCGGACGGCGCGAAGAGCTACATTCTCGCGCCTGCGCAGCTGCGCGTCGGCGCGACGGTCGAGTCCGGGCCGGCCGCGGACATCAAGGTCGGCAACGCGCTGCCGCTCGAGAACATCCCTACCGGCACGCTCGTGCACAACGTCGAGCTGAGGCCGGGCCAGGGCGCGAAGATGGCGCGCTCCGCCGGCTCGGGCATCCAGCTCGTGGCGAAGGATCAGGGCTACGCTGTCCTGCGCCTCCCCTCGGGCGAGATGCGCCGTGTGCCGCTCACCTGCCGCGCGACGGTCGGCCAGGTCGGCAACGTCGACCACCAGAACATCACCGGCGGCAAGGCGGGCCGCAGCCGCTGGCGCGGCAAGCGCCCGTCGGTGCGCGGCTCCGCGATGAACCCCGTCGACCATCCGCACGGCGGTGGCGAAGGCAAGTCGAAGGGCGGCCGGCACCCGGTCACGCCGTGGGGCGTGCCGACCCTCGGCAAGCGCACCCGCCGGAAGCACAAGGAATCGAACACGTTGATCGTTCGCGCCCGCAGGCGCGGTAAGGAGGGCCGGCGCTAAGGATGAGTAGATCCAGTAAGAAAGGCCCGTTCGTCGAGCAGCGGCTGCTGGGCCGCATCACCGCGATGAACGAGGCGGGGCAGAAGAACATGATCCGCACGTGGTCGCGCTCGTCCACCGTCTTCCCGGAGATGGTCGGCCACACGATCGCGGTACACGACGGGCGCAAGCACGTGCCGGTCTTCGTGTCCGAGCAGATGGTCGGGCACAAGCTCGGCGAGTTCGCGCCGACCCGGACGTTCCGCGGTCACGCGGGCGACAAGGCAGCCAAGGTGAAGCGCTAAGTGGCCGCAGTGCAGGACACGCCGACGGTCCGCGCCGAGGCGAAGTGGGTGCACTCGAGCGCGCGCAAGGCGCGACTCGTCACCGACCTGATCCGGGGCCGCTCCGTGCCGGAGGCGCGCACGATCCTCGCGTTCTCGCAGCGCGCGGTTGCGCGCGACGTGGAGAAGGTGTTGCGCTCTGCCGTCGCGAACGCCGAGTCGCGCCCGGACCTGCACTGGAACGGCGACGAGCTCGTCGTCGCGACGGCGTATGCCGATGAAGGCCCGACACTGAAGCGCTGGCGCGCGAGAGCGCGCGGACGGGTGGCGAGGATTCGCAAGCGGACGTGCCATATCACGGTGGAGCTGGCACAGCCGGCTGTCTCCGCCGCGGCTGTCGCCGCGCCGGAGACTAGGCAGCCGTCTCGTCGGCGAAAGGCCTCTCCAGTGGAGCCGACGGCTGGAGCGACCGTACAGAGCAATGAAGAGCCGACTGCTGACGAGAACGTCTCTCTAGTCGAGAAGCCGAAGGCTTCTCGACAGAAGAAGGAGAACTAGTGGGACAGAAAATCCATCCGGGTGGGCTTCGCGTGGGGATCATCCACGACTGGAAGTCGAACTGGTATACGGGGAAGAAGGAGTTCCCGCAGTACCTGCTCGAGGACCTGCGCATTCGCGAGCACATCTACAAGAAGCTCGCGCACGCCGGGCTGTCGGACATCCTGATCCGCAAGGACAAGCAGCGGATCACGGTCGACATCTACACGGCTCGGCCCGGCATCGTGATCGGCAAGTCCGGTGTCGAGGTGGACGCGCTACGTCGCGAGCTGCACGCGCTGACACAGAAGAACGTCCACATCAACATCAACGAGATCAAGCGCCCGGAGCTCGACGCGAAGCTCGTCGCGCAGTCGATCGCCGAGCAGCTCTCGAACCGCGTCGCGTTCCGCCGCGCGATGAAGCGCGCGCTCGCGTCTGCGATCCGCTCCGGCGCGGCCGGCGTGAAGATCCAGTGCTCGGGCCGCCTCGGCGGCGGCGAGATGAGCCGGCGCGAGACCTACAACGAGGGCCGCGTGCCGCTGCACACGATCCGCGCCGACATCGACTACGGCTTCGTCGAGGCGCGCACGACATACGGGCGGATCGGCGTGAAGGTCTGGATCAACAAGGGCGAGATCATGCCCGAAGGCTATGAAGGCGTCAGCGCGGGCGACTCCCGCCTGGGCGACCAGGACGCGCG
>JBEKEH010000098.1:0-12572 GCA_050013935.1 Gaiellaceae bacterium | reverse complement strand
TCGTGTTCATGCGCGCCTTCGGCTGACCGTTCTGCCGCCGGCATCTCGCGCAGTTGCGCGAGCGGTACGACGAGATCCGCGGCAGGGGCGTCGAGGTGCTCGCGCTGGCGCCCGGCAGCCTCGACCAGACCGACGCGTTCGCGGCGGCGCGCGGGATCCCGTTTCCGCTGCTCGCCGACCCGCAACGGGACATCTACCGCGCCTACCAGATCGAGTCGCGGCTGCTCTCCCTCGGCCAGCGTCCCGCCCTCTTCTCGATCGACCGCAACGGCGTCGTCCGCTACGCCTTCCTCGGCACCCAGCAGTGGCAACTCGGAGACGTCGACGAGGCACTCGCCGCCCTCGCCACGAGCCCCTAGCTCGCTGACCACGCCTAATCGATGTTAGAAGCTATCTATCCGGGTCGCGGACGAAGCAGAGGAGTGAGCCGCCCTCGCTGACGCGGTACGGCTCCCGTTCCGGCTCGATGCCCTGCTCGCGCAGCCGCGCGAGCGTGTCGCCGAGGTCGTCGACCGCGTAGGCGACATGGCCGTAGCCGGTGCCGAGCTCGTACGTGCGCCCGTCGTGGTTGAACGTCAGCTCGAGCTCCTCCTCCTGGCCCGGGACGCCGAAGAAGTAGTTCGTCGCCTCCCGCTCGCCGTTGCGGACGATGTCCATGTCGCGGCGGAACTCGAGCCCGAGCGCCTCGTAGAAGGCGCGGCTCTTCTCCGGATCCGTGATCCGGACCATGGTGTGCAGATAGCGCGTCATGCCCTGGATCCTACGGTGCCGCCCGCTGCGCGAGCGCCGGACGCGGTACCGTATGTCGATGGCAGGTCGCGACACCGAACGCGACCGGGACCTCGACAACTGGTTTGCCGAGCCCGAGCAGGCGTCGCCGCGACGCAGGCGGCGGGCCGAACGCGCGACGGCGGAGCCGCCGCGGGCGCCGGCGGGCGCGGGCCCGGCGACCGCCGACGACTGGCTCGCCGGGAGCGACGGCGCCCGTGAGCGCTTCGGCGGCGTCCAGAGCCTGTCCAGGAGCGCACGGCTGGGGCTCGGGGCCGCCGTCCTCGCCGTCCTGCTCCTGATCGGCCTTGCCGCCGGCGGCGTCTTCTCCGGCGGAGGGCCCAAGCCCGCGCCGGCGCCGAAGGTGACGAAGACGACGCCGGCGGCGACTACCACCCCGGCGACCCAGCCGGCGAGCACGCCGATCCGCGTCCCCGCGAGCACGCTCAAGCTCGGCGACAAGGGAGGGCAGGTGACGATCCTGCAGCGCGCGCTGAAGAGCCTCGGCTACTCGCCCGGCGCCATCGACAGCCAGTACGGCCCGTCGACCCAGCACGCTGTCGCCAGCTTCCAGCGCGCCGCCAAGCTCACGGCCGACGGCATCCTCGGACCGAAGACGCTCGCCGCGCTCGCGCAGGCGGTCAGCGCGAGGGGCTAGTGCCCTTACCTCCCGGCCGGTTCCGTACGAACTCGTAGCCGAAACGCCCCTTGACGCAGAGGTTGCCGCGCGTGACGTCGTGGTCGTCGGGCGACGTCACCTTCACGATGTCGCCGTCCTGGACGTGCAGCGTCAGGTTGCAGCCGACGCCGCAGTACGGACAGACCGTGTCCACCTGCGTCTGGCGCGGCTCGTCCCACCCGCCCGCCTGTCGCAGGTCGAACTCGCTCTTCGGCATCAGCGCGCCCGTCGGGCAGACGGCGACGCAGTTGCCGCAGTAGACGCACGCCGACTCGGGAAGCTCGACGTCGAGCTCCGTCGAGATGTGCGCGCCGAAGCCGCGTCCGGCGACGGCGATCGCGAACGTGTTCTGGTGGTCCTCGCCGCAGGCCTCGACGCACTTGTAACAGAGGATGCACTTCGAGTAGTCACGGACGTAGAGGTCGTTGTCCACCTTGACCGCCTGCGCCACGGTCAGCGAGTCCGGGCCAAACCGCTCCGGCTCCGCCTCGTACTCCTCGATGTAGCGCAGCGCGTCCGTTGCGGTGGAGAGATCGACCGATGAGCCGAGCAGCTCGAGCACGACGCGCCGGCTCGTCTGCACGCGCGGCGAGTCGGTGTGCACGACCATCCCCGGCTCGACCTTGCGTGAGCAGGACGGCACGAGCGTCCGTGCGCCCTCTACCTCGACGACGCAGACGCGACACACGTTCACCGGCGTGAGCGTGTCGCCGTAGCAGAGGGTCGGCGTCTCGATGCCGAGCCGGCGGCACGCGTCGAGGATCGTCGAGCCCTCGGTCACGCGCACGGCGTGCCCGTCGACGGTCAGCTCGACCATTCGCTTCGGCGCGGCGACAGAGACGACGGTCACGGGGCGAGCACCCCGAAGTTCGCCATCGCGGACTCGACGGCGCTCGCAGCCGTCTGGCCGAGCCCGCAGATCGAGGCGTCGCGCATCACCTGGGCGAGATCCGCCAGCACCTCGAGCTCGTTGCCGTTCGCCCTGCCCGACGCGAGCCGGTGCAGCGCCTCCTCCTGGCGCACGGTGCCGACGCGGCACGGGACGCACTGGCCACACGACTCGTCACGGAAGAACTCGGCGATGCGCAGGACGGCATCGACGAGGTCTGCGGACTCGTCGTAGACAATCACGACGCCGGAGCCCAGTGAGACTCCGCGTGCACGCGCATCCTCGAACGTGAGCGGCAGGTCGAGCTGGTCCGGGCGCAGGAACGAACCGGCGGCGCCGCCGAGCAGCACGGCCTTCGGCGGTGTCGCGGCGGCCAGGGCGAGCAGCTCCGACAGCGGCGTCCCGAACGGCACCTCGTACAGACCCGGCCGCGCGACGTGGCCCGAGACGCAGAAGAGCCGCGTTCCCGTCGACCCCTCGGTACCTGTCTGCGCGTACACCGTCCCGGTGTCACACACGACCTCGAGCACGTTGAAGAGCGTCTCGACGTTGTTCACGACGGTCGGCTTGCCGAAGAGGCCGACCTCGACCGGGAAGGGCGGCTTGTTGCGCGGCTCGCCGCGGTAGCCCTCGATCGACTGGAACAGCGCCGTCTCCTCGCCGCACACGTACGCGCCGGCGCCGATGCGAAGCTCGAGATCGAAGGAGAAGCCGGCGGCGCCCCTCACGTCGTCGCCGAGGAACCCGCGCGCCCGCGCCTGCTCGAACGCGTGCTCGAGCCGCTCGTGCGCGAGTGGGTACTCCGCCCGCACGTAGACGAAGCCGCGCTCGCAGCCGGTCGCGTAGGCGGCGATGGTCATCGCCTCGACGAGCGCGAACGGGTCGCACTCCATGAGCACGCGATCCTTGAACGTTCCCGGCTCGGACTCGTCGGCGTTGCAGACGAGATAGTGCGGCCGCACGGGCTGGCGCGAGACTGCCTCCCACTTCGCACCCGTCGGGAAAGCGGCGCCGCCGCGGCCGAGCAAACGCGACTCGCTCACCTCGCGCAACACGCCGGCGGGCCCGAGCTCGACCGCGCGGCGGAGGGCCGCGTAGCCGCCGTGCGCACGGTAGGCGTCGAGCGACTCCGGATCGAGGCCGGCGGCGATCCGGCGCAGCAGGCGCAGGCCCTCGTCTCCGGCCTGCGGCAGCGGCGGCGCCGTCTCCGGCAGCTGGAGCTCGCGCGGCTCCTCGCCCGCGATCGTCCGCAGCGACGCCGGCGCGCGCTCGCACAGCCCGAGGCACGCGCTCGGGTGCGCACCCTCCGGCAGCTCGACGCCGGCGAGCCGGCACGAGAGGTCGGTGCAGACGTGCAGCACCTCGGCGGGCCGCTCTTCGAGCGCGAGCAGCGCGTAGAAGCTTGCGACCCCGTACGCCTCCGCGGGCGGCACCTCGAGCCGGCGGCACGCGTAGCCGAGCGCGCCCTCGCTCACCCAGCCGACGCGGCGCTGCGCCGCCCGCAGCGCGGGCAGGAGCAGGTGGCGCCGCGTCGTGTCGCTACGCCCGACTCGGTTGCTGTTCGCCTCGGCGCCGCCGACGACCACGTCGATCGCTGCGCGCTCGGCGGCGGTCGGCTCCGCCGAGAGCAGGCGGAGATCCGGCACTACACAACCTCCAGGCGGATCGCGGCCGCCTTGAACTCGGCCGTGCCGGACTTGGGGTCGGTCGCGTCGATCGTGAGGATGTTCGTCGCCACCTCGTCCGGGAAGTGGAGATTCATGAACGCGAGCCCCGGTCGCAGGTTCGCGTCGTACCGGACGGGCGCTTCGACGGAACCGCGGCGCGAGACGACCCGTACGCGCCCGCCGTCGGCGACGCCGTAGCGCGCGCCGTCCTCGGGTGCGAGCAGGATCGCCTCGCCGCCGCGGTGGAGGGGCGACGAGTAGCCGCCCGACTGCACGCCGGTGTTGTACGACTCGAGCCGGCGGCCCGTCGTCAGGCGCAGCGGGAAGTCGTCGTCGAGCCGGTCGACCGGCGGGTCGTGCTCCACCACCTGGAACGGTGCGCGCTCCGCGACGACGTCGTCCCAGAGGCGGCCGTGCAGGAACTGGGCGCCGGGGTCGGCCTCGTCGCAGCACGGCCACTGGATGCCGCCGAGCTCCTCGAGGCGCGCGTAGCTCATCCCGCCGTGCATCGTCGGGGAGAGGCGGCGCAGCTCGTTCCAGACGTCCCCGGCCCGCGGGCTGCCGAGGTCGTGGCCGAGGCGGCGTGCGAGCTCGTAGACGATCTCGACGTCGTCGCGGGCCTCGCCGGGCGGGTCGATCGCCTTGCGGACGCGCTGGACGCGCCGCTCGCTCGAGGTGACCGTGCCCTCGGCCTCCGCGAGCGTCGAGGCGGCGGGCAGGACGACGTCGGCGAGCTCGGCCGTCTTCGTGAGGAAGATGTCCTGGACGACGAGGTGGTCGAGGCCCGAGAGCAGCCGCACCGCCCGCGTCTGGGCGGCCTCCCCCTGCGCCGGGTTTTCGCCGACGACGTAGACGGCACGCAGGTCGCCGTGCTCCATCGCCTCGAACATGCCGGTGAGGTGGAGACCCGGCTCGAGCGGGACGGACACGCCCCAGACCTCCTCGAAGCGCGCACGCACGGCCGCGTCCTCGAGCGGCTGGAAGCCCGGCAGCCGGTTCGGTAACGCGCCCATGTCGCCGCCGCCCTGGACGTTGTTCTGGCCGCGGAGCGGGTTCAGCCCCGATCCGTAGCGGCCCACGTGGCCGGTGAGCAGCGCAAGGTTGATCAGCGCAAAGACGTTGTCGACGGCGTTGTGGTGTTCCGTGATGCCGAGCGTCCAGCAGATCTGGGCGCTGTCCGCCCGTGTGTACGCGTGCGCAAGCTCCTGAATCGCCGCCGCGGGCACTCCGGTGACGCGTTCCGCCTCGTCGGGCGTCCACGGCTCGACCGACTCGCGAAAGGCGTCGAACCCGCTCGTCGCACGCTCGACGAACTCCGTGTTCGCGAGCCCCGCGTGGATGATCTCGCGCGCGACGGCGTTTGCGAGCGGGATGTCGGTGCCGACGTCGAGGCCGAGCCAGAGGTCGGCCCATTGCGCCGACGGCGTGCGGCGCGGGTCGACGACGATCAGCTTCGCGCCGCGGTTCACCGCCTTCAGCACGTGGTGGAAGAAGATCGGGTGCGCCTCGCGCGCGTTCGAGCCCCAGAGCAGGATCAGATCCGTGTTACGGACCTCCTCGTAGGAGCTCGTCCCGCCGCCTGCACCGAACACCGTCGCCAGACCGACGACGCTGGGCGCGTGTCAGGTTCGGTTGCAGCTGTCGATGTTGTTGGAGCCCAGGGCGACCCGGGAGAACTTCTGCGTCGCGAAGTTCAGCTCGTTCGTGGCCTTGGAGCAGCTGAAGAGCCCGGTCTGGGCGCCCTCGTCGAGCGCTTTCCGGAAGCCGGCCGCGGCGCGGTCGAGCGCCTCGTCCCAGCTCGCCTCTCTCAGCTCTCCGTCGTCACGCACGAGCGGCCGGGTCAGCCTGTCGTAGCGCATTGGCATGCGCGCGAGTCTAGATGAGCCGAAGGGCCATTTAAGCTGTGAGCTGGGAAGGAGCGCGCGATGCAGACCATCTCTCCCCTCGCACTCTTGCACGGCCGCGACGTGCCACTGCCGCAGCTCCGGTGGCTGAACGCCGGGCCGCTGACTGCCGCGCTCGACGGCATCGACCTCCGCTACGTCAGGCTCGGCGACCTCGAGCTCGTGCGGCGGATCTACGTCGGCGTGCGTGACTGCGACTGGAACACGATCCCCGCGGTCGCCTCCGAGCTCGATGTCCACGACCGCCCCGACTCGTTCGACGTCCGCTTCTCGGTGCGCCACACGAGCCACGACATCGACTTCTCCTGGCACGGCCACATCGCCGGCACGCCGGACGGCCACATCAGCTACACGATGGAGGGCCAGGGCGAGCGGGACATGCTCTACAACCGCATCGGCTTCTGCGTCCTCCAGCCGTGGCGCGAATACGTCGGCCGCCCGTTCCGCGGCGAGACCCCGGACGGGCCCGTCAGCGGCACGCTCCCCACGCTCGTCGGCCCGCAGCGCTTCGAGAACGGCGTCTACGTGCCGCTCTTCCCGTCGGTGAGCAGGCTCGAGATCGAGCTCGCGGAGGGACCCGTCGCGATCTTCGAGTTCCAGGGCGACCTCTTCGAGACGGAAGACCAGCGGAACTGGAGCGACGCGTCGTTCAAGACGTACTCCACCCCGCTCGCGCTCGGCCTCCCACACGAGCTGAAGCCGGGCCGGGCGCTCTCGCAGACCGTGACCGTGCACGCCGAGGGCGAGCCGGAGGCGACGGCCCGGCCCCATCGCGGGCGGATCGAGCTCGGCGAGCCGACCGGCGCCCGCGTCCCGCCGGTCGGGCTGAAGCTCGCCACAGGCGGCGGGCCGTCGGAGGCCGAGGCGGCGCTGCTCGCGGCGCTCGCCCCCGCACATCTGCGCGCGGACGTCCACCTCGCGGATCCGGCCTGGCCGGAGCTGCTCCAACGGGCGTCGGCCGCCTGCGCCCGCACGAACGCGGCGCTCGAGCTCGCGCTCTTCCTCCGTCCGGAGGACACCGCGGCACTCGAGCAGCTGCGCGAAGCGCTGGCCGGCGCCACGGTCACGCGCGTCCTCGTCCTGCCGGAGGGCGCACAGACGGCGACGCCGGAGGAGACGACGCCGCCCGAGCTCGTCGCGCTCGTCCGCGAACGGCTCGCGCTCGGTGGCGTTCCGTTCGCAGGCGGCACGGACATGTTCTTCTGCGAGCTGAACCGGACGAAGCCGCAGGTCGAAGCCATGGACGGCGTCTTCTGGTCGGTCAACCCGCAGGTGCACGCCTTCGACGACATCTCGCTGTTCGAGACGCTCGAGGCGCAGGGCGAGCAGGTGCGTGCGGCGAAGGCGTTCGCGGGCGGCAAGCAGATCTTCGTCGGCCCGGTGACGCTCGAGCGCCGCCCCAACGTCGACCCGCGGCAGGCGTCGCTGCTCGGCGCCGCCTGGACGCTCGCGAGCGCGAAGCACCTGAGCGAGCAGGGCGCAGACGCCGTGACCTACTTCGAGACGACCGGCCTAAGCGGCGTCGTACAGGCAGACGAAGCGTTCCCGCTCTACCACGTGCTTGCCGACGTGTGCTCGCTGCGCGGAGCGGAGGTGCTCGCGTGCGCGAGCGGGCGCCCGCTCGAGCTCAACGCCCTCGCCGTCCGCCGCGACGGCGGCACGACGCTGCTCGTCGCGAACCTCACGCATCGGCCGCACATGGTCGAGCTGGCAGGCGTGGGCGAAGGCGCAACGATGCGCCGGCTGAACGAGGCGACCGCCGAACAGGCGCGGCTCGAGCCGCAGCGCTTCCGCGCCGCGGGCGAGCCGCTCCCCGCGTCCGGCATGCTCGAGCTCGGGCCGTACGAGACCGCCCGCATCGACATCTAGAAGGAGCCGTCGCCGGCGGCTCACACCTCCGACACTACCCCGCGCCGCAGGCGGGCCGGGTTGAGCGCGCCGGTGCCGAGCGCGACGCCGCCGAGCACGAGCGCCAGGCCGCCGAGCGCGACCGCGCCGATGCCCTCGCCGAGGAAGATCGCGCCGTAACCGAGCGCGATCGGTGGGATGAGGTACGTGACGAGCGAGGTGTACGCGGCGCCCGCCCCCGCGATCAGGCCGAAGAAGAGCAGGTACGCGAGCGCCGTCCCCGGCACGCCGAGCGCGAGCACGGAGCCGATCGCCTTCCAGCCGGGCAAGTGGTGCGGCGCCTGCGCGATCCCGGCCGGAAGCGCCACGAGCGCCGAGACGGCGGTCGTCGCGAGCGCGACGACCGGCGGTCGCACCCGGCTCAGATGCCGGCCGACGAGCAGCCCGCCGAGCGCATAGCAGAGCGCCATGCCGACGACGGCGAGCGCGCCCAGCACCCTCCCCTGCGGCTGGGCCCCGACGAGCAGCGCCACACCGACGAAGCCGATCGCGATCCCGGCGAGCCGGACGCCGGTCACCCGCACCTCGTGGAAGAAGCCAAAAGCGATCAGCGCATTGAAGATCGGCACCGCCGCCTGGATGATCGACGCGAGGCCGGAGTCGATCCGGGTCTCCCCCCACGAGAGCAGCCAGAACGGCACCGCCGTGTTGACGAGGGCGACGACGACGAGCCAGCCGGCGTTCTCCCGCATCTGCCGCAGCGTCTCGCGGCCGCCGACCAGGACCGGCACCACCAGGGCGAGCGTGAGGGCCGCCAGCCCGATCCGCCCCATGATCAGGGTCGCCGGCGTGAGCTGGCGCACCGCCACCTTGATGAACATGAACGATGCGCCCCAGATCAGCGCGAGCGAGAGGAGCATCGCAAAATGGCGGCGGCGCACGCCCTCTTGTAACGCACCGGGCGGCCCGTCTGTTTCGGTAACTAGACTGAATCACCTGACGGAGGTTGCGGAACAGCCGCTCTACCGCGCGCTCGGTCTCACCGACTGGGAAGCAGGCCGTATCCAGGAGCTCCTGGGCCGCGATCCGAACCACTTCGAGCTCGCGGTGTTCTCGCTCCTCTGGTCGGAGCACTGCGGCTACAAGCACTCGGCGCGCCTGCTCAAACGGCTGCCCTCGACGGGCGGGCGCGTCCTGCAGGGGCCGGGCGAGAACGCCGGCGTGCTCGACCTCGGTGACGGCCTCGCGGTCGCCTTCAAGGTCGAGTCGCACAACCATCCGTCCGCGGTCGAGCCCTTCCAGGGCGCCGCAACCGGGATCGGTGGCATCCTGCGCGACATCGTCGCGGTGGGCGCGCGCCCGATCGCACTCCTCGACGGGCTCTGGTTTGCCGCCCCGGACTACCACTTCGAGCGCGCCGTCGCCGGCATCGGCAACTACGGCAACTCGGTGGGCGTCGCCAACGTCGGCGGCGCCACCGTGTTCGACGAGGCGTACCGCGGCAACTGCCTCGTCAACGCGATGTGCGTCGGACTGCTCGACTCGGCGCGGCTGCAGTCGGCAAAGGCGTCGGGGCCCGGCAATCTCGTCGTGCTGTACGGCGCGACCACGGGCCGCGACGGCATCGGCGGCGCGTCGGTGCTCGCCAGCCAGGAGCTCGGCGAGGACGACCCCGACAAGCGGCCGTCGGTGCAGGTCGGCGACCCGTTCACCGGCAAGAAGCTGATCGAGGTGTCGATGGAGCTCGTGGAGTCCGGCCTCGTCGAGTCGCTCCAGGACTGCGGCGCCGCCGGCCTCGCGTCCGCGCTCTCCGAGATGGCGCGCGACGGCGCCGGCATCGATGTCCACCTCGACCGCGTGCCGCTGCGCGAGTCGGGCATGGAGCCGTGGGAGATCGTCATCTCCGAGTCGCAGGAGCGCATGGTCGCCGTCGTCCGCCCGCAGATGCTCGCCGCCGTGCGAGCCCTCTGCGCGAAGTGGGAGCTCCCGTGTTCCGTGATCGGCCAGGTCACGGACACGGGGCAACTGCGCGCCTTCCACGGAGACGACGTCGTGGGAGACATCCCTTCCCGGCTCCTCACGGACGAGTGCCCGCGCTACGAGATCGAGCAATCGCCCCGCAAGCGGGACAGCTGGCCTAGTCCGCGACCGCAGGGCGCGGACCAGAGCGAAGCGTGGATCTACGAGCAATACGACCAGCTCGTCGGCGCGCGCACTGTCCGGCGCCCGGGCTTCGACGCGGCGGTTCTCCGCCTGCGCCCGTCGCGGCGCGGGCTCGCGGTCGCGCTGCAGGGCCCGCGGCCGGGCGAGACGGACCCGTTCGCGGCCGGCGTGCAGGCGGTGCTCGGCGCGGCGCGTAACGTCGCGTGCGCCGGCGGCGAGCCAATCGGGCTCACCGACTGTCTCAATTTCGGCAACCCGGAAAAAGCGGAGATCGGCTGGGAGCTCGCGCAGGCGATCGAGGGGATCGCGCAGGCCGCCGAGGCGCTCGGGATCCCGGTCGTCTCCGGCAACGTGTCGCTCTACAACGAGACGGACGGACGGCCGATCCCGCCGACGCCGGTCGTCGGCTGCGTCGGGCTCGTGCCGGACGTGCGGCTCGTGCCGGGCAGATGGGAGCCGGGCGACGCCGTGCTGCTCGCCTCCGCGCCGGAGGCGGGCCTCGCGGCGGAGGCGGCGCTGATCCGCTTCCTCTGGAAGGCATCGCCCCTGCTGAGCCTCTGCCACGACGTCGGCGCCGGCGGCCTCGCGCAGGCGCTCGAGGAAGCCGCCCGCTGGAGTGGCCGCCCGGCCGACGTCACTCTTCCAAGTAACAGTCTGTTACAAGGCTCGGCGGTGCTCGCGTGCGCGACCGCCGACGTCGCGAAGCTCGGCTCGCGTGGGCTCGTCGAGATCGGCCGGGTGCGCTAGCCGTGTGCGGCGTCTTCGGCGTCTACGCCCCCGACCGCGACGTTGCGCGGTTGACGTACTTCGGCCTGTTCGCGCTCCAGCACCGGGGCCAGGAGTCGGCGGGGATCGCGGTCTCCGAGCAGGGGCGTCTGACGGCGCTGAGAGATCTCGGCCTCGTCACGCAGGTCTTCAACGAGCAGAAGCTGCACGGCCTCCCGGGCCAGGTCGCGATCGGGCACACGCGCTACTCGACCACCGGCTCGTCGCAGTGGTCGAACGCGCAGCCGCTCCTCCAGCACGGGCGCGCTCGCACGGTCGCGCTCGGCCACAACGGGAACCTCGTCAACGTCAGCGCACTCCGCGACGAGCTGAGCGCCGCCGGTGTCACGCTGCGCGCGACCTCCGACAGCGAGGTGATCGCGGCGCTGATCGCGAACGACGAGGCGCCGCTCGAGCAGGCGGTCGCGAACACGATGGCGCGGCTCGAGGGGGCCTACTCGATCGTCGCGCTCTCCGAGGGCCGGCTCGTCGCGTTCCGCGATCCGCACGGCTTCCGCCCGCTCGTGCTCGGGTGCATCCACGACGACTGGGTCGTCGCCTCCGAGACGTGTGCGCTCGACCTCGTCGGCGCCGACTTCGTGCGCGAGGTGGAGCGCGGCGAGGCCGTGCTCGCCGACGGCGAGGGGTTGCGCACGGTGCAGGCGGTCGAGCCGGCGTCCCCCGGTGCGCTCTGCATCTTCGAGTTCTTCTATCTCGCGCGCCCCGACTCGCGCCTGTCCGGGATCGAGGTGCACGGCGCGCGTGTCCGCATGGGCGAGCGGCTCGCGCAGGAAGCGCCGGCCGAGGCGGATCTCGTGCTGCCGATCCCCGACTCCGGCACGCCCGCGGCGATCGGCTTCTCGCGCGCGCTCGGGATCCCGTTCAGCGAGGGGCTGATCAAGAACCGCTACGTCGGGCGCACCTTCATCCAACCTGACCAGGAGCTGCGCCGGCAGGGCATCCGGCTGAAGTTCAACCCGCTGGCCGAGGTTGCCGGCAAGCGCCTCGTCGTCGTCGACGACTCGATCGTGCGCGGCAACACGACCCGCGAGATCGTGCAAATGCTCTTCGACGCCGGCGCCGCCGAGGTGCACGTGCGTATCTCGTCGCCGCCGGTGATCGGCCAGTGCTTCTACGGGATCGACCTCGCCGACCCGGCCGAGCTCGTCGCGAGCGCGAAGACCGTCGACGAGGTGCGCGGGTACATCGGCGCGACGTCGCTCGCGTATCTGTCGCACGACGGCCTCGTCGAGGCGACGAGCCGTCCCGAATCCGAGCTATGCCGCGCCTGCCTCACGCGCGAGTATCCGACGGCCGTCCCCGCCGAGCACGCGAAGCTGCGCTTCGAGTTCCGTGCGGAACCTGCGGTTCCGCACGGTTGATGTTGTGCTCCACAGGGCGGCCACCGGCAAAGCCGGTGGCCTCCTATCGATCTGAGCGACCGGCCCAGGGAGCGCGTGCGGTGGCGCTGAAGCGTCCCCGCACGCGTGAATCCGGCCTCCCTCTAACGTGCCTGCGGCAGCGTTAGCCTCCGGCCTCTGCCGCTTCGAGAGTCGCCGCGGGTGGAGGACAATGACGACCAAGTCGCACACCGTTCCGGAAGCTAATGCTCCGGAACCTGCTGGCCCTTCGCGACTCCGCGCGAGAGGATCGAGAAACCGCCACAACGAGGCCGGTTGGGACGCCTTCATCGTCGAGCGCGAGTCACAGCAGACAAAGACTCGCCACACCGCGGACGCCGGAGGCGAACGCAGCCGCAAGCGCGTTCGCCGCAGGCGGATCCACGCGGGCGGAGACGCGGAGCGCCGCCGCCCGCGCCACGCGAACCGCCGACCAGCACCCGAAGAGGCCGGCGGCTCCGCCGACGGCCGCTCTGCGGAGCACAACCT
>JBEKEH010000097.1:0-14001 GCA_050013935.1 Gaiellaceae bacterium | reverse complement strand
GAGGATGTCCCGGTCGCCGTGGATTTTCGTGACGGCGGTCCCGGTGTGATCGTTACATCGCTGCGACGATAGCGGCTTCCTTGGTCGTGGTGTGCGCCGTGTCGTTGTGTCGGCGAGCGGTGAGGTCTCGTTCGATCGCGACGACGAGGGTGGCGAGGTTGCGGTAGCCGATGATGCGTCGAAACTGCTTCTCGGCTTCGAGCATGCCGGCGGCGGTCCAGCGCAGCGCCATCTCGCCGGAGGACCAGCGTTTGACGTTGCGCTGGGTGCGCCGGACGATCTCGAGCATCGATTCGCACGGGTTGGTCGACTCGAGCGTGCGTTTCAGCGAGCCGTTGACGTCGAGCCGGGTGAGCGTCAGCGTCTCCTCCATGCCTTCGCGGAGCGAGCCGGCGGCGCCGGGGTAGGTTCGCTCGAGCTCGCGGGCGAGCAGGCTCAGCTGCTCGAGCGCGCGAGCATGGTCGGGCTCGGCCCACGCCTTGCGCATTCGTGTCTTCACGGTCGCCCGGTCTCGCTCGGGGAGATGGTCGATGACGTTGCGCTCCTTGTGCCGCACGCAGCGTTGGACAGGCGCTTCGCCGAAGACGTTGCGGATCGCCTTGCGGAGAGCCTTGGCGCCGTCGATCACGAACAGGATTCCTTGCTCGGGGTCGAGGCCGCGCTCGACCAGATCGGAGAGCAGCGCGGTCGCGACGGTCGCGTTCTCGGTCGAGCCTTCCCAGAGGCCGAGCGGGATCTTGACGCCCTCGGTCGTGATCGCGAGCGCGACCACGTTCGTGCGCCCCTGCAGCTCGAGCCCGTCCAGCATCAGCACCGCCAGGCGCACATCATCGAGGCGGCGGCTCATCAACTCACCCAACGCGCGGCGGGTGCGCTCGACGAACGTGCGCGACACGGCCGAGCGCGACGTCGACCGCGCGCCCTGCTCGACCTCGCCGCCGACCGGCTCGGCCGTGCGCCGGTAGCGGCGCGTCGAGACGCCGGCGAGCATCCGCTCCAGCACGACCCGCGCCAGCAGATCACGGTCGGCGAAATGTTCGTACGTCCGCAGCCGCACCTCCGCGCGGCCGTCCGCGCTCCTGACCCGCGGCCGCTCGACCGCAACGCGCCGGCCGCCGAGCGTCACCTCGCCCGATCCGTGCCCGTGCCGCACCGCGACCCGCTCCGCGTTGTGCTTGCCCTTCGCGCCGACAACCTCGACCACTTCCTCTTCCAGCAGCTCGGCCAGCACGCCCAGCCCAACGCCGACGCTGAGCGCGAGCAGCCCCTCCTTCGCCGATCCCACCAGTCGCCCCAGCGCCTCCTGCACACGCGCCGGCAGCCTCTCCACGGCGGTTCCTCCTTCGATCTTCGTCGGATCACCCCGCACGCTCCCAACAGGAGCGGACGAGGCGGAGGGACCGCCGACCTACGAAGTTCTACGAGCTATGGGACATCCTCGCGCCTCCTCCGCGAACAGGCAGAGCGCGTTCGCCATCCGCATCTGCTCGATCGAGCGGCAGCCGACCTCGAGATGGTCGCCACAGGGTCGTTGTCCGTCGTGCGAGAGGGTTCGCTAGCGGGGCGGCACACCCGAGCGCAGCGCACGCCGGATCGTGTTGCGACTGTGGCCGCTGCGCCGAACGATCTCCTTGATCGACAACCGCCCCACGAAATACAAGCGGCGGATCTCCGCCCACTGCTCCACCCCGACCACAACCTCCTCCTCGCTCGAATCACCATCAAGCGAGGCTTGAGACCCAACCGGACAGCACCAGCCGCGCCGCCAGAGGGGTCAGATTTCGACCGGCGTCAGGGGGTCAGTATTGAACCGGCGTCGATATGATCAAGCCACCCGAGCTCTGAGAGCCTGAAGACGACCGACTCTGAAAAGAAGTTCACCGAGCCGGTGACGCTTTCGTCCATCGTCCCTGCGAACGTTCCGCCTTGGCCTTGCGGCTTCCGCGTACAGCCCCCAGAGGCGACTTCGACCTAGTCGCGCTCCGTGCTCGGTGCAAGACGACCGGGAGTGACGGCGGTGAATACCACCAGGGCGGCCGAGGCTGGCTTGTCATCGGTGGCCGTGCTGGGCCAACCGGACTCTTCTGGTGTAACTGACGCGCTTGTATTCGCATCGCCGGCGTAGGACGTCTGTGCCTCCTCATGCTGAGGATCAGAAGTGCGAGATACCTGACCGACTGATCAAGAACCCGTGGCGTGAACGCGTCACGATGCAGCGAACGGCTGAGGTGAGCGACGTGCAGCGGAAGGGGCCGAGGACGACGGAGTCGCCGTAGGGAAGCTTCCGGTCATCTTCTGGCGGATTGCCGAGGCATCCGACTTTGATGGGGAAGCACTCTTCGACGTGCCCGTCGGGAAAGAGGGTGGCGCTGGCTGGTGGAGACCAGGTTTGGCAATAGGCACTACGGTTGGTCGCGCTGAAGAGATCCATCTCACAGCTGATGTTCCCGCTTGGGGATAGAAAAAACCGCTGTGGGATGTGCTGAGCCGCGGAAGCCGAAGCGGTGACTAAGAACGCCATTCCGACAGCGGCGAGAGCTCTCACGATCAAGCTGGCGAGCCTACACCTTCAGCCGTGGTGGGATTCCTCGACCGCAGCCCGTGTCGGAACGTTCGATGCCGCTATCCCAGATCGAACTCGATCCAGCGTCGCCCGTCGGTACAGACGCCGTGATGCGTGAAGCCGAAGGACCTGTCGTATCGACCATCCCAGTGGGCAACGCACTTGAATCCAGCCACGGTGCAGCGGTTCCGTCGTGTGTCCCGCTTCACGAGATGGGGCAGACGGCGTTAGTGAATCACCTTCCTCAAAGCGGCGAGGCCTGGGATGACATGGCCCTTGTAGCCAATAAACCAGTAATTTTGGGCCTTCGCCTCGTTCGTAGCCTGGTTGCAGTTCAACACCCCTAGCGAGTGGAGTACAACCTGGCTAAGGACCAGCGCCGAGCCCATGTCCAAAGCGCCAGCGTAGATCAATCCACTGGCAGTGCGATAGGTGGAGGCGCGACGCGCCAAACCTTTCCCCCAGAGAGCGAGCTTCACGCTGGCATCTTGGTCGCTCTTAGGCTGAATTGCGGTGCCGTTCGTTAGGTGTTTAAAGATAGCTTCTTCAGACGCGGCACCGCTCTTGGCGATCGCATCGCACTGATAGACGAAGCCCGACTCGACGACAAGGGTGGCGTTGAATGACGCATTGAGTTTTGTCGCCTCGCTGTTCCATTGCGTCCACTCCGCCAGGGATACGCGCCCCGTGGGTGTTCTCTTCTGGGCAATCGCGGACGCCTGACCAGCCGTCAGGCCCAAAGCCACGGCTGATGTGGCCAGAGCGGCGATTGCCCAGCAGCTTCCCGATCGCATGTTCCACTTCCGCATCATCGCTATCCCTGTTCTCCTCCTCATCACCCCCGTTCGCCGGTGATTAGTTCGTCGGATGGTCGTCTGAGTCGCAACCTTAGCCGTGAACGCTCCGGAGTGCAGCCGGCGGAGAAACGATCATGGCGCTTGCCCTCCGTCCGCGGAGGGCTTTGACCTAGGTCTCTGGTGGCCGGTGATGCCAACGCTGCGGCGATTATGGCTGCCCTCCGTGACGCATCGGCGCGTCGACCTCCGCCTGCAGCGCGGTGACCCGCCGGCTCTGGGACTCGACCTGGTCGATCTGGCGCTGCAGGCACTGGATCTCCCCCAGCAGCAGCAACCGCTCCTGAACGGCGCGGATCACGGGCGCCGCGGGAAGCGGTGAGGCCGGGGCTTTTCAACCCTGGAGACGAGCCACGTCTCGTGCGGTGTGTCGGCGGGCGTCTTCTGACCGAGGCGCTGGACGCTCAGACCGGTTGCCAGCTCGGGCTGTAGTTCGAGGAAGGCCCGGTCGTCAACTGCCTCACATGCGTCCCGTCGGCGTTGACGACGAGATCGGCACCGACCCGGCGCGGTCGGTGACTCGACGCCTGGCGGACGAGTCTCTTGCTGGCGTGGCTCAGCGTCCGTAGCATTGCCGCTGCGAGCAGAAGGAGGTGTGCGGTGAGCTTGATGAACTCGCGCGGCGGAAGGGTGGGGCTGAGTCGTGGGCGGCGGCCTCGCATGTCGAGAGTGCTGTCAGCATCTGCTTTGGCGGAAGTGCGGCGGCGAGCCTCGCCGGGCTCCGTCTCGTCTGCGGCGATGGCAGGGAGAAGCGGCAGCACGTTCTGCCAAGTGATGGCCGCCTATGTCAAGAGCAGCAACGGAATTTCCCACACGAATGCACCTGCGGTACTCAAGTCCGAATCTGACAAGCTGAAGTCAATCGAGCTGGCGGTGCTGTTGTTGGCTCCGGACGTGATCAGGAAAGACCTGCAGAAGGCGCTCGCGGTCGACAACGTGCTGTTCAGCGAGTTCGCGAAGGTGAACTACAAGGAGGCGCAGATTCCCTCTGCGTTTGGCGGGATGATCGAAAAGGACGACATGGCGAGCCAGCAGCAGGCGCATCCCAACGCACTTGTTGCTATCGCATGACGGCTATGCGCGACGGGCGACGGGCGAGCCTGGGGGCCAGTGTGAGCAAGCCCGTCACCGCCGGCCCGTATCCAGTGATTGCCCGCTCGAGTGCGCGGGCCGCTCGCCGATGACCCGGTCGGGGCTGGCCTTGCTCGTGGCGTGCGCCGCGGCCCTGTTGCTGGTCGCCGCGCCTGCCAGCGGCCGAGCGGACGCGGCCGGCGGCTGTCGAGGGAGCGCGTTGAGTGGCGGCTTCACGCACGTTCCCGGAAGCGATGCGATGGGGCACGCGCAGTACTCGCTCTGGCTGACGAACAACTCGTCGCAGACCTGCACGGTGGCGGGCCGGCCGCGCCTGCAACTCCTCGACCGCGACGGGAAGCCGCTCCCCACCAACGCGACACCGTCGCGGGCGGCTTCTGCGGTCACCCTGAGCCCGGGGGGCAGCGCGGAGGCAACGGCGCTGGTCGCGATTGACATCCCGGGTGCCGGCGATTCACATCGCCCCGGAGGTCCCTGCCAGCCAACCGCAGTGCAACTCCGCGTCGGCGCGGCCCGCGAAACGTCGACCATCGTACCCGTGCAGCCGCCCACAGCGGTCTGCCAGAGTGGCACGATCTCGCTCAAGCCGCTCGCGGCGCTGACGGCGCTGATGCCCAGCGGGCTCCTGGCAACGCTCAAGACACTCCTCCGCTACCCGCCGCGGGAGTACACGCTCACGGTGCGCTACGACCCGCACGATCGCAGCTGGGTCGAGTGGACGTGGGGGCCCGCCGGCCCGGCGGACCCGATCCAGGGTGGCGTGGGCTTCGCCCACCTCGCCGGCGGCAACTGGCGCAACATCTGGGGACCGGGAAACCCCGCCTTCTGCCAACTCGGCGTCCCGACCACCGTCCCAACCACCGTCCGTCGCGCGTTCGGAATCACCTGCGCAAAGCACTGAGGCGTCTACTCAGGCGTGAGCTCGTAGCAACCGCGGTGGATTCGCCGGAACCGGCGGTCAGCACCGATCGTGTGGGAAGACAGGATTCCTTTGACCGACGACCACTTGATCGACTCACCGACAAGTTCGGCAGCGGCGGCATGGATCTCGCGCGTCCGCATCGGCTCTCCGGCAAGCTCGAGCACGGTCGTCACCGTCTCCAGCACCGGAGTGCGCCCCCGCGGCACGTGACGAGGCAGGTCGCGTCCCATGAGCCGGGGGAAATGAATCGGGCGTAGCCTCCGCGTTGACCTGGAAGCCGACGAGGAGGTACGCCCGGATGGCGAGCATAGCCCCGAGCGAGCGGCTGCGCCGCGAGCTCGAAGACGTGATCGGTGGCGCCGGCGAGGAGTTGGACCCGATCGAGGCGATCGGCCGGCTGGGTGCGCGGCTGATCTTGCAGCAGGCGCTGGAGGAGGAGCTGAGCGAGTTCCTCGGCCGCGAGCGCTACGAGCGGCGCGGTGTGCCGGTCGCGCACCGCAACGGCTACGAGCGGGTGACGGTGAAGACGACCGCCGGGCCGCTCGAGTTGGAACGGCCCAGGTTGCGCAACGCGTCGCGGCTCGACTTCGCGAGCGGGATCGTCGGCAAGGGCGTCGCGCGCACGTACGCGCTGGAGGCGCTCGTGCTCTGCTCGTTTCTGCGCGGCCTGTCGGTGCGTGACGTCGAGGCGGCACTCGAGGAGGCCTTCGAGGCGCCGATGGTGTCGAAGTCGACGGTGGCGCGGATCTGCGAGCAGGCGCGCGAGCGCTACCGCGCCTGGTGCGGCCGGCGCCTGGACGAGCACGACGTCGTCTACTGCTTCCTGGACGCCGTCTACCTGAAGCTGCGCCCCGACGACACGCCGGCCGAGGGCGTCTTGGTGGCGTGGGGCGTAACGCTCGAAGGTCGCAAGGTGCTGCTCGGGCTGCAGCTCGGCAGCAGAGAGAGCGTATGCGGCTCTGGCCGAAAGCGGCCCTTGACTTCCGCGACGCTAACCCGCGACAGCTACGGACGCGAGGGCCAGCCCCGACGCATCCATGCTGACTAGCCGCCGTTCCGGACCAGCTGCTGAACCCGCTGGTGCGAGAGGCCGAGCAGCTCGCCCGCGTCGCGAAGGCCGAGCTTCAGATCCTCGACGAGCGTGCGCGCAGCCTCGCTCGTCGCCGAGCCCGCGGCACGACGCGACGCCTCGAGCCGCCGGCGCGCGGCCTCGCTCCTGCGCAGCGCGTCCCGCACGTCCCGCGGCAGGCTCAGGTGCTCCTCCAGCTCGGCGCGGTCGGCATCGTCGACGTAGAGCGAGAGAGCCTCGCGGATCCGGCGGCGCAGCTGCGCGAGCGTCTCCCCGTAGGTGTGGCAGCCCGGCACTTCCGGCACGCGCCCGATCCACGCTCCGGACTCGTCCCGCTCGATCACGAGCCGGTACCGAGTCGCCTTCATTTCAGCCAGCCCTTCCCGAGACATGGCTCGAGGTCACGCTCGATCGCCCTCAGGGTTCCCGCACGTGTGAGCCGCGCTGCCGGATCACCGTGCAGCCAAGGCGGCGAAGCCGACGGATCAGCTGTCGTCCGGTCACGCTTCATGAGTGTCTAGTATTATAGACAGACGATCGGCTACCACCCGCACGAGCGCATGGTTCCAGCCGAAACGTGACGTGTCTGTGCCGATTCTGCGCCGGCTATGCGGCCAGCTCGACGAAGCGGCACAGCGCGTTCGCCATCCGCATCTGCTCGATCGAGCGGCAGCCGACCTCGAGCAGGCGCGGGCTCGCGACGACGTAGGCGAGGCAGCGCGCACGCGAGACCGCGACATTGAGGCGGTTGCGCGAGAACAGGAACTCGAGATTGCGCGGCATGTCGTCGCCGCTCGAGGTCGCCATCGAGAAGAAGACGACCGCGGCCTCCTGCCCCTGGAACTTGTCGACGGTGCCGATCCGCGCGCCGTCGGGGAGCGTCTCCGCGAGGCAGGCGACCTGGTCGTTGTACGGCGCCACGACGAGCACGTCCGAGAGCCGGAGCGGCGCGACGACACCCTTCTCGTTCGTCCACTCGACTCCGAGCAGCCGCCGCAGCTCGGCGCGGATCGCCTCCGCTTCCTCGGGCGCCGAGCGGCGGTTCGCGACGTGCTCGACCGGCAGGAAGCGGAGGCCGGTGCCCGCCGCCGTCGCCTGCACCTCGCACCCCGGCGCGGAGTCGAGCCGCGACTCGTAGAACGCGTCGGAGACGAAGCGGCAGACGTCCGGGTGCATGCGGTAGGTGCGCTCGAGGAAGAGGCCGCGGTCCTCGGGGATCGTCTGCGCGTCGCCGAGTAGATGCTCGAGCACGGAGGCGCCGGAGCCGTCGGGATGGACGCCTTGCGTCACCTGCGCGAGCTGGAGCGGATCGCCGAGCAGGACGAGCGTGCGCCCGGCCGTGCCGACGGCGAGCGCGTCAGCGAGCGAGACCTGCCCCGCCTCGTCGACGAAGACGTAGTCGAGCGTCTGGTCGAGCTCCGGCCGCGCGAGCAGCCACGCGGTGCCGGCGACGAGCCTGACCTCCTCGTCGGTGAACCCCGCGTTCGCGGTCGTGCTCTCGATGAACGGCCCCTCGTACTCCGACTCGGGGTTGCCCCCGCTCGCCTTCTTCAGGCCGCGGAACGCGACGCGCTCCTTGCGCGCCACCTTCTCTACTTCGCGCAGCAGGTTGTGGATCGCCTTGTGGCTCGTCGCCGAGACGCCGACGCGCTTCCCGCGCGCGAGCAGGTGGACGATCAGGCGCGCGCCGGAGTACGTCTTGCCGGAGCCGGGCGGGCCCTGGACGAACAGGTGCCGTCCCTCGATCCGGTCGACGAGCTCCTTCGCCTCCTCGAGCGACGAGACCTGGACGCGCTCGCCTCCGAGCGGCGGCTCGCGGCGGAGAACGGCTTCCAGCGCCGCGTAGCGTCCGTCGCCGTCGCGGAGCGAGCGCCCGAAGCGCAGCAGCGCCGCCTGCTGGGCGCGGGTGTCGTACGGGCCACCGGGAATCAGCGCCCGCGGCAGCGGTCGCTCGTCGACGTGCGGGCCGCGATGGAGCCGCAGCGTGCCGGCGACGTCGTCCAGCTCGACGATCGTCCCGGCCCCCTGGCCCGTCTCCGGGTCGAGCACGCCGTCGCCGACGTCGAGCTTGTGCTGCTGCACCGGGAAGCGGAACTCGTACGTCCCCTCGCCGACCTCCTCCATGAGCTCGAGCCCGCCGATCGCCTCCGCGTCCTCGACGAGCTCGTCGGAGGTGCTCTCGAGCCGGGCGAAGAACGACCACCAGACGGGCTTCGCCTCACGGCGGTGGTAGTCGAGCAGCCTCGCCGCGAGCGTCTCGCCGCGTGCGAGCAGGTCGTCGCGCAGCCGCTCGCGCTCCTCGCGCGCCTCGACCGCCTCCTCGTCGGGCTCGTGCTGCTCGGGCGGCTCGCGCCACGCGATCTCCGTCCCCCACTCCGCCTCGGCCTCGGCCTTCCGCTCGAGCAGCCATTCGCGCAGCAGGTAGGTGGAGAGGCAGTCCTCCTCGTTGTAGTCGCGGATCGCCTGCAGGATCGCCGGATCCTGCTCGCCGCGCCAGCGCTCGTAGAGCAGGATCGAGTCGTCGCCGGCGCGCAGCTCGGCCTCGCGCGCCATGAAGAACTGCTCGACGTTCTTGAGCGAGTAGCGCGGATGCGAGATCCGCAGCCCCTGGCGGACGACGGCGAAGAGATCGACGAAGGCCTCTCGCCGCAGCAGATCGTCGACCTCCTCCTCGCGGCTGCCGTATGCGGCGGCGAGCCGCTTGAGCGCGCTCGGCTCGTAGGCGGCGTAGTGGTAGACGTGCAGGCTCGGAACGTCGGCGAGCCGGGCGTGGACGAGGTCGACGAACTCGGCGAACGCGCGCCGCTCCTCGTCGCGGTCGTGCGCCCAGAGCGCCCGGAAGCGCGGCCCGCCGTCGCGGAGCTCGGTGACGCCGAAGAGGTACTCGAGCCCACGCTCGGGCTCCCAGAACGGATCGCCCTCGATGTCGAAGAAGAGGTCGCCGCGCGAGGGCCGGGGCAGGAGCGCGAAGCCGCGATGGGCCTCGGGTGCGAGCGTCTTCCAGCGGTGGAGCTGCGTGAGCCGGTGCCCGAGCTGGAGCGCCGCCTGCTCGTGGAGCTTCGCGAACGTGACGCCGGCGAGCCGTGGCACGTCGGTTCCGGGGTCGGCGGATCCGAGCTCGGCGAGCGTCGTGATTCCGGCGCCGGCGAGCCTCGTGATCTGGTCGCGCCGGATTCCGGCGACCCGGACGAGGTGGTCGCGCTCGTCCCACCACGCTTCGCAGAGCTCGCGGAAGTCGCAGATGCCGCAGTGGTCGCACGGGTACGGCTCGGTCTCGCGCGGGTGCCGGACGGCGTCGAGGAAGCGGTCGCGGACGCGCCGGTAGTAGGCGAGGAAGTCGTGCGTGCGGTAGCTCTCGCGCACGCCGGAGCCGAGCTCGATGTGGAGCCGCTCCGGCATGCGCCCGGTGATGCGGCCGACCTGCTCGGAGTAGAAGCAGAGCTGGAGCACGTGCGCCGGCTTCCCGTGCCGCGCGAGCTTCGTGTCGACGACCTCGTAAGAGCCGTCCGGCTGGCGGACGACGAAGTCGGCGAGCCCGCGCCAGCCGCCGTCGACGAAGCAGGCCTGGTAGACGACGTCGGCGCTGGAGCGGAGCGCCTCCTCGGTCTCGCGCGCCGCGCGCTCCCAGTCCCAGTCGGTCTCGGCGAGCTGGATCTCGACGACGTCGCGCCCCTCGTCGCGGAGCCGTAGGAGATAGCGAGCCTCGTGCTCCTCGCCGAGGCGGCGGATCAGGTCGCCTTGCGGATCGTCGGGGTGCGGCCGCTCGAACCTGCCGCGCGCGACACGGAGCTCGAGCTGCGTCAGGTGCTCGCATGCGAGGTAGGCCGTCAGGTCGGACGGCGAAAGCAGGAGATCGCCGTTGCGCTCCTTCAACCCTGGGAGTATTGAGACTCGGACGGTCGCACCCTACGGCGCAGTTCGATAAAGACCGCGGCGGCGAAGCGCCCGCTCGTCCTGCTATCGGGGCCACACGAGCGCTTCATGATCGATTACAGCCGTCGAGCCGCGCGGGCGACCGCTTCCGACAGGCCTTCCCACGGGCACGGCTCGCCTGCGAGCCGCCGAATCTTCGAGACGGCACCCGTCTTCTGACCGCAGGTCTCGACGGTCCTGGCAGGAAGAGTCCAGAAACACCATTGACCGACGTCGAGCGGGTCGTAGCGCGCGTGCTCGGTGCACGTGTGAAGCGCGAAGACCCAGATGTCGACTCGCCCCGTCGGATCCTCGACATACGCACCGACGGCGGGATCCCAGACAGACTTCGCACCGGTGAGCGAGAACCTCGGGATGCTCGGCGCGCGCTGCGCCCAGCTCTGGAGGTACGCGCTCGACTTGACCTCGATTCTCGTGCCGTCGGGCGCAAGCACGTCGTGCGCACCCCATTCCACGCGCTGCGAGGAACGCGCGCCAACAGCACGCGCGACGAGGAATTCCGCCAGGTAGCCACGGGTGTTGTTCATGCGCAGATCACCGAGCGCCCAGCGCCAGAAGTCGAGAACGGTGAAGCCCCCGACGCTGAAGGCCTCGTGGCCCTCGAGAAGCGTCAGTTCGCTCGGGCGGACTGGTCGCGCTTCTCGCACCGACCGGGCGAAGCCACTCATTCTGGTTTCTCCGCTCTACTTCCCAGCGACTCGGCGATCGCAGCGAACTCCGCAAGCGCCGCCTCCAGGTCCTCGACGATTTCCTGCGCGATCACCTCGGGGGGCGGGAGGTTGTCCATGTCCTCCAGCGACTCGTCGCGGAGCCACGTGATGTCGAGGCTCACCTTGTCGCGCTGGAGCAGCTCTTCGTATATGAACCGCTTGAAGCGCTCCGTCTCCTGACGCTCGTGCCGCAATTCCGGCTTGTATACGGCGACGAAGTCGTCGAGGTGCTCGCGTCGAAGCGGGTTCTGCTTCAGCGTGAAGTGCTGGTTCGTGCGCAGGTCGTAGATCCACAACTCCTTCGTCCACGGCGTCTCGCTCGCGGGCTTTCGGTCGAAGAAGAGGACGTTGGCCTTCACCCCCTGCGCGTAGAAGACCCCGGTCGGCAGGCGCAGCAGCGTGTGCACGTCGCACTCGTGCAGGAGCTTCCGGCGCACTGTCTCTCCCGCGCCGCCCTCGAAGAGAACGTTGTCCGGCACGACGATCGCCGCGCGCCCGCCCGGCCTCAGCAGCGTCTTCACGTGCTGGAGGAAGTTGAGCTGCTTGTTCGAGGTCGACGCCCAGAAGTCGTCGCGGACGACGACCAGGTCCTCGCGCTCCGCCTCGCCCTCGGCGTTCACGAACGTCATCGACGACTTGCGGCCGAACGGCGGATTCGTCAGCACCATGTCGAACCGCTCGCCCGGGTCGGCCTTGAGCGCGTCGTCGACCTCGATCGGGCTCGGCGCGTCCTCGGCGCCGATTCCGTGCAGGAGCAGGTTCATCACGCAGAGCCGCGCGGTGTTGTCGACGATCTCCCAGCCCGTGAGTGCGTGGAAGCGCAGGTGCTCGCGCTGCTCCGGATCGAGGAACTGCGTGTTCTGCGAGATCCACTCGTACGCGGCGAGCAGGAAGCCGCCGGTGCCGCAGGCGGGGTCGCAGATCGTCGCCCCCGGCTCGGGCCGCATCACCTCGACGATCCCGCGGATGAGCGCGCGCGGCGTGAAGTACTGCCCCGCGCCTGACTTCAAGTCCTCGGCGTTCCGCTCGAGTAGCCCTTCGTAGGCGTCGCCCTTGACGTCGACGTCGAGCGTCATCCACTTCTCGCGGTCGATCAGGTCGACGATCAGCCGGCGAAGCTTCGCCGGGTCCTGGATCCGGTTCTGTCCCTTGCGAAAGACGACGCCGAGCATCCCCGGTTGCCGGCCGAGCTCCGTGAGGACGCGCCGGTAGTGCACCTCGAGCTCGTCTCCGTCGCGTGCGAGAAGGCTCTGCCAGTCGAGCCCCTCCGGGATGAAGGACGGTCGCTCGAACGGCGGGTGCGTCAGCTCGTCCGCCATCTTCAGGAAGAGGAGGTAGGTGAGCTGCTCGAGGTAGTCGCCGTACGAGAGGCCGTCGTCGCGGAGGACGTTGCAGTAGCTCCAGAGCCGCTGGACGAGGCCGTTGCCGGTCGACATCACGGGAAGACTCTCACGATCCGCTCGCTGTGCACCAGGTACATGAACGGGCCGACCTCGGCGCATGCGGCGATGATCCGATCTCGGTTGCGCTCGAAGCGGCGGGCCTGCTCCGCAGCTCGCAGGTTCCCGCCGACGAGGACGAACGCCTTCACACGGTGCCGCCGGATCGCCGCGATCTCCTCCGGCCTGTACCGGAGTCTCCGGTCGGCGGTCAGGACGACCAGCGCCTCGCGGCTGCAGTACTCGAGCCATTCGACATCCGGCACGGCCTCATCGCGTTGGCCGAACACCTCGTGGTGGGCGCGGAGGGTCCATCCCGCCGCGCGGAGCGCCCCCGGGACGAGATGCCGCCCGAGGCTGCGGTCAACAAAGAACTCAGGCGGCTGCGGGGAGTGCGACACGCAGGATGTCCTCGACGTCCTCCGTCGGCACCCCGAAGTCCTCCGCGACCTCGACGAGCGGGTCGCCCGCGCGCCAGCGGTCGACCACGTTCTCGACGCGCGCGGCACCCCGGATGAAGATCGGCTGACCGAACGACCGCGTCGGATCGAGCCAATCACACGATGCACTGCGGACGGTTTCCAATCGCACCCAAGCGCCTGGCGCGTGAGGGAATTGTGAGCGGTTGGCCAGTTTTCGGGTTGGGCGAACGACCGGAACCGATGAAGCAAACCTCTGGACAGGCAGCAAGCAATCGGATACAAGGGCTAACACGCCTTCGGGCAGGCCACAAGGCGCGTTATATGGACAGGAAACCAGAACTCCTCATCTTATGCGGATCAGTCGAATTACTGTCGGGCCGCTGCTCGGAGCACTTGATTGTTTGAAAAAGTCTTTTCTCAGAACGCCTTTCCACTCTGGACTGCGCTTGCCGCAGTTGCGGCATCGTTATCGGCATTGTTTGCCGCAGTTTACACATTCCTCACCTTCCGTCTTGTGCGCATGCAGGACGAGCCCAAAGTCGTCGTGTTTGTTCGAAACGATCCAGACCGGCAGACGATTCTAATGATTACGGTCAAAAACATTGGGGGCGATGTTGCTACCGATGTCCGGTTCACGCCTTCACGTCCGATCCCGCGCAGCGCTTTCGGACTATCCGTCGAAAGCGCTAAGCCAGCCGAAATCATGAGCGACGGTCCACTTGTCGAAGGGATTCCAGTCCTCGGGCCCGGCGATTCGCGAGACATCACTTGGGGCCAATTCGCCGGATTGATGAAGGCCGTCGGAAACGAACCTATTGAAATCAGGTACTACTATCGCCATGGTCATCGTCATCTCAGAGGCAGTTCAAAACTTGAGGTGCTTTCGTTCACGGGTACAGACGCCTCTGAGAACCCAGAAGCCGTGATCGCCGAGAACGTGAAAAAACTAGCCAAGTCTGCCGAAACGATTGCGAGCGAATTAGCAGCGGTGCGTCAG
>JBEKEH010000096.1:0-13745 GCA_050013935.1 Gaiellaceae bacterium | reverse complement strand
GGCCACGACCAGCCGTTCCTCGGCCGCGACTACGGCGCCGAGGCCGACTACTCCGAGGAAATGGCCCGCGAGATCGACGACGAGATCCGGCGCGTGATCGAGGAGGCGCACGAGCTCGCGCTCGCCGTGCTGCGCGAGCACATGGAGGAGCTGCACCGGATCTCGCAGATCCTGATCGAGCGCGAGACGATCGACGCCGAGCAGTTCGAGCGCCTGCTCGCCGGTGAGGCCGAGTCCACCGTCTTCCCGGAGCCCGAGGCCGCGCCCGAGACGCCGGCGCCCGCCGAAGAGCCGCGCCGCGAGCGCCAGCCGCGCCCACGCCCGTTCCCGCTTCCGGGCGCGACGATGCAGCCCCCGCCGGACCCGGCAAAGAGCTAGCGCCCCTCCGCCGTGCTCGACGTCGTGCCGGTCGGTCCGGTGCTCATCGCGCGTACTGGCCCTCGAAGGCGTCGGCGGGCGCACGGTTGCCGGGGCCGTACTCGTACTCGGCCTGGCGGGGGATGGAGATGACTTGCACTTGCGGCATGCGGCCTGCGCGCTGCTTGTAGACGATCTCGTCGTACCGCCGGTTGAAGTCGGCGTCGGTGATGCGGCCCGACCGGAGCGCGTTGTTGATGAGCCACAACTCGTACGCCTGGCGGTCGGATAGCTCGGCGGGAGCGGGCTGCGGCTGGCGCTGGCGCTCCGCCCGGCGGGCGAGGATCCGCTGGCGGGCGCGCTCCATCTCGACGTCGAGAGCATCCGGCGCAGCGGATCGCCGCTCGGCAACCTCCGGGCGCATCGCGGGATCATGCGCTTGGCGGTAGCCGCGTGGATCGTGGCGCTTCCACTTGCGGTCGCGGTTGTACTCGTCCGCCTGCGACCTCTCCCGCCGAAGCCGCTCGACGTCGCGGCCGAAATCTTCGGAGGCGCACCAGCGCTCGATGGAGCGCTTCGCCATCCCGAGCAGGCGTGCGATCTCGGCCTGGCTCTTCTCCCCGTCTGCGACCCACTCGACCGCCTGACGCCGCCGCTCGGCCTTCGCCTTGCGGGCCTCGACTCGCTGTTGTTCGCGCGTGTCCTTCACGTAGTGATGCTACCGACCTAGCCGCCGCGGTCTCGTCGGCGCAAGGCACGTTCGTCGCCGCGCGTGGGCGCGCGCGTCGGCACACGGGCGGCTCCTGGCGGATCCGCGGTACGGCCCGGCCGTTGCCGGAAATCGGCTCCTATGCCCTCTCCGCAGGTACGGCTTGTGCGGGTAGCCCTGGGGCCGGAGAACCTACCGATTTGCGCGAACTCCCTGCACGTGGCCGATTCCGGCGGCGGCGCCACCCCACCCGTACGGATCGGGTGGCTCGTCGTGTACTTCTGGCGGGTCGGACTCCTGGCGCGCTACCCGTGGGCGGCGGATCCGCGGCGTACGCGGCGGCTCGGGGGAGGGGCGCGGCGTGTACCCGCCCTACGCGTACTCGTGGTACGAGAACGCGCAGGACGGCGGCGACGCGGTGGACGACGCCAGCGGCGCCGGCCTCACCTCACATCTCTAGGAGCTGCCGCGCGACGTCGCGACCGCACGCGGGCGGGCCCGCTTCTGCCGGGGCGGCGCCGTCGACGCACGCACCTGCAGGACGGGTCGGAAGTAGGAGTTCGGCAGCGCCCGCGTCGGCTGTTCGATCAGCGTCTGGAGCGTCTGCACGGCCGTGTCGGCGATCTGGGCGATGGGCTGCGCGACCGTGGTCAGCGCCGGCACCGTCCACGTCGTCGCGTCGATCCCGTCGAAGCCGACGATCGACAGCTCCTCGGGCACGCGGACGCCCCGCCGCGCCGCCTCGTTCAGCGCGCCGATCGCCATCACGTCGCTCGAGCAGATGACGCCCGTCGGCGGCTCCGGCAGCGCGAGCAGCTCCGTCAACGCGCGCCGGCCGCCCTCGATGCCGAACTCCGAGTGGACGGTCAGCCCTTCCGGATCGAGACCTGCCGCGCGGAGCGCGGTCTCGCGGCCGGCTGCTTTCATCTGCGTCGGCAGGTAGTGCTCGGGGCCGGCGAGGAAGCCGATCCGCTCGTGGCCCAGGTCGATCAGGTGCTGGGTCGCGATCTCGCCCGCGGCGCGCTCGTCGACGCCCACCGAGGGCACGTCGAGGGTGTGCATCGCCCCGTTCACGAAGACGAGTCGTGCGCCCTCGGCGACGAGCCGTGCGTAGTGGCTGTGATCGCCGCGCAGGTTCGCCATCTCACACGAGATGAAGATCATCCCCTCGACGCGGCGGTCGAGCAGCATGTGGACGTAGTCGACCTCGCGGAACGCCGCCTCACGCGTGTTGCAGAGGATCGAGGCGAGCCCGCTAGGCGCCGCCCGCGTCTCGATCGCCTGTGCCATAGCCGGGAAGATCGGGTTGGTGAGCTCCGGCACCAGCACGCCGATCAGGCCCGTCTCGACCCGCCGCCCGGGCGGGACGTAGAGGAGCTCCCTCATCGCACGTTCGACCCGCTCTCGCGTCTCCGGCCGCACTGCGAGCGCCCCGTTGGCAACTCGCGATGCGGTGGCGACGCTGACACCTGATCGCCGAGCGACCTCTCGCAAGGTCGTCATGTTCCTGTCCTATGTAACAAGTTTCGTCGCCTTGTGCAACCGCGGATCGTGCCGGCACGGGTTTTACCAAGCGGCCTGCGGCCGAGTACGGAAATTCCGACGCCTGGCTTGACATTTGCCATGGTAGCGCGTAGCGTCGGCCGCTGTTACATGCCGGTTGTACGCGTTTCAGTGATGGCCCTCCGCTCGCGGAGCGGAGGGATGGGGCCGGCCGGATTCGCTCCGGCCGCGTCGTCCACGCTCACGCCGGCTTCCATCGTCGGAGCACAGGAGGGTCAAACATGAATTCGAGAAAGCGCATTGCGGCGCTTCTCGTTGTCGCGGTAGCCAGCTTCTTTGCGGCCATCGCCGGCAGCGTCAACGCGGCCCGCGCGGCGGGTCCCACGCTCACGATCTGGACCGACCAGAGCCGGCAGGCCGCGGTCACCACAGTCGCGAACCAGTGGGCCGCGAAGAACCCGGGCGTGACGGTCAACGTCGTCGTCCAAAGTTTCGGCAACATCGAGACCAATCTCGGCACGGTCGATGCGTCGACGGCGCCCGACGTGATCGTCGGCGCGCACGACTGGACCGGCCAGCTCGCGGCCAACGGCCTCGTCGAGCCGATCTACCTCAGCGCGGCCGTCAAGAAGGAGTTCCCGGCGTACACGCTCAATGCCTTCTCGTACGGCCTCGCCGTGAAGAAGCTGTACGGCGTGCCGACGCAGATCGAGAACATCGGCCTCGTCGTCAACACGAGCCTCGAAAAGGTCCCCACGACCTTCGCGCAGCTCGAGCAGGAGGCGCTCGCCTTCAAGCACAAGAAGTCCGGCAACCTCGCCATCGCCGTCCAGCAGGGCTCCGGCGGTGACGCGTACCACATGTACCCGTTCTTCTCGGGTCTCGGCGGCTACATCTTCGGCACGAACAGCGCCGGCAACCTCGACGCGTCGAACATCGGCGTCGCGAACAAGAACTTCCTCAAGAACGCGTCGCTGATCGACAAGTGGAACAAGGAGGGGCTGATCAACGCGGCCGTCGACTCGTCGACCGCGCAGAACGCCTTCATCAAGAAGCAGGCCGCCTTCTGGATCACCGGCCCGTGGAACTCCCAGCTGCTCTCGAGCAGCGGGATCAAGTTCACGGTCGTCCAGATGCCGGCCATCGCGTACCCGTCGGTGCCGTTCCTGGGCGTGCAGGGCTTCATGGTCACGAAGTTCGCCTCGGTGCACGGCGTCGACGCTCTGGCGCAGGACTTCGTGACCAACTACGTCTCGACTCCGGCGGCACAGCTGGCGCTCGCGCTCGCGAACGGCCGCTTTCCGGCGAACACGGTTGCCGGCAAGCAGGTGCATGACCCGGTCCTCGCCCAGTTCGGCAAGGCCGGCATCGGCGGCGTACCGATGCCGAACATCCCCCAGATGAACAGCGTCTGGTCGGATCTCGGCGCGGCGTGGGTCAAGTCGACGAAGGGCTCCGGGGCGACGAAGGCGGCAACCGCCTTCAAGGCTGCAGCCCGCTCGATCGCGGACAAGATCGGCTAACCAGAACTGACAGCGTGGGCGCCCCTCGGGGCGCCCACGCCTCCCACCTCATCCGTCACACCGAGGTCGAGTGAGCGCCACGACAGCCCCAAGCAGCACCACGCCGGGCCGGGCGCCGAGGCCCGCGGTCATACCGCGCCTCATCTCCGCGTTCTCCGGCGCCGTCGGCTTCGCGGTCAAGATCGCGCTCCTGTCGCTCATGAACGGGCTGGCGGTCTGGGCGGCGTACGTCCTCGTCAGCCGCAGCCACTGGGCTGCGGTCGGCGTGCTCGTTGCGGCGACGCTCCTCATCGACCTGCTCTACATGCGTCAGCGGGGAACGATTCCGGCGAAGTTCCTGATTCCGGGCACCGTCTTCCTCATCGGCTTCCAGGTGGTGCCGATCATCTACACGGTCGAAGTCGCCTTCACGAACTACGCGACCGGCCATATCGCGACGAAGGCCGCCGCGAAGCAGCAGATCGAGCTGACCTCGCTGCAGCCGCCTCCGAACGGCAGGACGTACACGATGGCGCCGGCACTTGACGCGCACGGCAAGCTCGTCCTGATCCTCCGGGACGACGTGTCGAAGAAGGACTTCGTCGGCACCCCGAAGGGGCTGACGCCGCTGCCCGCCGGTGTCGTGAGCAGCCGCGCCGGGGGCATCACGGCGGCGAAGGGCTACACGCTCTTCCACGGCCTCGCCCTCTTCAACCTCGACAAGGTCCTGCAGACGTACATCGTGCCGGTCGGCAAGGCCGGCATCCGGCCGCAAACGACCTCGACGGCCGTCGAGCTCGAACCCACGCTCCGCTACGACGCGAAACGCGATGTCTTCATCCGCATCTCCGACGGCGCGGTCTTTCGCGACGACGGAAAGGGCGAGTACGCGCACGGCGCCGACGCGCTCGAGCCGGGCTGGAAGACCGGCGTCGGCTTCAAGAACTTCTCGCGGATCATCCACGACCCGCTCGTACGGCAGCCGTTCCTGCGCGTCCTCGTCTGGACGATCGTATTCGCCGCCGGAACCGTCGCGCTCTCGTTCGCGCTCGGCCTCTTCCTCGCGATCGCGCTCGACAAGAAGGGGCTGCGCTTCCAGCGGGTGTACCGGTCGATCCTCGTTCTCCCCTATGCGATCCCAGGCTTCCTGTCGCTGCTCGTCTGGCAGGGGCTCCTGAACGACCAGTTCGGGGTCGTCAACCGGATGTTTCACATGCACATCCCATGGCTGTTCGACGCGAACTGGGCGAAGGTGTCGTGCATCCTCGTCAGCACCTGGCTGACGGTGCCGTACTTCTTCCTCGTCTCGATGGGTGCGCTCCAATCGATCCCGGAGGAATTGACGGAGGCAGCCCGCGTCGACGGCGGCGGCCCGCTGCAGATCTTCCGCCGCGTCACCTTCCCGCTGCTGCTCGTCGCGGTCGCGCCGCTGCTGATCGCGTCGTTCGCGTTCAACTTCAACAACTTCAACAACATCTACCTGCTGACGAGCGGCGGCCCGCCGCAGGCGAACTCCTCCGTCGCCGGCTCGACCGACATCCTCATCAGCTACACGTACAAGCTCGCGCTCGCGGCGGGCAAGGGCAACGACTACGGGCTTGCCTCGGCCGTCTCGATCATCATCTTCTTCATCGTCGCGGCAATCTCCGCCGTCTCGTTCTCGCGTACCAGAGCTCTGGAGAACCTCGCATGAGCACCTACGAGGCAACCGCCGTGCGGCCCGTCGCTCTCGAGGCGCCGGCGCCGAAACGCCCGAAGCTCGCGGAGACCTGGTGGCGCCACGTCGTCGGGATCCTCGCATTGGTCATCGTGCTCTTCCCGGTCTGGTTCATCGCGTCGGCGGCGTTCAACAGAGACCAGTCGGTCTCGGGGACGACCTTCCTCCCGACGCACTTCACCCTGAACAACTTCACGCAGATCCTCCATAACACCGTGATCGACCAGAGCAGCGGCAGCCACGTGGCCTCTTCGTACCTGCGCTGGTTCCTGAACTCGATGTTCGTCGCGCTCATCTCGGCGTTCTGCACCGTGATCCTGTCCGCGCTCGCGGCCTACGCCTTCAGCCGGTTCCGGTTCAAGGGGCGGCGCATGGGGATGCTGGCGCTGCTGCTGATCCAGATGTTCCCGCAACTGCTGCTCGTCGTCGCGATCTACCTGATCGTCCTCAACACCGGCTCCATATTCGGCTTCCTCGGCCTCAACACGTTCAGCGCGCTCATCATCGTCTACATGGGCGGCGCGATGGGTGTGAACACCTGGCTGATGAAGGGCTTCCTCGACACGATCCCGGCGGAGCTCGACGAGTCGGCGCGCGTCGACGGCGCGACCCCGGCCCAGATCTTCTGGGGAGTCGTGCTGCCCCTCGCCGCGCCTGTCCTCGCTGTCGTCGGGCTCATCTCCTTCATCTCCACCCTGAACGAGTACGTCATCGCCAGCGCGATCCTCCAGACGATGCAGCACTTCACGCTGCCGGTGGGCATGCGCGGCTTCATCGACCAGCAGTACGGGCAGCGCTGGGGGCCGTTTGCCGCAGGCGCGCTCATCGCCGCCATCCCGGCCTCGATCCTCTTCATGTCGCTTCGGCGCTTCATCGTCGGCGGGCTGACGCAGGGCTCCGTCAAGGGATGACCCTCACGCGACTGGAAGAGGCGAGCGCGGCGGCGCTCGTCGAGCCGCACCACGACGGCTCGGAGCTGTACGTGGTCGAGCGGCCCGGCGAGCTCGGTGGTAAGGCCGTCCTGCGCATGCGCGCGCTGCGCGGCGCCGCCGATCGGGTGCTGCTCCGCTACGTGTTCGACGGCGAGCCGCGCACGGCGGAAGCCGTCGTCGACGCGCAGGTCGGAGGCGAGACGTGGTGGCGCGCCGAGCTGCCGGTGGCGAACCCGGTCGTGCGCTACCGCTGGCTGCTCACGGGCGGCGAGACCGGGTACGGCTGGCTGAACGGGCGCGGGATCTTCCCGCACGAGGGTCCGGGCGCGGACGACTTCGCGTTCACGCTCGAGAGTGCGGCGCCGTCCTGGCACCGCTCCTCGGTCGTGTACGAGATCTTCATCGACCGCTTCGCGACGACGGGCGCCGCCGCAGGCGTGCTGCCGCCGGAATGGGTCCTGCGCCGGGAGTGGGACCGGTTGCCCGAGGGCCGCGGGCGCAACACGGGTCGCGAGCTCTTCGGCGGCGACCTGCCGGGGATCGAGCAGCACCTCGACCACGTGGAGTCGCTCGGCGCGAACGTCCTCTACCTGACGCCGTTCTTCCCTGCGCGCAGCACGCACCGCTACGACGCGTCCAGCTTCGAGCGAGTCGACCCGCTGCTCGGCGGCGACGAGGCGCTCGCGTCGCTGATCAAGGCGGTGCACGGGCGTGGGATGCGCATCGTCGGCGACCTGACCCTCAACCACTGCGGCGCCGGCCACGACTGGTTCCTGCGCGCCGAGGCGGACGCGGCGGCGCCCGAGCGCGAGCTGTTCTACTTCGACGGCTCGCCGCCGCTCGGTTACGCGACGTGGCTCGGCGTCCGCTCGCTGCCCAAGCTCAACTGGAGCTCGCAGGAGCTGCGCCGCCGCATGGGCACAGCGATGCGCCGCTGGCTCGACGAGGGTCTCGACGGCTGGCGGATCGACGTCGCGAACATGGTCGGCCGCTACAAGCGAGTCGACCTGAACCACGAGGTCGCGGCCTGGGCACGCGAGCTCGCGGGCGACCGGCTCCTGCTCGCTGAGCACGGCCACGACTTCCGCCGGGACCTCGACGGACTGGGCTGGCACGGAGTGATGAACTACGCAGGCTTCCTGCGTCCCGCCTGGTGGTGGCTGCGCGGTGACGGCATCACCGAGGACGTCTTCACGTCCGCCCCGGCGCCCGCGTACGGCGGTGCTGAGGCGGTCTCGGTGATGCGCGAGTTCCGCGCCGGCGTGCCCTGGGACGCGGTGCTCAACTCGTGGACCCTGCTCGACAGCCACGACACGGCGCGCTTCCGCACCGTGGCAGACCCGCGCGAGCGGCATGCCGTCGGTGTCGGCCTGCAGATGACGACTCCCGGCGTGCCGATGATCTTCGCGGGCGACGAGATCGGCCTCGAGGGCGAGTGGGGTGAGGATGCACGGCGCACGATGCCGTGGGACCGCCCCGAGTCCTGGGACAGCACGCTGCTCGCGCACTATCGCGAGCTCGCCGCGCTCCGCCGCTCGTGCGATGCCCTCGCGAACGGCGGCCTCCGCTACGTCCACGTCGGCGAGGACGCGTTCGCGTACCTGCGCGAGACTCGCGACGAGCGGCTCCTCTGTCTCGCGGCGCGCGCGCCGCACGACCCGATCACCGTCCCTTACACGCAGCTCGAGACCCTGTACGGTGACGACGCCCGCAACGGCGTCCTGCCCGCCGACGGCCCCGCATTCCACGTCTGGAGGATCAGCAATGGCTGACGTCGTCTTCAACGAGGTCGAGAAGATCTACGAGAACGGCTTCCACGCTGTCCACGACCTCTCGCTCGAGGTCCGCGACGGCGAGTTCCTCGTGCTCGTCGGCCCGTCGGGCTGCGGCAAGACGACCGCGCTGCGGATGGTCGCGGGGCTGGAGGAGATCTCCGCCGGCGAGGTGTTCATCGGCGAGCGCGTCGTGAACAAGCTGACGCCGAAGGAGCGCGACGTCGCGATGGTCTTCCAGAACTACGCGCTCTACCCGCACCTCTCGGTGTACGAGAACATCGCGTTCGGGCTGCGGCTGCGGAAAGAGGACAAGGATGAGATCAACCGTCGGGTGTCGTGGGCGGCACAGATGCTCGACCTGACGCCCTACCTGGACCGCAAGCCGAAGCAGCTGTCCGGCGGCCAGAAGCAGCGCGTCGCGATGGGCCGCGCGATCGTGCGCCAGCCGCAGGTGTTCCTGATGGACGAGCCGCTCTCGAACCTCGACGCGAAGCTGCGCGTGCAGATGCGCTCCGACATCGCCAAGCTCCAGCACGAGCTCGGGACGACGACGATCTACGTCACGCACGACCAGGTCGAGGCGATGACCATGGGTGACCGCGTCGCGGTCATGCGGAACGGCGTGCTGCAGCAGGTCGCCGAGCCGCAGACACTGTACGACACGCCTGCGAACCTGTTCGTCGCCGGCTTCATCGGGACGCCGCCGATGAACCTGCTCGAGGCGAGCGTCTCCGTCAACGGCGACGTCACTCTCGGGCTCGGCAGCATGCAGCTCGCAGTCCCGGACGAGGCGCTGCGCGCGTACCCGAAGCTGCGCTCGTACGGCGGCCGGACGGTGATCGCCGGCCTCCGCAGCCAGTGCCTCCATCCCAGCTCGGAGCGCCCGGACCTGCCCACCCTCGACGCACGGGTCGACCTCGTCGAGGCGCTCGGCGGCGAGTCGATCGTCTACTTCAGGATCGACGCGCAGGCGATTCGCGAAACAGGTCACGAGGAGGAGGGCGAGGAAGCGGCGAGCGCCGGGGGCGTCGTGGCGTCACGCCCGAACCTCGTCGCGCAGTTTCCGGCCCACGTGCTGCTGCACATCAGCGAGCAAGTGCCGGTGGCCGTCGACGTCGCGCGGATGCACTTCTTCGACGGCGATACCGGTGAGCCGCTTCGCTAGGCCGTGCGCAAGCGCGGCTGTCGCCGCCCTTGCGCTAGGCGCGGCGGTTGCGACCGCCGGCGCAGCCGGAACCGGTGCAACGGCGCCGCCGTCGGGCGCCGTGCTTGGAGAGTTGGCGCTGCCCGGGGCGGACAGCGCCCTTGCGACCGACCGCATCTACTTCGTCATGACGGACCGGTATGCGAACGGCGACCCGTCGAACGACACCGGCGGCGTGTCCGGCGGACGCGGCGTCACCGGTTACGACCCGACGTCGTCCGCGTGGTGGCACGGCGGCGATTTCAAGGGACTCACCGGTGGCTGCACCGATCCCGTGCACGGGCTCGAGCGGATCAAGAACCTCGGCTTCAACGCGATCTGGATCACGCCCGCCGTCGTCAACCAGGTCTCGCAGGGCAGCTCCGGCGGCTACCACGGCTACTGGGGAGTCGACTTCACGAAGGTCGACCCGCACCTTGGTACGGACGCCGACTTCGCGGCCTTCGTCTCGTGCGCGCACAGCCTCGGCATGAAGGTGATCCTCGACGTCGTCGTCAACCACACCGGCGACATCATCCAGCTCGAGGGCGGCGGAACGTACAGCACCGCGCCCTACCGCGACTGCCACGGCAAGGTCTTCGACCCGGCGAAGTACGTCGGCAAGAGCACGTTCCCGTGCATGAGCGCCAAGTACATGCCGGAGATTCCGTTCGAGCTGCCCGGGCTCGCGGACGTGAAGAAGCCCGCGTGGCTCAACGACGTGACGAACTACCACGACCGCGGCAACGTCGACTTCTCCTCGTGTAGCCAGAGCTGCTATGAGCAGGGGGACGTCTACGGGCTCGACGACCTCTTCACGGAGAAGCCGGTCGTCGTGAACGGGTTGATCCAGATCTACTCCGACTGGATCACGAAGTACAAGCTCGACGGCTTCCGCGTCGACACGGCGCGCCACCTCAACGCCGGCTTCTGGCGGCTCTGGATCCCCAAGATGCTCGCGGCGGCGAAGTCGGTCGGCGTGAACGACTTCCAGATCTTCGGCGAGGTGCCGATCACCGACACGATCGAGCAGTCGACGTACGTCCGGGACCGCGGTCTGCCGAGCGTGCTCGACTTCCCGTTCCAGGACGCGGTCACCGGCTACGCCTCGGGCGGCTCGAGCGCGCTGGCGGTGCTCCACCGCATGCAGGACGACGACTACTACCGGCTGCCCGACGGCGCCGATCCGACGCCACCGACCTTTCTCGGCAACCACGACATGGGCCGGGCCGCGTTCGAGATCTCCCAGCAGGGCAGCGGCCTTACCGGCAGCGCGCTGCTCCAGCACACGCTACTCGGCTACGACCTGCTCTACCTGCTGCGCGGCGCGCCGGTGGTCCTGTACGGCGACGAGGTCGGGATGGTCGGCGCCGGCGGCGACCAGGCCGCGCGCCAAGACATGTTCCCGACCCAGGTGCCGGACTGGCAGACGCAGCCGCGCATCGGCAGCCCGCCGATCGGCACCGGCTCGTCGTTCGACGTGACGGACAACCCGATCGAGCTCGAGCTGAAGCAACTTGCCGCGCTGCGTGACGCGAACCCCGCCCTCTCGACCGGCTGGACGATCGTGCGCGTCGCCAAGGGCGGGCTGCTCGCGATCAGCCGCATCGACGCGTCGACGAAGCGTGAGTACCTCGAGCTCTTCAACAACGGGTCGGCTCCCGCGAGCGTGACCGCGACCACGTCGACGCTGTCCTCCACGTGGATGCCGCTGCTCGGCGGGGGCGGCGCCGTGTCGAGCGACGCGCGCGGCGCCCTGACGGTGACGGTGCCGGCGGTCGGCGCACTGCTGCTCGAGGCCGGGTCGACGATCCCCGCTCACGGTGCGGCCGCGCCGAAGCTCGTCGTCAAGGGCGACGACCTCAGCAACCTGTGGGCGGCCACCGCCACCGTCCCGGGCAACCAGCCGGTAAGCGTCTCCTTCGCCGTTCTGCGGGCCGGCTCGCACGCATGGCAGCGGCTCGATGTCGACACGTCGCCGCCGTACCGCGCCTTCCTCGATCCGGCGAAGTTCCACAAGAACGAGCGCGTCCAGGTCGTCGCGATCGCGCGCGCGCTGGACGGGAGCACGGCCGTCTCGGCCGTTGTGCCCTTCCGGGTGCGCACGCGCTGACAGCGGGGGAGCGGTCCGGCTCCGACGGCCGCTCCCCCGCCTGTTCCCGATTTACACGGGCGTTACGTCGCCCAGCGGTGCCGCTTACGGGGCGAGAGCACGCTGTAGGTAAGGACGACCCTCCCCTCCAGGCACGGAAGGAACCACGATGAAGCGGCTCATCCCCCTCGCCCTCGTTGCCCTCGCCCTCGCGATCGTGCCGGTCGCGCTCGGCGACGACGGCGGCACCCCGCCGGCGACCGGCCAGGCGGCGGCGGCGCAGACGCAGCAGGGCGGCAGTCCCGCCCAGCGCTTCCAGATCCTGCGGCTGCAGCTCCGGCTCGCCGGGTTGCGCCTCGCGACGCACTGCGGCTCGAACGCGAACGGTGCTCCTCCGAAGTGCCTCGACTTCGCGCAGAGGGTCGAGCAGCGGCTGCAGAAGCTCGACACGAACGTCCAGGCGCGGATCGCGAAGATCCGGCAGACCTGCAGCGCCTCCGGCTCCACGTCGAGCTCAGGCTCTTCGGCCTCGACACCGACGACGCCTCCAGCGAAGGACCCGTGCGCGAACGCGGACAAGCGGATCGCGCGGCTGCAGAAGATCGACGCGCGCGTGCAGGTGCTCCTGCAGAAGGTGCAGGGCTGGCTCGGCGGCTCGTCCGGCTCCTCCTCGTCGAGCAGCAGCAGCGACTCCTCACTCGACCAGGCTGCGGCGGGCCTCGGCCAGCTGACCCAGCAGGTCGGCGGCAACGGCTAAGAGCTAAGTCCTCCCGGTGCGATGGGTCTGCCGCCGCCGCCCGGCGGCGGATCCACCGCTAGTGGACGCGGCCATAAGTTCGTTCGTGTCTGGCGGTTAGGCCTAGGACGCAGGGAGGCCGCATACCCGTAGGTATGCGGCCGACCGAGGACAACGGCATGCGCCGCGTTTGCGGGCCGCCAGACGCACAACCGTACTTGTGGCCGCGTCCACTAGCGTCCAGGCGTGGCGTTCCTCGCCGTCCCGGAGCCCTTCGACCTCGCGCTCACCACCGAGCGCTTTCGCGCGTTCGGGCTCGACCGGGCGAACCTCTGGCACGAGGGCGGGCTGCACCGGGCCGTCGCGGGAAGGGAGGTGCGGATCGAGCCGGCGGTCGGCGGCGTCGAGGTGGAGCCGCTCGACGCCGGGACGGAGCCGGTCGTGCGCTCCCTGCTCGGGCTGGCGTTCGATCTCGACTCGTTCTGCGCCTGGTCGGCGGCGGACGACGTGCTCGCCGCGATCGTGCCGCGGCTGGCCGGCTTCCGGCCGCCGCTGACGCCGGATCCGTTCGAGATGCTCGTCGGCTCGATCACGGCGCAGCAGGTGTCGCTCTTCTCGGCGTTCGCGATCCGCAACCGGTTGATCGAGCGCTTCGGGGAATGCGTCGGCGAGGTCTGGGCGTTCCCGACGCGTGAGCGCCTCGCCGGCGTGCGCGAGGAGGAGCTCGTCGCGCTGGGCTTCTCGCGCCGCAAGGCGGAGTACGTCGTCGGGCTCGCACGCGCCGACCTCGATCTCGACGCCCTCGCAACGCTCCCGGACGCGGAGGTGAAGGGGCGCCTGACCGGGCTGCGCGGGCTCGGCGAGTGGACGGCGGACTGGTTCCTGGCGCGTCACCTCGCGCGGCCGCACGCGTGGCCGTGGGGAGACCTGGCGCTGCGGAAGGCGGTCGCCGCGCTCTATCGTGGGCTCGACGTGCGGGAGGCAGGCGCCCGCTTCCATCCGTTCGAGAACCTCACTGCCCACTATCTCCTGCTCGCACAACGCGTCCCGTGATCCGCCCTGTGACTGCCGACGATCTGCCGCTCGTTCGCGAGCTCTGGCTCGAGTTCGAGGGCGAGGTCCCGGACGCCGACTGGCGCGAGAGCGACACCGAGGTCGACCTCGCCGCGCTGGAGGGGCGCATCCGCGACGGCATCGTGCTGCTCGCCGAGCAGGAGGGGAGCGCCGTCGGTCTCGCCG